>CAVJBF010000082.1:0-13278 GCA_963647785.1 Acutalibacteraceae bacterium
CAGAGCGAGTGTAGCAAACCTCAGTCATTTACATGCAAATTTTAGGTACACTCATCTCCGCCTTCAGTTCGCCCGAGATCGCGCTTTCACTCTCGAAAAGCGTCTGATTCGCCGACGACGGATCCCTCAGTTCCTTCGAGAGCTCAATCGCAAGCTTTCGTCTCGCCGCCCCTTGCGCCGCCGTCTCCGCCCGCGCAACGCCCGCAGCCGCCGCGACGAGTCCCATCATGCCAAGTCTTCGCTTCACTATTTTTTCCTCCGCCGCCCGAGCAGGGCGAGCCCCGCCAGAAGCATCAACACCGCTCCCGCCCAGATCCAGCTCACCAAGGGCTTCACCGAGAGTCGAACAAGGTACTCGCCCTGCCCCAGATCGTTCCCCATGGAAACGTAGAGGTCGCGCCAGAGGCCGTGGCGGATGCCCGCCGCCGACATCGACTGACCGTTCACCTTGTAAACCTGTCGCTGCGGAGTCAAGCGTCCGATTTCTTCTTCCTTCTCGTTGAGGACAAGAATCTGCGCCTCTTTGGCGCGGTAGCCGCGCGTCTCCACGTCCTTCGTTTCATCGTACACAAAAATGACGTCCGCGACGGGCTTTCCAAGCCCCGGCCCCATGCGCACCAGCGCGTCCGTTTCAAAGTTGGCAATGCCGGTGACGCCCGCGATGGAAACCGCCAGCCCCAGATGCGCCAGAACCGCCGCCTTCGAAAAGCCGCCGCGCCAGAGAGCGCCCGCCCCCGTCGCGACGAGCCAGGCCGCAGCCGCCGCCCCCGCCACAGGCCACACTGGGTCCTCAGGCTTTAGAAAACAAGCTGTCGCTGCCGCCGCGAGTGCTGCAAATCCTGCGCCAAGCCGCTCCCATCGCGTGAGGCGCCCGGCCTGAAGCCAGCCGATCAGCATCGCCGCCGCCACCGTCATCGGCGCAAAGAAAGCGTTGAAGTACGGCACCCCCACCGACAAAGTGCCAAAACCCAGCACCTCAAAAAAGAGAGGATAGAGCGTTCCCACCAGAACGCTCGCCGCCGCAGCAAGCATCAGATAGGCGCCCGCTGATAGAAGGAAGGCGCTGCTTTCCGCATCAGCTTCCGGCACCGGCAGCTTCTCCGCGCGCCAGGCGTAGAGCAGGACCGCGGGCAGTGTCAGAACCAGGAAGAGAACAAAAAGCGCGACGCCGCGCGTCGCATCCGACGAAAAGGCGTGCACTGACTGCACGAGGCCGCTTCGCACGAGAAAAGCCCCTAGCAGCGACAGTGCAAAGCCCGCAAGGCAAAGAAGCGCCGTAAACCGCGGCGAGGCGTCTCGCGCAATGAAAAGGTGCAGCAGCGCCGTCACAAGAAGCCACGGCACGAAGGAAGAGTTCTCCACCGGATCCCAGAACCACCAGCCGCCCCAGCCCAGCTCCGTGTAGGCCCACCAGGAGCCCAGCGCATTCCCCGCGGTCAAAAAGAGCCACGTCACGAGCGTGAGACGCCTCAGATGCGCCTTTACTTCCGTGTCGCACCGCCCCGTCACGAGCTGTGCCGCCGCAGCCGCCCCAAGGGCTGCGAGCCCCGCGTAGCCCGCGAAGAGGAGCGGCGGATGGATGATCATGCCGATGCTCTGCAGGATCGGATTCAAGTCCCGGCCTTCGCTTGGCACCTCGGGCAGGAGCCGCTCAAAGGGATTTGCCACAAAGACGAGAAAGAGCGCAAGCGCGGCAAGAATCACCGCCGCCGCAGCCGCCTCTGCGCCCCTGAAGCGCTCGTCCCGCGGACTCGAGACAAGCGCCGTGCCCAAGGCAAGCGCCGACAGGATCAGCCACAAAAAGAACGACCCTTCATGTCCGGCCCAGAAGGCCGCCAGCTGATAAGCCGCTTCAAGCCCGGTGTTTGAGTTGTAAGCGACGTACTTCACCGAGAAGTCGTTCGTGAGCAGCGCATAGCAAAGGCACCCGGCGGACATCACGAGCGCCGTGACGCCTGCCGCAAACCCCGGCCGCCAGCAAGCCGCGAGCGTCTCGCTGCGGCGCGCGAGCCCCGCAATCGCCGTCAGGGCTGCGGCAAAGAACGCCGCCCCGGAAAGCACCAGAAGATAAAGACCCAGTTCAGGAATCATGATCCGTCCTCAGAGCTTGAGCCTCGCAAGGCGAGCAAGCATCACGCCAGCGCCCGCCGCGATCCACGCCAAAAGCACCGCCCACAAATGCGCTGCGGACACCGTGAAGTCTGCTGCGCGCGCAGGCGTCAAGAGAAGCCGAAAGGCGTCTGCGGCATTGACAGTCATGAGTCCCGAAAAAAGCCAGCGCGGCGCTTCGCCCGCCGTCACCACGGCGCCCGTCAAGAGCGCCAGATCCCAGAGAAACACGATGACCAGCCAGAATAGAAGCAGCCGCGCCAGGGACTGCGCCTTCGTCGCCGCCCCAAGACTCACGACGCAGCCCGCCGCGGCAAAGCCTGTGCCATAAAGCCAGGCCGCGAAAAAGAGCTTCACCAGCCCCGCCGCCGTCTCCCCCCAGCCCCAGGGCAAGGGAAGCGCCGCCCGCAGGGCCGCCAGAATCATCACCGCAGGCAGCAGCGCCGCCGCAATCGCCGTCGCATAGGCCGCAAGCTTTGCAAGCCCCCAGACGCCGCGCTTCATGGGATACGTGAGCATCAAGAGAAGCGTCCCGTGCTCGCGCTCGGCTGCGAAGGCGTCGCTCACAGCAAGCACCGCCATCAGAGGCGTCACGTACATCATGAGGGCCGCGAGCGCCGTCGAGACCGTGGCAAAGTCGCGCCAGACGAGGCGCCCGCCCACGGCGGCCGTTCCAAGCACCACCGCGGCCGCGAGAAGCCCCGACACCCAGGCGCCCGCCGCAAGCCACCGGTTGCGCCGCAAAACGAGCAGCTCCTTTCGCACGAGCACGGAAAAGACCTTCATGCCGCCTCCTGGTTGAAATGGGCGTAAAGGGACGCCAGATCGGGCCGCACGATGTCAAAGTCAGCACAGCCCGCGTGAACCAGCGCCTTCACGAGTTCCGGCACCGCGTCTTCCGGCGATTCAAATCCCGCGTCCGCCCATCGAACCTGCGACGGGAGCACAAGGCCTGCCGGCCGTTCGCCCCGCAATGTCACGCGGACCGGAAGCCCCGCCTTCCGCCGAAGTTCTTTGAGCGTCGCCGGGCCTGCAACAAGCCGCCCGGCCTTCACCATCATCACCGCATCCACATGCTTTTCCGCAAGCGCGAGCTCGTGCGTCGAGAGGAGCACGGCGCACCCTGCGTGCGCAAGTTCGGTGAGAATGGCGTAGAGCGCCTCTGCCGTCTGAGGATCAAGCCCCGTCGTGGGCTCGTCCAAAACAAGAAGCGCCGGATCAGCAAGCAGCGCCTGCGCAAGCCCCAGTCGCTGGCGCTGGCCCTTTGAGCAGTCGCGGGGCCGCTTGCCCGCCAGCTCTTCAAGCCGCAGGCGCCGGGCGACTTCGTCGCGCCGAGCGCCCGAGACTCCCTTCACCCCGGCAAAGAACGCGAGATGCTCCGCGACAGTCATTTCGTCGTAAAAGCTCACGTTTTCCGGGAGATACCCCACTTTGAGAGGCTCGGCGCCCGGAGCGCCGCCCAAAACCGTGAGTTCGCCCGACACAGGCGCCATGAGCCCCAGCATGAGCTTCATCAGGGTCGTCTTCCCCGCGCCATTCGTGCCGACAAGCGCCGTAACGCGCCCTTTCTCCACCACAAACGTCATGCCGTCAACTGTCGCCGCGCTTCCTCTCAAAAAGCGCAGGTCTTTTGCCTCCACGGCCGCCCTCATGGCAAATCCTCCTCCGTCGCCCCATACCAGCGGGGGCGCACCGCCCGCGGCTTCTCGTCTGTGACGCCCTTGCCGGCATCGAGCGCCAGCCCCTTCACGAGCCGCCTCAAAATCATCACGACCGGACTCTCCGCGAGAAAACGCGCTTCCGGGTAGAGCCAGAAGAGGCGGTCCAAGGAATCGTTGGGCTGATAGGGTTCGTCTCCCACGCCGTCGCCGTCCAGATCCGGCACGACGCCCTCGCCCCAGAAGTTGCCGTTTTCAAACGTCCACACGAGGGGCTTCACGCCCACATAGCGCACAGGAACGTCGTTGCCGGTGATGACGTTGTCATTTACGCGATTCGCCTCAACACCAACCGCAACATCGATTCCAATGTCATTTTCCGTCACAAAGTTGCCGGCGATGTCGTTTACGCCGGGGCCGTAAAGAAAGAGGCCCTTTCCTTCGCTGTTCACCGCGGCGTCCGCCTCCGGATTCCGGATGCGGCGAAAGGTGTTGCATGCGAGAACGCAGCCGCTTGCGACGTTCAAAAGCGCCCCGAACTCCGTGCCGTCTTCGACGAGATTTCCTGTCACTTCGGAATGTTTCGTGCTCATGACGGCAATTCCGCCCGAAGCATGCCGGATGCGGTTGTGATGCGCCTCAACGCTTTTGGCGTACATGAAATGCACGGCGTACTGCACGTCCTCGAAGCGATTCATTTCCACCCCAGACATTTCAGAGCTTTCAAAGTAGACGCCGTCGCGAACGTCCGAAATCGTCGAACGAAGCACCGCCACATTCTGCGACGACTTCACATAGACCCCGTCGCCGCGGCTTGTCATGGGGCGCGCCTTCTCTCCCCTAATGACGCAGTCCGTCACCTTCACGTTTCCCACGCCTTCGCCGTAAAGTCCGAAAGCGGGGCTCGCGAGCTTTACGCGAACAAGCGACACGTCGTGCGTGAACTTCTGCAGCCACACCGCGGCGTGCGCCTCTGAAAGCGACCTTCCCGTCCCTTCGATCGCGAGATTCTCGAGCGTCACGCGCGAGGCGGCGACAGTCACCGCCCGGTCGCCCCCGCGAATCACAGCGCCTTCGTGAGCCGTGAGAATCATGGGCTTTCGGATGGTCACCGGCCCTGGGTAGACGCCGCTGGCAAGCTTCAGACACCCTTTTCTCGGCACGGCGTCAAGCGCCGCCTGCAAGTCGTCCGCTGTCGTCACAAGACGACACGCGACGTCAGGCGCCACGGCGCTCCAGACGGGCGCCGCCGCAACCGCAAGCCACAGCAAAAAGGCGATCCGCTTCACGCAAGATCCTCCAGCGCCAGATCCGCAAAAGCCTTCTTTTTTCCGCCCCACCGGGCGACGAACTTGTCGGCGTCAGTCGCCGTCGCAAGCGCCGCTGGCTCAGCGCCCATCACGCCTTCAAAGCGGCTTCCCGTCACAAAGACGAGATGTTCGGCGTCAAGAAACGACGCTGCGCCGTCGGCGGTCTGCACGTAAAAAGCTTCCAGACGCCGGCGGTTTTCTGGCTGCAGCAAATAGGCGAGGCCGTCCCTTAGCGAACAAAAGATGGCCGGACGCTCGACGCCCTTCAAGTAGAGCTCGGCCTTGGGGCCTTCATAATTGGCGACCACCATGCCGCAAAGGGCGCATCGCGCGTGCGCCGCAGGCGAAAAAGCCGGACGCTTCTTCGCGTCCCCGCAGCCCGCGAGCATCAAAAAGGCCGTCCCCATAGCGGCGATGCCCATCATGCGCCGGTAGCGTCCCGCAGCGTTCATGCCCGCCCTCCTAGTTGTGCGCCCGGCAGCCAAGAATGCCGGTGGTGAGTTCATCAAAGCGGTAGAGCGTTCCGCCGTTTTCCTTTTGAAAGGCGCGGGCGTCTGCTTCACTCGAAAAAGGCGCGAGGCTCGGCCCCATCACCGCCTTCTTTTGCGAAGCATAGACGTACCAGGCGCCGTCGGCTCGAATGAACGCCGAGTCATCGGGATTCGCCCAGTCAGTCTTCGCAGCGTCGTGCACCCAGGCCGCCTCCCGGCCGCCGTGCGAGAGCACTTCGCACGCGAGCGCTCTCGCCGAGCAGAACGCCCGATGACGCCCGTCTTCCATCACGCCCTTGGGGCCTGGGTGCTTCTTTACCACCATGCCGCAGGAAGAGCAGGCGTCCGCTGGCGCAACCACGGGATGAGCCACGGCAGGGGACAGAGAAAAAACGGCCGTCGCCACGAGCGGCAGCATCCCGGTTTTCACTCGATTCAACATCTTTTCTATGACTCCTGAAACATGGAAAAACGGGTGCCCGAAGGCATCCGCTTTTCCTAAAGAACCGCCTCGACGGAGCGGGAGAAAGCTCCCGCTCCAGAAAGGCCTTACAAAACGAAGGTCTGGCCCGCGTAGAGGATGAAAAGACGCAGGCACATCATGCCGACAACGGCGCAGAGCGCCCCCGCCGCCATGACGGCGCGGCTCTTCACAAAGGTCGCGGCAAACGGGAGCACGAAGCCCACGCCGATCACGCCCCACCAGAAGAGCTTTGCCCAGCAGCCCGTCGTAAAGGCCGCAAAGGCCGCCTGCTGTCCGGCGTTCCCAAGAACCATGGCCGCCGCAATCATGAAGATGCAGAGCAGCTCCACGGCCATCAGCGGGTACTCAGCCTTGTGCAGCGCGTGCATCATCGGGCTCTCTTCGCTTTCCCCAAAGCACGTGAGGCTGAGAAGCTTCACCGCCGCGGCGCCTGCGGAGAGGCCGGAGACCACAAAGAGCGCCGGCAGCACCGCCGTGTTGATCAAGGGATAGCGCACGAGCGCCGAGATGAGAAAGCCCGTATAGGCGCAGATCGTGAGAGCCAGCACCAGCACCACCCAGCAAAGGGCAGCCTTGAAGGGCTTCACAATGTCCGCCACCTTCGCGCACACCGAGCACTTGTCGCCAAAGGACGCCACCATCAGCACAAACACCAGCGGGATGTAGAAAAGAAGCGCAATGACGCCCAGACTCATCACCGAGCTGAGGTTGTAGTTGATGAGGATCTTCCAAAAGTCAAAAGGCTTCGTCAGATCCGCCACAAGGCAGAGCATGCCGAGCGCAATGGCTGCAAAACCCACGACGGACGCAGCCTTCACAGCAGGCGTCGCTTCGTAGTTCTTGTTCCACACGGCGGCAAAGAGGGCCACCGCCACCGCGCCGCCCGAAATGCCGGCGAGGAAGAGGTAGACCGCAATGGGCCAGGGCCACTGGATGCCGTGGGAGAGACCCACGTTGAAAAGTAAACTCGCTTCCATGGCTTACGCTCCCTTTTTGACGATGGGGATGTAGCGCAGGCTGGGCTGGGTGCCCATCTCGGGGCGGATGCGCACCGAGTCCTTCACTTTGAGGAGCTTGCTCACATAGCTCTTTTCGTCCGAGGCGTCGCCAAAGACGAGCGCATCGTACTTGCAGCTTTCGACGCACCCCGGCGTCATGTTGCCCTTTTTCAGACGGGAATCCAGACAGAAGTTGCAGTTGTCCGCCGCCTTCGTCTTCTCGTTGATGAAGCGGACGTTGTACGGGCAGGCCACGATGCAGTACTTGCAGCCCACGCACTTGTCCGGGTTCATCGTCACGATGCCCGTCTCAGGATCGCGATGCGCGGCGCCCGTCGGGCAGACCTTCACGCACGGCGCGTCTTCGCACTGCTGGCACGAAACGCGCACGTAGCGACGGTCGCTCGCGTAGCCGCGCGGCGCGTCCTCCTTGGGGCAGATCGCCTTGCCGTCCGTGCCGCAGGTGAACTGCAGCGTGAGGCGGGCCTGGCCCTTTGCAAGGTCGTTCACCTTGGTGCAGGCCGTCTTGCAGTCGCCGCAGCCCACGCACTTGTTCTGATCGAACACCATGACGTAGTGCGGCCGCTTGCCGCCAGAGCCGTCTCCCTTCGCACACCCGCCCAGCTGCAGCAGGGTGAGCGCGGAGAGACCTGCGCCGGCGACGAATGTTCTCCGGTCAATCTTTTCACTCACGATTGTCTCCGTGAAGCCGCGGACGATTTGTCGCCGCCTCGTCCGAGGCTTCCTTATTGGTTCGTCTTTGAAGACTGGGCCTTGCGGATCCGGGCCTTCTCAAGCGCGTTTTCAATGCCGCGCTCGCGGCCCCTCACCGCCCCCGATCGAAGCAGAAACTCCCACTCGCCAATGGCTTCATCCCAGCGCTCGTGCAAATAAGCATCGTTTGCCAGAAGAAGCCTTGCGGGCACGTGGTAAGGATTCGCGGCGAGCGCTTCGTCCAAAAGCGCCTTCACTTCCGGCGAGAGAACGCGTCCCTCCCGGTAGTAAAGCGCCTCGGCTTTCAGAACCGCTGATTCGATGCTGCGGCCAAAGCGCCTTTCGGCGTCTTCCACCGCCTTCACCGCATCGGCGTAGCGCCCGGCCTCGTAATTGGCCTGTGCGAGCTGCAGCATCGCCGCGGCGTCAGCGTCTTCGGCCTTCGCCGCCCGGCGGGCTTCAGTCAGGCGGGCGGCCAACTGCCAGTCCGTCGCCTCGTCCGTCGTGCGATTCATCCAGTCGCCGCAGCGACCGGTGACGCCGTAGCCCGCCGCCGCTGCCGCAATCACAGCCGCCGCACCGAGCGCACTCCCAAGCGTCACGGCGCGGCTTGCGCCTCGCACCGAAGCGGCCGCCGCGGCCGCCGGCACGAGCGTTGCGCCCGAGATCACCCAGAAGAGCCCGTTCATGGCTTTAAATCCTTTTCTTCGTCGGAGGATGAGTCAGCTAGGCGAATCCCTTTACTTGTGGGGATTCATCATGCCGCCCATGCCGCCCATCATGCCTTCATGTCCTTTGACTTTTTCAACCTTGACGAGCTCGACTTCAAACACCAGCGTTGCTTCCGGAGGAATCTGCGCCACGCCGTCCCGACCGTACGCAAGCTTCGCGGGAATCGTGAAGCGGTACTTCGAGCCCTCGTTCATCATGAGAAGGCCCTCTTCAAAGCCGGGGACTACGCTCATCACGACGAGGCGGGCGGGCATGCGGCCGGCGGTCGTGTCAAAGACCGTGCCGTCCAAAAGCTTCCCTTCGTAATTCACCGTCACGATGTCCGCTTCCGTGGGCTTGGCGCCCTTGCCGCTAGTGATCACTTCATACTGCAGGCCCGACTCCGTGGTCTTCACGCCCTTTTTCTTCGCGTTCTTCGCGAGATAGGCCGCGCCTTCCTTGGCGTTCTTGTCGCGCAGAGCGCTGACCGCCTTTTCTTCCAAGGCGTTCAGCTTGTCCTGACGCGCCTGAAGCGCCTTCAGAATCTCATCAGTAGTGAGCTGAGACTTCCCCGAAAATGCTTCGGTGAAGCCCTTCAAGACGCTCTCCTTGTTGCTGGAGAGGCCCAGCTCCTGCTGCTTGATCATCTGAGCAGAAAGGTAGTTCGCCACGGAAGCGCCCATGCTGTAGGACTCGCTCTCGTCGGCCGTCATGGCGCCGGCGCTTGTCGCGACGGCGAAGGCAGTGAGAGCGGCGAGCAGGGTTTTCTTAAGGGTCTGCATACGAATTCAATCCGTTTTTTTGTGTCTGGTTGGCTAAGAAAGATGAGTCAAACTACGGGCGCTCTGTCGGATAGCCGTTCTGGCGCCAGCCGTAGATGCCGTCAGGCATCTGCCGCACGTGGGTGTATCCGAGACGGATCACCTGGCGCGCGGCCGCTTCGCTGTTTTCACAAAGGCGATTGGCGCAGTAAAAGACCATCGGCGTCGTCTTGTCCTTCGGCAGCAGGCTCTTCCAGGCGCTGTAATTGAAATACACGGCGCCCGGAATGAAGCCGTCGGCCCAAAGTTCGAGCGCATTCACGTCGTAAAAGCGAACGCCCTGCCGGAAAAGCTCGACGCCTTCCAGAAGCGAGATCTTCACGAGGTGCTCGTTGTCGGGATCGGCGGGAACGATCGGTGAATCGCCCCCCGCCACCGCCGAGCCCATCGCAAGCGTCGCCGCCAGAGCGGCCGCAGCCTTCATCATCTTCATTGCCGTTGTCTGTTGTCAGTTCGTTTCTCCCCGGCGGAGCCCCCCTTTCGAAGGGCCCCGGCCGGAGCAAGGTCTCGCAAGTTACTTGGCAGCCTTCGTCTTCACGAATTCGCCCGCATCAAGGAGCTTCTGAGCCTGCGCGAGGTAAGCCTGCGCGGTCTCGGTGCGCTGCGCCATGTAGTGCGGCGCGTGCACGCCCCAGGAGCCGTCCTTCTTCACCTGGTCGACGATGTCCTGAGCCTTGTCGATCAGCATCAGCACTTCGGTCTTCGACTCAGCGGAGAGCTTCGTGATTTCGAGGAGCTTGTGGATGCGCTCAAGCGACTTCACCGCGGCGTCGTAGCCCGCCTTGACGGGGTTCTGCCACTTCATGACTTCGTCGTAGATGACCTTCTGGTCGGTGTACTGCAGACCCTTTTCGAGTTCGCTCAGGAACGCGCTGTGGCAGCCCTTGTTGTCAGTGACTTCCTTCTCAGCGTTCGCCGTGCGGGCGCAGGACCACATCAGGTCGAGGTAGCCGTGGCCTTCCTCATCCTTGGCGATGCGCCAGCCCTTCGAATTGGAAGCGCGGGACTGGCCTTCGGCCGGGTTCATCATCTTCGCTGCGGGATCAACCTTGATGTTCCAGACGTGAGAGCGACGGACGGCGTCAAAGCCGGCGAAGTCAGGACGCTGGATCGCGGTGAAGTTTTCGCAGCTCATCGTGAACGGCATGTGGCAGCCGATGCAGTCGACCTTGGCATGGGTGTCCGTCTTCGCAACGACGTCAGCCTGCGTCTTGTGGCAGTCCTGGCAGGTCTTGCGGATGGCGGGCTTCGTGTAGTACGACTTCCAGTCGTTGCTCGTCACTTCATGCGGATCGTGGCAGGTGACGCAGCGCATGCCCTTTTCATAATGCTTGGACATCATGAGCTGCGAGCCTTCCGTGCCGCAGGACGGGCAGGAGGACTTCGTCTTCACGTTGAAGCCGGTTTCGATCTTCTTCACGCCGTCCTTGTCGGTGGCGACCATGTCGGGCACGAAGTTGGAGCGCTGGTGGCAGCGTTCGCAGTTCGTTTCAAAGCCGTTGCTCACGGCGCCCGTCAAGTGACCGCCCGCGCCATGGCATTCCTCGCAGGCGACGCCGCGGGAGATGGTGTGCTTCTGCAGTTCCTTCGGGTTGCCCAGCGCAGCGAAGAACTCTTCCTTGTTCTTGAAGTCAAACTTGAACGAGTGGCAGACTTCGCAGTAGGACGTTGCCGGCTGGAAGAGGAACTGCTTTTCGTAGGAGGCGCCGTAGCTCGTCATGCCCCACTGGTGGGAGCCGGAGCCGCCGAAGCCCTTCATGTCGGTCGGGAAGTCAGGAATGACCTTCTTGATTTCCTGAGCGCGCTCAGGGGTGAGCCACTGAGCCCAGCCGCGGGAGAACTGGTTGCCGCCCGCCACCACCGTGCCGGTGCCGTCACGCAAGAGACCGTCGCGGATGTGGTAGGAGCCGCGGGCGAGCCAGGCGTCGATGTAGCCGTACTTCGTGCGAGGCGTGCCCAGCGTCGCGTAGATCACGTCGGGCGTGATGCCGTCGGCGAGGATGGAAGCCTGAGAGCCGTAAAGCTTCTTCTTGAGGTCATTGTCCACTTCAGGATGTTCGCCAGGGAAGCGAACGGTCTGGGCATGACGGCTGCGCTTCCACTTCTGGTACTGAACCGCGTGGCACTGGCCGCACTTTTCCGGCCCCACGAACTTCGTCGGGAAATCGAGGATGGACGTCTGAGGCAGACGATACTGCGACGCCTGCGGACGGTCCTTTTCGGCCGCCTTGGTGTAGCCCTTCGCGTTGCCTTCGCCCAAGTATTCAGAACCGCGGCTGGACACCTTGTACATGCCGACGATGCGGCCTTCCGCAGCGTACTTGAAGACAGGGTGATTCTTGAACATCCAGTCCCAGAGCTCCTTTTCCTCAACGATGTAGTCCTCGAGGGTGCGGACGCCGTTCTTGGGAATCGTGAGGTCCGGATTGTCCCAAACCGCCTGCGTCGTGGAGTTCATGTTGGGGTTGCCGTCGCCGGGAGCCGCTTTGGCTTTGTCGGCAGCGACAGCACCTGAGGTGGCAGCCATCATGGCCGCGCAAAACAGACTTCCGATGACTGTTTTGGCTGTGTTTCTTTGCATTATTTTTCTCCTTGAGCTTTGCCTTGGGCCACTGTCGGCCCCGGGGCAAAGACGCCGCGGCGTGCAAAAGAGCGCGCTCCGCGGCACTCTCCGAGATTACGTGAGGCTGAAGACTCCCTCCAAACTTTCGTCTTAATTTTTCATTACGGTTTTGTCAGAGCGCCCGCCTCCGAACTAGTTCAAACGAAGGAGGTCTAGGGGTTTGTCCCTAAGAAGATGGTAGTGCATGGAGAGGCTTTTCCATTTTTTGAAACAGCCTGCGGGTATCCCCACGAATTTTCGAATTTAGTTGAGAATGACTCTCATTTAGAGCGTTTGACACCGATCTTTTCACCGTGTCAATTCCATCCCCGCCTGTGTGACCAAAAATGTCACACTCCTTGCAAGTCCCGTCGTCAGTGCGCTGCGCGACAGCTCTCCAAAAGAAGGCTTCTGAACCACTGCATGGCGGGATCGAGGTGGCTTCGATCGTGCCAGATGAGCCGCGGCGTAAAGGTTTCAGTCGGATAGTCCTCCACCGGGAGAACGCTCACGATGCCCTTGGGAACAAGCCACTCGCACATGGCGTCTGACATGAGGGCGATCATGTCGCTTGCGGCCACCACACGAACGGCACCAAAGAAGTACGGCACCTGCACGGCGATGCGCCGGCGGCTGAGCATTTCCGACTCGCCGCTCTTCATCTGCCGGAAATAAGAGAGCGGCCGGTAGACAACCTCCACGAACTGGTAGGCGAGAAGCTCCTCGTACGTGAGCTTTCCCGATTCCTGCAACCGCTTTTCCAAAGGGTGTCCCGGCCGCACGATGATGCAGTTGCGCGCCTCGTGCAGCGTCAGCACGTGAAAGCCTTCGGACATCGTCTCCACAGGGCTCACCGCAAGGTCCAGATCGCCGTTCTTCATTTCCGTCTGCCAGTCGTCCGTAAGGGGCAGAAAATTCACCGTCAGCCCAGGCGAGGCCGCCACGGCTCGCGCCGCGCCCGGCGCCAGAAACAGCATGCCATGGTCCGCGCAGGCGACGCGAAATTCTCGCTTCAGAGACGCCGGATCAAAGACTCGGTCCGAAAGCAGCCGGTCATATCCCAAAAGAAGCTGCTGCACAAGCGGCATCGCCTCTTTGGCGCGCCAGTTGGGCGTCAAGCCCGTAGCGCAGCGCGTGAAGAGCTCGTCATCGAAGGCAGCCCGAAGCTTGGAGAGCATTCGCGACGCCGTCGCAGCGGGCAGCTGCAGGGCGTTTGCGGCCGCCACGAGATTGCGAGTCTCAAAGAGCGTCTTGAAAAAGATGAGCTGCTCTCGGTCAAGCGTCTTCGTCATGGTCCCGCTCCTCTCTCTGGTCATTTCCTTGAGTAAAAGGTTCACAGTTTTCTGTACTAAGCCCGCTTCCCCACGTTCTCAGGGGCGG
>CAVJBF010000083.1:0-13093 GCA_963647785.1 Acutalibacteraceae bacterium
CGCGGACACAAGGATTATGATTCCTCTGCTCTAACCGACTGAGCTAATGCGCCATTTGTGTCTCAGCGAAACTGAGATGCGCATTATGTAATGGTTTTTCGAATCTGTCAAGGGATTCATCCATTTTTTTTCAAATCACCCCCTGACAAGCCCTCCCCACCTTCAAAACACCCTATCCGGCCAAGGCAAGTCAACTTTGGGATTGTTTGCCAGAGCATGCTGGGTATAGTACCAGCACTTGTTTCTCGTCGCGTTCAGACCTTTCTGACCACAAAAAAATCCCTGCTCACACCAATAACCGCAAGGCTTCCCCGATTTTTCGACCTTTTGATCCACGCGAGAAAACGTCTTCCTTCAGGCAAATTTGCACGTCTACAAGCCAAAAAAGAGAAAAGTCCTGCAAGCACCGTCATTATTGGCCTGACGGCACCTCGCACCCCCCTAAAAACTCCAAAACCACACGCCCGCTCTTTTCTGAGACTGCCATAGCAAATATCGGCGAAAACCTGCCGCTGACAAGATCAAAAAAGGCCGGCGACCTTTCGATCAACCAGCCTTCTGCGCATCAGGAATGCAGCCTACACCGCATCCTGCACGATGTAGTCCGTCAATAGCTCTGAGACGCCATAAAGACTCATCAGCGCCGTCATCTTCGCAGGAACGTTCCGCAGAACAGGCGTCAATCCCTTTGCCTGCAGTCGCCGCACCCACGCCATCACGACGGCCACCGCCGAGCTGTCTGCGCTTTCCACATCGGAGAGATCCAGCTCCACGTCGCCCTTTTGGGCCGCGGCCGCCACCTGCGCCTTCACAGCCATGGCATTCGAACGGGTGAATTTCTTTTCCGTGACGTGCATCACTTCGCCTCGCCGACTTTTTCCTTCAAGCTCTTGATGAGCCCTTCGATGCCGTCCGTATTGACGATGGCCGCAAACTGATTGCGGTAGTTGTCCACGAGCCAGATGCCTTCCACATCGACGTCAATGATGCGCCAGTCGCCCTTCACCTTCTTCAAGCGATAGTTGATGCGCATGTCGGGCTTGCCCGGCGACACCAGCAGCGTGCGCACTACGGCGTCGGTTTCCGTCGCCTTCGCGTGATTAGGCGCCAATTTCACCGTCTGATCCTTCACCGACGCCAGAGCGCCGGAATAGACGTTGGTGAGCTGGGCGCGGAAAAGACGCTGCAACTCGGTTCGCTGTTCTTCCGTTGCCTGACGCCACTTCGGCCCCACGGCCATGCGAGTCATGCGCACGAAGTCCACAGCGGGCATCACAACGTCGTCCACAAATTTCTTCACCTCAGACGGATCCGCTGCGGCAAGCTTGGCGTTGTTCTTGATGTCGCCGATGATCTTGTTGCTCATCCCAACGATCCAGCCGTCCGGATCGTCCTGCTGCAGGCCGGCCCAGGCAGGGATCGAAAGCGTCGCCGCCACCGCGGCGGCCGCCGAAAGAACCATGCGTCGCGTAATCATTTCACTTCCTTTGCGGCAGGCTTCGCCGCGTCTTCGTCTTCATCTTCAAATTCGTCAGGCGTGAGCGTCAAAGGCGGCTCGCCGTCGTAAACCGCATTGCGGCGGTTCGAAAGGTACGCTTCGCGCGCCATCACATAGGGATCCACGGCATCACGCAGAAGGTCCGTCGCAGGCATCATCTTTGCGCGCATGTCGAGCGCCGCAACGCCCCACGCGCCCCACGAGACGGCGTCATCGTCCACGTACGTTATGGGCGACGTGAAGTAGCCCACGGCACGGCCCGTGGCGTCCGTCACCGTGGAGGGCCCCAGGAACGGGATCACGACATAGGGCCCCGTCGGCACGCCCCAGACCTGAAGCGTCTGCCCGAAGTCCTCGCTGCGCTCAGCCTGTCCTCCAACGCTTCCCGCGACGTCAAACATGCCGCCGAGACCAAACGTCGTATTGATCAAGAGGCGGAAGATCGACACCGCGGCCCCCTCGCCCTTTCCCTGCAGCGCGTTGTTCAAAGCGTTCGCAGGCTCGCCCAGATTGGAGAAGACGCCCGAGACACGATCGCGCCCCCACTGCGGCACAAGCCAGATGTAGCCCTTGGCGATCGGGCGGGCGATGTATTCATCGAGCTTCGAATTCATGACGAACGTCTGGCGGTTCAGCTTTTCCCACGGATCGTTCGGATTCTGTCCGGCGTTGTCCGGCACCGAAGCGCAGCCGGCGAGCAGAAGCGCCCCCGCAGCGGCCGCCAGCGTTTTCTTAAGCGTCAGCGAAATCATTTCTTCTCGTCCCCGCCTTTTTCGGCCATCTGATACATGAACTGGCTGATGAGGCTTTCCAGCACGATCGCCGACTGCGTGCGCTGGATCTTGCTGCCGTTTTGCAAGTCATCCTCTTCGCCCCCGGCAGAGAGCCCGATGTACTGCTCGCCCAGCAGGCCCGACGTCAGGATGTTCGCCGACGTGTCGGTCGGGAACTTGTAGGCGCTGTCGATGTCCATCGTCACCTTCGCCTGAAAGTCCGAGCCGTCAAAGACGATGTCCCTTACGCGCCCCACGACGACGCCAGCGCTCTTTACGGGCGCGCGGGCCTTCAAGCCTCCAATGTTGTCAAACTTCGCCGTCACTTCGTAGGTGCTGGCGCTAAAGGAGAAGTTTCCGAGATTGGCCGCCTTGAGCGACACAAAGAGCAGCGCCAGAAAGCCCGCAATAACGAAGAGGCCGACCAGAAATTCCGTGCGTTTGCGTTCCATGATGTTTGTCTTCTGTCAGAAAAAATCAGATACCGGAGAACATGAGGGCGGTCATCATAAAGTCCACGCCCAAAACCAAAAGAGAGCTGATGACGACGGTGCGCGTCGTCGCGCGGGAGACGCCTTCGGGCGTGGGGCGCGAGCTGTAGCCCTGAAAGAGCGACACAAGCCCCACGATGATGCCAAACACAAAGCTCTTGATCACGCTGTTGATGACGTCCGTATAGATGTCCACGCCGCTTTGCATCTGCGACCAGAAGGCGCCGTTGTCGCAGCCGATCAATTCAACGCCCACGACCCAGGCCCCGAGAATGCCGATCGCCGAAAAGATGATCGCCAATACCGGCATCGAAATCATGACGCCCCAGAAGCGCGGGATGATGATGCGGCGCAGCGGATCCACGCCCATCATCTCCATGGCCGTCAGCTGCTCGCCCGCTCTCATGAGGCCGATTTCTGCGGTAAGCGACGTCCCGGCGCGACCCGCAAACAGAAGCGCCGTCACCACGGGGCCCAGTTCGCGCAAAAGCGACACGGCGACCAAAACGCCCAGCGCCTGCTCGCTGCCGTAGCGCACCAGAATGTAGTAGCCCTGCAGGCCCAGCACAAAGCCCACGAAGAGGCCCGACACCGAGATGATCACGAGGGAATAGTTCCCGATGAAGTGCACCTGCTGCACCACGAGCCAAAACCGCGAAAGGCCGGCAGGCAGTCTCAAGAGCACATGCCACGAGAAGATCGCAAGCTTGCCGCAGCCCCTCACCTGCTTCAAAACCCAGCCCCCGAGAGCTGCGATCAGGTTGTAGATGAACGTCATGCCGCCCCCTTCAGGCCATAGGCCTCGCTCCGGGGCTCCGCCGGATAGTGGAACTTCACGGGGCCGTCGGTGTGGCCGTTGATGAACTGCTTTACGTACGGATCGTCGGAAGCCATGAGCTCCTCGGGCGTGCCCTGAGCGGAAATGCGCCCCGCGTTGATCATGTAGACGTAGTCCGCAATCGCAAACGTCTCCGCGACGTCGTGCGTCACGATGAGGCTTGCGGCGTTCAAGGCGTCGGTGAGCTTTCGAACGAGCTGCGCCGTGATGCCCATCGAGATGGGATCGAGCCCCGCAAAAGGCTCGTCGTACATGATGAGCGCCGGATCCAGAGCGATCGCTCGAGCGAGCGCCACGCGTCTGGCCATGCCGCCCGAAATGGCGGAGGGCATCAGGCTTGCGGCGCCTCGCAGCCCCACGGCATCGAGCTTCATCAGGACGAGGTCGCGGATCGTCTCCTCGTCCAAGTCCGTCTGCTCGCGCATGGGAAACGCCACGTTGTCAAAGCAGGAGAGGTCGGTGAACAAGGCGCCGAACTGAAAGAGCATGCCCATGCGGCGGCGCATGCGATAAATCGAAGGCTGGTCGGCGGGATTCATCGTCTCGCCGTCAAAGACAATGCGGCCCTTCTGGGGCGAAAGAAGGCCGCCGATGAGCTTTAAGAGCGTGGTCTTGCCCATGCCCGAGCCGCCCATGATCGCCACGACCTGACCGCGCCCGAAGCTGAGACTGACGTCGTTCAGAATGACGCGCTTGGCGTAACTGAACGTCACGTCCTCAATACGAAGAAAAGGATCGGCTAAAGACATTCGCAACTAAGAGACAAAATAGGACTGAACCCCCGTTCAGCCCGCTGATCAATCGATTATGGCACGGTGCAGGGCGCCCTGCGGCCTCGAGACATGAAAATAGGCGCTGCCGCCCGCGAATTTTCACATTCGCTCACGGTTTTCAGCCCAAAAGATGACACAGGGCCTCATGCGGGAGGCGCGGCGAGATCCGACAGGTAACGCAACGGGCGAGCCAGCCCCAACGCCTTCAGGGCGTCGCTTCCCGCCGGAATCAAGCGAAAGGCGTCGACCAAAGTCTGCGGAATCGCCGTGCGGCGCTTCGTCGTAAAACTAATGAAGTCCCACTCGGTCGCCGCATTGCAGACGATCTTTCCTGCCTTCGTCATCGCATAGCGGCGCAGGCAGCGGCTCTCGTCAATCGCCTCCACCCACGTGTGCACCGTCACCTTGTCTCCCAGAACGCAGGGCCTCAAGTACTCGATCCAATGCTCGCGGGCGACCCAGACGCTTCCCATCGCGAGGTATTTCGCGGCGTCATAGCCTTTTTGAGCGGAATGATTCGTCGCCACCGCCTCGATCCAGCGCAGGTAGACGCGGTTGTTGACGTGCTGCAAGACGTCAATGTCCGAGGCCGTGACTTCAAACGTCTCGGCGTAAATCCCCTCGGGAAGCGTCACGTCCTCAGACATGCGCCGCCTCCACCGCAGGCGCCGACGGCGCCGCAAGCATCGTTTCCGGCGCGGGGGCGGGCTTTTCCGCCAGCGGATCCTCTACGCCGATCGCCTGGCTCATCACCGCGCTCGCCGCCTTGCAAAGCGTGCGGCGATCGTCCCCCGTGAAGGGCTTGCCGATGATCACATCCACCGTGAGGTCCGGCGTGTTCACCACTTTCCAGAGGCACTCAAAAAGTCCCGTTTTTCCCACGTACGCCGGAGCCGTCGTGATTTCACCGCGGCTCTTGTAGCGAAGCACCACGGGGATCACGTCGGCGCCCGTCTTCGCGGCAGCGTCAAAAAGGTTCGCATGCAGCTTCAAAAGGCCCGTGCCGTTGGACGTCGTGCCTTCGGGGAACATCAGCAGCGTGCGGCCCGCTTCAATCGCGGCCTTCATGCTGGCGCCGATCCCTAAAAGCGCCTTCTTGTTGCCGCGCTCAATGAAGATTGTGCCCACGGCCTTTGCAATGCCGCCAAAGACAGGCCATTTGGCGATTTCCGCCTTCGCCACAAAGCCCGACGGCAAAACAGAGTCCAGCGTGAAGATGTCCAGAAACGACACATGGTTTGACACCACAAGGCGACCCGTCTCACCGGGCGTCACGCCGCAGGCGTGCACAGCCGGATTCTTGACGTTCTCAAGCCCCGTCACCACCACCTTGATGCCCAGCCAGGCGATGAACCTTCCCGCCCACGTCTGAATGATGCGGCCCTTCTTCTCCAAGTCTGCACGCGGGAACACAAAGGAAATCAGAAAGAGACAACAGACGGTGTAGGCAAACACCGAAAGAAAGCGCCCGCAGGCGATGATCTTGCGCATTTTTAAATTCCGTCCTCGGGGCGCCGACGGGGGCACCCTTCCATAAACCACTGTTCCAAAATCACGGCAGCCGCCTCGGCGTCAAGCGCCTCGCCTGGGTCCACCCGGCGCTCGGCCTCCACTGACGTAAAACGCTCGTCCGCCATCCAGACGGGGAGTCCCGTGCGGCCCGCCAGGCTTCTTGCAAACTTGAGCGCCATCGCCGTCACCTCGTGCGGCGTGCCATCCTTGTGCCGCGGCAAGCCCACAATCAGCGCCGCCGGCTGCCACTCGCGAATCACGTCCGCGATGTCGGCCCACTTCTTCTTGGTGCGGCCGTCAATGATCTTCAGCGCCCGCCCCGACGCCGTGAGGCCGTTCCCCACTGCCACGCCGATGCGCACTTCGCCGAAGTCAAAGCCCAGCACCACTTCTTCAAAGACCGCCATTGATTCCCCTTTGGAAATTTCGGGAGGCCGGCATTGTACCGACGCTCGAGAATTCTACGGCGGGTTCATCCGAACGATTGAAGAGCGGACTTTGGCGGTTCCCAAAATTTCAAATGCCCGAGGCGCAGTTTCTGCACTGCTCCAAGCCTCACGCGTGACCGATGCTCGTCATGCGAAAAGCCGCCGGAACGTTGTCCATCACCGAATCCTCCATGCCAACGGCGGCAAGCGCCGCTTCGTAGCGGCTGGCAACGGGAAGGTCGTAAATAAGGCGAGCGTCCCACGGAGCGTCAAGCCACCCGCCAGCGGCGATCTCTTGCTCGAGCTGGCCCGGCGTCCAGCCAGCGCACCCTAGCGCAATGAAGTACTGCGAAGGCCCCTCGCCCGAAGCGATGGCGCGCATCATCTCCAGCGAACTTCCCACGGCGACCGCCTCGTTATGAAAGATGACGGGGTCTTCCCCCGCGACGGCTGGGGAATGCACGATGAAGCCGCGGGTGCCCGCGACCGGCCCGCCCCAGCCCAGAAAACGGCCGGCATCCGGCGTGCGGCACGGAAACTTCAGTTGCTCGCAGGCCTGCGCGAGCGTCACGTTCGTCTCGCGGTTGATCACGAGGCCCAGCGCCCCCATCTTGTCGTCATGACCGACCATGAAAAGGACGGTCTTTGAGAAGACCGGATCCTTCATCGTGGGAGAGGCGACGAGAAAGCGGCCCGCCAGTGATTTTTGCGTCATGAGTGCAATTCCGATCGAGGATAGTTTTCAGTGGATCCATTTGGGGGCGACGACCGCAATTTTCAACCGGCCGCCGACAAAAAACGCCGAACTCCGCAGTCTGGAAATTCGGCGTCCTTCAAAGCCCGAAGGCCTCAGTCTTGCTGCAGCCTTTCAGCCAAATACTGCGCAGCTTCCTCATGGTTGCAGAGGTAGCTCATCAGATCGGTCTTGCGCTTGATGCCGGCGGTTTCAGGATAATCCTCCTCCAGCATGGCAAGCGTAGCTTTCAACGACTGAGCGGCAACCGCTGCCGTCACATGTTGAATGCGTCGCGCCCGCTCCTTGCGCGGCTTTCTTTCCTTTTTAACAGGCGACGTCACCGCCGCCTCCCCTTTAACGCCCTTCATTAACCACCCCTTGCAACGGTTTGAGTCGTGCTTCACCAGGCTCGCCGGCCGCGGTCGGAACACCCGGCGCCACCGTCGCTGCCTGCTCGTCTTCTTTAGCGGCCGGCGCGGACGTCGGCTCCGCTGCGACCTGCTTCTGAACCTTTTCGTCAGCCGCGCCCTTGACGGCCTTTTTTGCCGCCGTTTTCTTCACGGCGGTCGTCTTCGGAGCCGCTGCCCGCTTCACGGCGGACTCGGACTCCGCCGTCATGGCTTCGGGCTCAGCCTTCGCCGCCTTTTTCGCGACGGACTTTTTTGCGGCTGTCTTTTTAGCTGCCGGCTTCTTTGCCGTTTTTTCGGCGGGCTTTGCTTCCGGCATGGCAATCGCTTCGACCTTTTCCTTCGAAACCTCGACCTTCCTTGCCGCGGTCTTGCGTACAGTCCGCTTCGCCTTCACGGGCTTTTCCGCAGGCGTCTCGGGCTCAGCTGCCTTCGAGTCCGTCGGCGCGACAGGCACCTCGGCCGGCGCCTCAACCTGGGCAGGCGCTTTCAGCGCATCGGCCTTCACCGGCTTCTTTGCCGTCGTCTTTCGAGCTGCGGGCTTTCTCGCGGGCTTCTTTCCAGCAGGCTTTTCCGCCGCTTCGGCCTTCTTCGCCGGCGCCCTGCGCTTTCTGGCGGGCTTTGCAGCCTCGGCGGGCTCCGCTGCCGCAGGCTTTTCTTCCTGCACCGCGCGAACGTGCTTTGCATCCGGCACCAGACGGGGTTCTCCCTCGTCCTTCGGAGGCTTCACCGCCGCCTGCATTTGGGCGACCGGATCGCTTCCCGTGCGGCTTGCCTCGTGCCTGCGCACCTTGTCACCGTCCTGCGTGGACCAGTCGTAGTCCAGCGCCTTGGGGCAGCGTCCCGGCTTCGGTGCCATCAGACGCCGGATGAAATTCATGATGCTCTTCCACATCCCTTTCTCTCCTTAGTTTGCCCGCCGGACGATGAGCCATTCCGGCCGCACACGGTTCATGATAGCGAAATGCGAACCGTTTTTAAAAATTTCGTTCTGAATCCTGGCAAAAATTTTTGCACAAACGCGCCGTTTTGTGGTTTTTGATGCTGTTTTCATGCGCCGCCTCCCGTTTTCTGCTCGGCGACGTACTCATCCAACCAGTCAGAGCCCGCCCGAGAGGGCAAGGCCACCTCCACGGAAAAGCCCCGGCCGCCAAGGCGCTTCGCGAGCCGATAGGCCGCCTCCTGCCCCACGAAGCTGGCATCGTTGTCCGCAAAGATGATGAAGCGCTTCACCCCCGGCGGCACCGCGTCAAAACTGGCGAGATTTTCCGCCCCGATCGCAGCCCACACGGCCATTTCAAACCACTGCGACGCGGCCAGGGCCGTCTCCACGCCTTCGGCGATGCCCATGACGGCATCGGGCACGCCCAGCTGCGCCACGGCGCCGTTTGTCGCGCCCGCGGTGATTTTCTTGGGGGACGCCACCGGCGCCTTGCGGCCGTCGTCCGTGAGATAGGTGCGATGAACCGCAGTCACGACGCCCGTTGCATCCGTCATGCGGGAAAGCATCGCAGGCCACCGGCGCTTTTCTTCTTCGTCGTCGCTGTAAAGGAGGGCTTCATGCGTGCGGATGTCGGCCGGCGTCCGGCTTGGATCAAGCCCCCGGTTCTTGAGGTACTTCCAGACGGCGTCGCCTTCTCTCACAGGATGCGCCTCGCTCCAAAGCCTCAGGTGGCCTGGCGTCCTGCGGTGCTCTTGCGCCGCGTTTTTTTCGAAAGCCGCACGGCGCGGCGCCTCGGGCACATAGATGCCGCAGGCGCGCTCCACGCGCTCGAGCGCTTCAAAAACCGAAATGGACAAGTAGCGGGAGAGAAGCTCAAAGCCGTCCCCGTGCCCGCAGTGACGGCAGAAGTAGTTGCCGGCGTGGAATTTGTTCGTGAAGGAGAAGCGGTCCGTGCCGCCGCACAAGGGGCAGGGCCGGTTGGACTTCGCCAGAAGCGCCTCCTCGATCCCCGCGGCGACAAAAATGTCCCTCCAGCGGCCGTCGGCCGCCCGCTTGGCGGCTTCAAACCGCTCCCGCACGGATTGATCGGTCATGGCGCCTCCCTTCCGAGGTGTCTACGAAACTCCGAGACTAGCGGGAAATGCGCGATTCGTCAAAAAAGCCGCGGCTTCAAGCGAAACCCCGGCTTACTTTGCATCTGTTCAAACGATGGTTTCAGAACGCGAACGGCCAGCGTCCGTCCCTCTCCTTCCACGGGTCCGTCGTCACCTCAAGGCTCTGCAGGACGCCGTTTTCGTCAAACTGCGGCCACACCGCCATGTCGAAGTTGCCGAAGTCCTTGAAGCGATACATCCACGCGTGCTGGTTGACGAGATGAAAGGTGTACTTCTCGGCGCACTTTCCCCAGAGCTTCCAGACGTCCTCCTCGGTGGAGACGCCGGGCGTCAAGAGATTGAAGTACTTCTCCTGCAGCCCCTGCTCGCGCCCCACGACGTGGCCCGAATCGTCCACAAAGAGCCACCACACCGCCTGCCCGAAAGGCTGCAGGGAGTAAGTCCAGCGCGTCGTGCCGTCAGACATCTCGGTCTTTGCCATGGGCTCGCCCAAGCGTTCCAGAACCGCCGTGTCCGCGTCCCCCAGTTCCACGAGCTGCGGATGCGCGCAGCCCGCAAGAAACACCACCGCGCCCGCGGCAGCGGCCGCGAGCATTCGAACAATGCGCTGTGTCATGATGGCTCCAAGAAAATTAAAAAGGCCTCCTGCAGGACAACCCGCGGAAGGCCTTCGTAGGCTGTCGCCGAACAGCACCAGGCTAGATCTTGTCGAGATGATGCTCGACCGCGAACACCGCCGCCTGCACGCGGCTCTTGATGTTGAGCTTTCGGAGAACGCTCTGCACGTGCACCTTCACGGTGGATTCAGCAAGGTCAAGCGCCCGGGCGATCTCCTTGTTGGAAACGCCGCGCGCCAGCCACGCGAGAATCTGGCGCTCGCGCGGAGTGAGCGAATCCACATCAGGCGTATTCGCGGCGGCGTAGCTGTCGCGGCGCAGCTTCATCACGAGCTTTGTGGTCATTTCGGGCGAAATGACCGAGTCGCCCGCCACGGCGTGGCGCACGCTCTGCAGCAGGAAGTCCGCGTCGATCTTCTTTAAGAGATAGCCGCGGGCCCCGAGACGCATGCACTCTGCCAAATCCTCGCCGTCTTCGCTCACGGTGAGCATCAGCACGGCCTGATCGGGATCCGCTTCGAGAATCTGCTCCAAGGCTTCGTGTCCGTTCATGACCGGCATGTCCAAGTCGAGCAGCACGAGATCAGGCTTCACCTGCTCCACGAGCTTCACGCCCTCCAAGCCGTCCGACGCTTCGCCCACGATCTCAAAGTCGCTCTGGCGCGTGAGCAGCGCCTTCAGGCCGCTGCGAAAGAGCGTGTGGTCGTCAATGAGCGCAATGCGGATCTTCTTCTCCGCTTCATTCTGCCCGGTCATGTCGAGACTCCGAAAATGGGTTGCACTAAAGGCCGCCTCGGAAAGAAGGCGGCCCTCTCGGAAACTTTTACGCGTGAGCGACGTCGCCGGCAGCGGCCTGCGCCTGCTGGGCGGCCTGCGCGAGACGCTGCTGGTAGAGCGCTTCGAAGTTCACTTCGGGCAGATGAACCGGCGGGAGGCCCGTGCGGGTGATGAGGTCGGCGAGGTTCGCGCGAAGGTACGGATAGAGAATCGACGGGCAGACCACGTTCGTCAAGTGCTGCACGCCCTCTTCCACGATGTTGCGGATGTCAAAGAGGCCGGACTGCTTGCCTTCGACGAGGAACATCGTCTGCTCCTTCACGTTCACGGTGATCGTGCCGCGAACAACGACTTCCCAGGCGCCTTCGGGAGCGAGCCTCTTCTGGGACACTTCAAACTGAATGTCCACATTGGGCTGCTCTTCAGGCGCAGAAAGGAAGATTTCCGGCGCATGCGGCATCTCAAGGGACGCGTCCTTCAAGTAGCTGCGCACCATCTGGAAGACGGGCTGGGCTTCCTGAGCGCCCTGCGCCTGTTCGTTTTCGTTCGTGGTCTGGTTTTCGTCGGCCATGTCGGTCTCTCTAAAAAAAGAAAATCAATCGGTGTTCAGACTTTACGCGGAAAGCCTGCCGTCAATCTTAAGGGGCTCGCCGCGCAAAGGGAAAACTCATCAGCGCGCAAAGGGAAGCTTCGCCATGCGCCAGGCGTTCAAGCCGCCCGAAAGGGAATAAACCTCCTTGAAGCCCGTGCCGCGCAGCAGGGGCGACACCATGCGGGAGCGGCGTCCGTCGTCGTCCACGAGGAGGATGGGGCGATTCTTGTCAAGCTTCGCGAGTTCGTTCTGGATGCGGTCGGCGGGGATGTTCACCGAATTCGCAATCGCTTCCTTCTTGAAGTCCTTGGGATCGCGCAGGTCGATGATCTGGGCGTTCTTGCGGTTGATAAGCTCGGTGGCGGAGCTGTTGTCCACTTCGGGGCCCGTGCGGCGGCGCTGAATCGCCGGCCACGCCAGACTCACGGCGCACACGAGAATGATTGCAATCAGAAGAATGTTGTCAAGCAGGAAGTCCATCGCTTTCTCTTAGATTTTGTTCACTACGGCGCCCGTCGGAAGCCTTTTTCACGCAGGCTTTCCCGACGCCGGCCAACCATTATAGAAAATTTGGACTTTTCGCCCGCCGGCCGTCAAACAGATTGAGGTGACAGTTTTGGACTGCCTAGCTTCAAGCTTGAGTCGTCCTTTTGCCGTCCATGATTAATCAGGGAAAGACAACGAAATCAAACTATGGCACAGTCCGAATCAGCACGGAAATGACGACTGAAAAGTCGGGGCCGAACTCGAACCTGTGACTCGCGCCGACAGCGCTTAAGAGTTTTTGTCGATGTACGCATCGGCAAAGGCACAGGTCCCGAAACCGCAAGGCGACGGGGATTTAAATGCGACAAAACCCGGCGCTACCAACACCGGGCTGAGTCATTTTTGACGAGGTCCAGAGATGATAGCCACTATCATTTCCTCGTGCGAGGCCATTATGTCACGGTCTGACCATTTCTATTGCGGAAACCTTCTATTAATGTTTTACTGCCACTCCTTTGCCTATATCCGCTTTCTTTTTATATTTTTACAAATTTCAACACAATAAAAAACCGCCAATCCGAAGACTGGCGGTGAGTTCCTTAGCGCTTCAAAAGCGCAATCAGAACAAGGGCCGTCACGCTGACGGAAAGCGAAACATCTACGTCAAAATTGACATGCAGCTTTCCGTTGAGCCATAATGCGCTCAACGCGCTAAGGCATACGAGATGGTAGATAGGAGTCATCTCGATTCTCCTTAGTTCGGAAAGGCTCGGAAGCTGGAATTTCCGGGCTTTTCTTTTGTCTACGATCCTGACAGGGAGACCGTCAGGGCCTTGTTCGTAGCAGAGATCGCCGCGCATTATACGGAGCTTTATTTTTAGCTCCCGCCCATATTTCCTTGCTGCCATTCCTTTGCCTATATTCGCTTTCTTTTTAGATTTTTACCGATTTCAACACAATAAAAAAACCGCCAATCCGAAGACTGGCGGTGAGTTCCTTAGCGCTTCAAAAGCGCAATCAGAACAAGGGCCGTCACGCTGACGGAAAGCGAAACATCTACGTCAAAATTGACATGCAGCTTTCCGTTGAGCCATAATGCGCTCAACG
>CAVJBF010000084.1:0-12309 GCA_963647785.1 Acutalibacteraceae bacterium
GATTGGGCAGCCGATGGTCTGATTGCCTGGATCTTCATCACCGGAGTCACGTCTATTCAGCTGGATTCGATGACCTCCGGCTTTTCCATTGCCAAGAATTTCTCGAATCATCCGAAATTTGCCGGGATGTTGGGCTTTACGGAAAGCGAACTGCGCAACCTGATTCCGCAACTCGTGGATCTCAAGCAGTATGGCAAGTCATTGGATGAAGTCGTTAATCGCATGAAGGAGTGGTACAACGGCTACCATTTCAGCGTCCGAAGCGATGAGAGCGTTTTCAACGCCTCCATGTGTCTCAATTATTTAAGTGAGATTGCAGACACCGGAGAAGAGCCGGATGACCTGCTCGATCCGTCCGTCGCCAACAGTCTGGACAAGATAGAAGCCATTCTTTCGCTAGGGGAAACTGATTTTGTTCTCAAAACGCTGGAGCAGGCCTTGCAGCATCGGCCCATTCCCTTCAAGGGACGGATGCAGTTGCTTAATCTCAATCAGCATCAAAAGCTCGACGATCAGTGCGTGCTTTCCGCGCTCGTTTATTTCGGTTTCCTGACGTTTGTTCCGGGAAACAAGGAAACCCTTATGGTTCCCAATCGGGCGATCGGCATCCAGTTCTTCGAGTACTTTTTCAAGCACGTGCTGCAGACAAAGGACTATTGGTTCAGCCTCTCGGAGTTTTCCGATGCTTATGAGGCGCTCGCTGCAGGCGACCCGAAGCCCTGGCTGGAACTTTCCAACCAGCGTCTCATGGAAGACAGCGGCGTGCACATGCATGCGCAGCTCACCGAAAAGGTGTTCCAGACCATGCTCGCCGCGACGCTGTGGTTCTCCACCGACTACCGCGGCGAACTCGAATGCGAATCGCGCGGCGAAGACTCCGGCTTCATGGACCTCCTTTTGACGCCTCGCGAGAACAAGGCGTTGCCCACCTATGTGATCGAAGTAAAGCACCTGCCGCGCAATGCTGAAGACTCTGCCGTGGCTGCGGCGCTAGATGCCGCCCGCCGTCAGGCGATCCATTACGCCGAGGGCGAAGCGCTTCGCAATGTTTTGAACCTAAAGCGTGTGGCTATCGTCTATAGGGGCTTGAAGATCGGCGCTGTTGATGTCGCCTGACTTTTCTCGGGCGGAGCCGAACCCGCTGACAATGAGCTTGGCATGCGCGGCGATCGCCGCTTCGCTCCCGATTCTTTGGGGGTCGAACAGCGGACGGAGAAGCCGCTTGCAGTGAAAGGGAAAAACGCGTAAAGTCCCGCCCGCTGCAGTCGGACGGCTGATCGCGGGCAACTAGCTTTGCATGAGGAAAGTCCGGACTCCGCAGGGCGCCGTAGCAGGTAACGCCTGCCCGCCGCGAGGCGAGGATTAGAGCAACAGAGACGAGCCGGTTTGGTCCGGGTGAAACGGGCAATCTCTACGGGGAGCAACACCAAGTAAGCAGTCGCTTGATTCCGGCCCGGAAGAAGACTGCGGGTAGGTGGCATGAGGCGCCGGGCGACCGGCGCACTAGATGAATGATCGGCACCGCAGGGGCGACTCTGCGTCACAGAATCCGGCTTACAGACCGACTGCAGCCACCCAACAACGAAAAACGCCTTCGATTCCGCCGCGGGACCGAAGGCGTTTTGCTGACGGCGCGCCGGGACTACTTGAGGCGGATGCGGCCGTCCACTGCGATCGCTTCGCCGGTCGTTTCCGAAATCATCAGCGGGTTGATGTCAAGTTCGGCAACGTCAGCAAAGTCTGTGACGAGCTGCGAGATGCGAAGGAGCGTCTCTTCGACTTTGGCGATGTCAGCGGGCGTCGTGCCGCGGGCGCCTTCCAAAAGCTTGAAGGCTTTCACCGAGCGCACGAGGTCATGCGCGTCTGCGTCCGTCAAGGGCGCAAGCGAGAACGACACATCCTTCAAGACTTCCACGAAGACGCCGCCCAGGCCGAACATGATCATCGGACCGTACTGCGGGTCGCGCGCAACGCCGCACACCAGTTCGCGCTTTCCGGTCACCATTTCCTGAATGATGACGCCTTCCAAGCCCTTCTCCCAGCCGCGCTCAGTGAGCTTTGCGATGAGGTCGCGGTATTCGCGCCGCAGGTGATCGGCATTCTTGATGCCGACGCGCACGCCGCCCACGTCCGTCTTGTGAGAGATGGTTTTTGAAGTCATCTTCATCACAATGGGGTAGCCCATGGCGTCCGCCGCGGCGACGGCTTCGTCTTCCGTCGTTGCAAAGCGGCTGCCGCAGACGCGGATGCCGTAGTGCGCGAGCACGTCGATGCTTTCGCGCGTGGTGAGCTCGGTGCGGCCGTCGGCGCGCACCGCGGCGAACATCGCTTCGACGGCCGTCTTGTTGACGTCAAATGTCGGAACGCAGCCCTCGGGGCGAGCGAGCCAGCGGCGCTGCTGATCCAGACGCATCAGGCCGTCCACCGCCTGCTCCACGTACATGAAGAAAGGCACGGTGACCTCCATGTCCGCAAGCTCTGAGAAGAAGCGGCTTTCCGTCATGAAGACGCCGATGAGGGGCTTTTCGGGGTGCGCTTTGCGGATGCGCATCAATTCCTTTGCCACGTCGATGTCCTTTAACCCCAGGAAGGGAAGGTAGATCACGATCACCATGTCCACGTTCGGATCGGCGAGCACCGTTTCCGTCGTCTGGCGATAGTGCTCGAGCGGGGCGGAGGCAATCATGTCAATGGGGTTTTTCACGGACGCTGCGGCGGGAAGGAAGCTGCGCAAAGCCGCCTTGGTTTCGTCCGAGATCGGCGCCATCTGCATGCCGTATTCGCAGATCGCGTCCGTCGCCATGATGCCGGGGCCGCCCGAATTCGTGATGACGGCGACGCGGCTGCCCTTGGGAATCGGACAGTTCGCAAAGACCTTGGCGGTCGCAAAGAGCTTTTCCAAGGAGAATTCGCGGATCACGCCGCTCTGGCGCAGGAGGGCGTCGGCGGCGCGGTCAGACCCCGCGAGGCTCCCGGTGTGGGAGCTCGCCGCAGAAGCGCCCGCGGCGGAGCGCCCGGCCTTCAGGGCGAGCACGGGCTTCTTTTTCGTGACGCGGGAGGCGAGGCGGCGGAAATTGGCGGGGTTCTGCACGCTTTCCATGTAAAGGAGAATCTGGCGCACGTCGTCCACGTTCTCCCAGTATTCGATCGCGGTTTCGGCGTTCACGTCGGCTTGGTTGCCGATCGAGATGAACTGAGCAAAGCCGATGTTGAGGTCCTTCAAAATGTTCAGAATGCCGCCGCCCAAGGCGCCCGACTGCGACACGAATCCGATGTCGCCGCGCTGCGGCAGGCTTTCCGCAAAGCACCCGTCCATGCGCACGGCGGGATCGGTGTTGACGACCCCGAGGCAGTTGGGCCCCACGCAGCGCATGCCGTAGGCCTTCACTTTTTCGGCAAGCTGCTTTTCAAGCGCGACGCCGTCGCCGCCCGCTTCCTTGAAGCCCGCGCTGATGACGCACAAGCCCTTGATGCCCTTTTCGTGGCACTGGTCGATGGTGGGGAGGACGAAGACGTTCTTCACGACGATGATCGCCAGATCCACGGGGCCGGGGATGTCGAGCACTGACGGATAGGCCTGCAGGCCCTCGATCACGCCGCCCTTGGGGTTGACGGGATAAATCGAGCCCTTGAAGCCGTATTCGATGAGGCGCTTCAAAAGGTCGGAGCCGATGGTGTTGGGCTTGGTGGAGGCGCCGACAACGGCGATGGCGCCGGGCTTCATGATGCTGTCGAGAATCGTCATAAAAACCTCAAAGAGAAAACGAGGCCGGCAGCGACGATGAAGACCGGGCGGACATTCCGCGCCGCCTGCTAGAGCAGGGGCTTTAACTTTTCCACGACTTCAACGTCGGCCGGCAGCCAGGCGACGGTATCGAGCTCGTCCTTGGCGAGCCACTTCATGGCTTCGTGCTCGAGCAGCGAGATCGTGCCTTCGCTAATCGTAGCAAGAAAGCAGTGCATGGTGAGGTGGAATTTGGGGTAGTCGCAGTCCACCGTAGTGACTAGTTTTTCGGGGCGGATCGTGACGGCGAGCTCCTCCTGGATTTCGCGCACGATGGCGGCTTCGGCGGTTTCGCCGGGCTCCATCTTGCCGCCCGGGAACTCCCACCCGTCCTTGAAGTCGCCGTAGCCTCGCTGGGTGGCGAGAATCTTGCCGTCGTGGTGAATGATGGCGGCCACTACTTCGATGGTTTTCATGATAGTTTTTGTGTGAGATAGTCGTAGATGTCCTGACGCACCGGCGTGTCAAGACGGTAGGTGATTTCAAAGGCGGCGTCGCCCGACTTGAGCGTCACCGGGGCGGGATCGCCCACGGCGGACATTTCGCCCAGAAAGTAGAAGCTCTTCGCGGTCTTGTCGTTCTTGTTGCGGCGCACGAAGAGAAAGATGCGGTTCTCCCGATCCTCGGGCTTGCGCTTGTAGATGTGGTCAGCGTCAGGAGACGTCGGACGGCGCTTCGTTTTCGAGAGGGCGACGAGCGTGTCGGGCGACTCGAAGTGATCTTCGTAGGCGATGGCATTGGGAGACTTCTCGTAGTTGATGAAGACGGGAAGCGTCTTTGACGCCGCGTCGTAGAAGTAGCCGCCGATGTTTTGAGCCGTCATGTTCCGCGTCCAGTTGAGGAGGCGGCAGACGTCTTCGTAGGTGTACTTTTCGCCTAGCGTGAGGTCCAGGTTGCGGTAGCGGTTCGCGTAGAGCTTCTGCCAGCGAGCCTTCATGAAGCGCACGAGATCGGCGAGCGAGTCCGCTAGGAGCGGGTTCTCGCGCAGCAGCGTCATGAAGTCCGCGGCGGGACGCCAGTCGCCGTCCTGATCGCTTTCGATGAAGACGCAGTGGGGTGTTCGTTGAGAATCCTCCGCTTTTCGCACGAAGCGGTTCGTGAGCACGGTCTTGACGCTTTCAAGGTGCGCCGGCGTCGCGGTGATGCCTTTGCGGGCCAGATGCGTCTTGAGCCGAGCGGCGAGCGGCCTCTCGCCGGCGATCAGATCCTCCAATACGAGGGCTTCGGAAAGGCGTTGGGCGCGTCCCAATTTGCTGCAGCAGAAGTTGAGCACTTCTTCCGCGGCAGGTGACATGCGCTCCTGATAGTCCGAGTCGTACGTCTTGAGAAATGTGTAGTAGGAGCCGCATTTGTCGAAAAATTTCGTGACGTCGATGCTGTTGTGCGCTTCAAAGTCCATCAGCGTCGGCGTGCGGCCGAGCTTGAACTTGAGGATCTGGTAGGAGTCCTTCAAGAGCTTCACGTCCTGCGTGTTCGCCGAATCAATGGCGCGGAAGATCCGTTCTTTCGTGATTTCGTCAAAGTGCACGGAGGAGACGCCGGGCAGCTGGCGGCAGCCCACGGTGACGAAGCGCCGCAGGTTGTCCTTGTCGTAGGAGCGGTCGCCCGAGAGCGCAACGGGAATGAGAAAGTTCTTTTCGTAGTTCCCGATGAAGTCGAGCACCACGACGTATTCCTTCCCGGGCGCCTTTCGCAGGCCGCGCCCGAGCTGCTGCACGAAGATGACGGGGCTTTCCGTCGGCCTCAGCAGCACGACTTGGTTTATTTCCGGAGCGTCCACGCCTTCGTTGAAGATGTCCACGCTCAGGATGTAGTCGAGCGCATTGGCGTTGTCGTCCTGCACCAGTCGAGCGATGGCGGCTTCGCGCTCCGGCTGCGAAGCGCTCCCTGACAGCGCCATGGTTCGCATGCCGCAGCGGTTGAACGCTTCGGAAAGCGCTTCGCACTCGGCGATGGTGGAGCAGAAGATAAGGCCCTTCACGCGGTCGCCGCTGCAGCCGTAGTAGCGGGTGCGATCGAGGATGTGCTTGACGCGCTCTTCGCACGTGAGAAAGCGAAAGCTCGCCAGGTTGTCTGAGGTTTGGCCGTTCACGGTGTAGTCCGCGATGCCGAAGTAGTGGAAGGGACAGAGCAGGTCTTCGGACAACGCCGTCTGCAGGCGGATTTCGTAGGCGATGTTGTGATGAAAGAGCTGATAGATGTCCACGCCGTCCGGGCGGTCGGGACTCGCGGTCATGCCGAGCCAGAAGCCGGGCGCGAAGTAGTCCATGATCTTCTGGTAGCTCGAGGCGCCGGCGCGGTGTACTTCGTCAATGATGACGAGGTCAAACGCGTCCGTGGCGAACTGCTCGCGGACATCGTCTTTGGCCATCGTCTGCATTGTGGCAAAGAGGCAGCTTGCCGTGAGGTTCTTTTGCGACCCCGACAAGAGGCCGTAGGTGAGGCCGGGGCCCAGCACGCGCTGAAAGCTTTTTAAAGCCTGCCGGGCGATCTGTTCGCGGTGCACGAGAAAGAGAAGGCGCTGGGGTGACATTTCGCGGGCGGCGAAGGCCGCAGCATAGGTCTTGCCGGTGCCGGTGGCGGAAATGAGGAGCGCGCGGCGGGCGCCGGACGCCTTCAGCGCGAGAACGTTCTTGATGAAGGCGCGCTGCATGGTGTTGGGCGAAAGCTTCTCTGTGGGCACCGTCTCTTGGGCGAGCTTCTGCGCCTGGCGCGCCGCTCGGACGCCCTTCCACTGCGCTTCGTATTGGGCGACGGCCGCTTTTGTGAGCGTCTCGCTTTCGGGGCGGTTCCAGAGCGACTCGAATTCGGCGAGAAGCTCGGTCGCGAACCGCCCTGAAGCCTTGGAGACGAGAAGGGCGTTCCATTCTTGATTGGTGGCGAGCGCGTTGGCGGTCCAGTTGGAGCTTCCGATGATGAGGTGCAGCTTCTCGGGGTTTTCGAAGATGTAGCCCTTCGTGTGAAAGCCCGCATCGCCTCGGCAGCGGAAGAACTTGAGCTCGATGTTGGGGAGGCTCATGAGAAAGCGCAGCGCCGAAGGCGTCGTGAAGGCGAGGTAGTCCGAGGTGAGAATCTGGCCGCGGACGCCACGCTTGACGAGCGTGTTGAGCGTCTCCTTGAGAGAAATGACGCCAGCGTCGGTAATGAAGGCGACGCTGATCTTGAAGCTTGTGCAGTTGAGCAGCTCGTCTTCGAGAACCGATGAAACCTTGATGTGGCTTTCTGGATGGTTGGCAAGAAACTGAGGGCGAAAGCTCGCGTCCGCGAGGTCGCCGGTGTCATGAATGAAGGCGGCGGAGAGCCCTGCGCGCAGGCTGCTTTCGGTGTCGATGACGGCGGTGATCATGCAAAGATGAGTGGGTCCGAGGAAAAACGGAAAGCAGCTTACCCGGGGAGGCGGGCGCGGTCCAGGGGCGTTTTCCCGGACACGCCCGTCAGCGGCGGGCGGCGCGAAGAAGCGCCGCGAGCTCGGCGGTCGCCGCTCCTGCGTCGGGCTGTCCGCAGATCGCTGACACGACGGCGATGCCGTCCGCGTCCGCTTGAAGAATGTCGGCGACGTGCGCCTCCTTGATGCCACCAATTGCCACCGTGGGCAGCGGCGAGCGGGACGTGACGGCGGCAAGCCCCGCCAAGCCCATGGCGGGCGCTGCATCGTGCTTGGTGGCGGTGGAGAAGACGGGGCCGACGCCCAGATAGTCCGTGACGGACGCGTCAGCGTCCGCAAGCTCGGCGAGGTTGGAAACGGACAGTCCCAGCAGACGGTCAGGGCCGATGATGGCGCGCGCGTCGTGCTGATCGAGGTCTCTCTGCCCCACGTGCAGGCCGTCGGCGTCGGCGGCAAGGCACACGTCCGCGTCGTCGTCGATGATGAGGGGGACCTGATGCGGCGCAAGCGCTTTTTTCAACTCCCGCGCGCACTCCACGAGCGCCCGCTTTTTCCAGCCGGGTGCCCTGAGCTGCACGACGGTGGCGCCGTTTTGCGCGGCAGCGAGCGCTGTTTCCACCATGCCGCAGCGGCCGTTGCAGAGCACGGGATCCAAAACCAGGTAAAGCGAGAGATCAAGCGCAGGACGCATGGCGGAGGCTCCGGAAAGGCCTAGCGGCCGATGGTGTAGAGGGCGTCAAGGTAGGCGTTGTGAAAGCGCCCTGGTCCTCTGGAAACCGCAGCGGCTTCCGTGGCGGCGCGCTTTGCGAGCGTGCAGGCGGCTGCGGTGGCGGTGACGCGGTCCGGGGCCTTCGCGACAAAGGCCGCGACGAGTGCAGAAAGCGAGCATCCCGTGCCTACGACGAGCGTCGCCATGATGTGGCCGCCCTCGACGGCGATCGTCGTTTTGCCGTCCGTTGCGTAGTCGGTTTCGCCTGTGACGCAGACGACGGCGCCGGTGCGGCGCGCAAGCGCTGCGGCGGTTTCAACGGCAGCGGCGCTCGAATCCGTGGAGTCCACGCCTTTGCCGCCCGCGCCCGCGCCCGCGATCGCCAGAATTTCCGACGCGTTGCCGCGGATGACGGCAGGCTTCTTTGCGATGAGCTGGCGGATGCCGTCGTCGCGCCAGGGGAGAAGCCCGGCGGCGACGGGATCGAGCACCCAGGGAACGCCGGCGGCGTTTGCTGAATCCACGGCAAGCTGCATGGCTTCAAGCTGCGTGGCGGTGAGCGTGCCGACGTTGACTAAAAGCGCCGAGGCGATCCGCGCAAAGGCAGGCGTCTCCGCTTTGTCCACGATCATCGCGGGGGAGGCGCCCGCTGCAAGGAGCACGTTGGCGGTGATTTCCTGCACGACCTGATTCGTCATGCAGTGAACGAGGGGCGAGGCGCAGCGAAGGCGATTCAATTCCGCGTCGAAGGCGGCGTCAGTGAGCGAAGTGAAGTTCATGAGAAGTTCCCGATCAAACCGTGCCCAGCGCACGGCAGAGCATGTAGCCTGCGAGGCAGAGAAGGAGGCACGCAAAGGCGCGCTTCAAGGGCTTTGTGTTCATGGCGTGTGCCGTTCGGGCGCCCAGGGGCGCTGTGATGACGCTGGCGGCGGCGACGGAAAGAAGCGCCGGCCAGTGAATGTAGCCCAGCATATGGGGGACGGCGGCGAGTTCCGGCACGCTCCATCCGGCAACGATGTAGGAGAGGGTGCCGGCCAGGGCAATGGGAAATCCGAGGGCGGCTGACGTGCCCACGGCGTTGTGCATCGGCGTGTTGCACCACACCATGAAGGGCACGGAAATGAAGCCGCCGCCCGCGCCTACGATGGACGAAATGCCGCCGATCGCGGCGCCGGCGCCAAAGAGCCCGGCAAAGCCGGGAAGCGTCCGCGAGGGCGCGGGCTTTGCGTTAAAGAACATCTTCACGGCGGAAAATCCGACGAAAACCACGAAGACCACTGAAATCCAGAAGGTGGGCAGCAGGCTCGAGACTTTGGCGCCCAAGGCGGATCCCGCGAGGATGCCGGGCGCGAGCCCCCAGACGATGGGCCAGAGGACGGCGCCGCGTCTCGCGTGCGCTCGCACGGAGGAGCAGGACGTAAAGAGAATGGTCGCAAGCGACGTGGCGATCGCCGAATGCACGATGACGGCGTCGGGGACGCCTGCGTGCGAAAGAATGATCGTGAGAAAGGGCGTCAGGACCATACCGCCCCCGATGCCAAGAAGTCCCGCGAGAAAGCCGGTGCAGGCCCCCAGGGCGAGAAGCGAAAGGATGAGGGCCGCGGTCATGACGATGCTCCCGGTGCAGAAAAAAGAAAAGCCCTGCAACCGGTGTTTCGGGCTACGTTGCCTGAACCAAGAGTCCAGGGTGGTCGCGGCCGGGGCGGAAATCGGATCAGGCAAACGCGTGCCCGATGCACTATCGGCCCAGCGGCTTAAGCAACCTTGCTCAGCGAGCATCGGTTAGGAACATTGGAGCCACTCAGAGGAAACACCACGCAGGGCGTGATCATTATAGGCGAAAGGCAAGAAAAAACGCACCGGGCGGCTGGCGCGGTGCGTTTTCAAAAAGGCGGCCTGAAGCGAGCAGGCTAGCCTTCGGAATCTTTCTGAGCGAGTGCGTCGGCGCACTTCTTTTCAAGATCCGACATCCGGTCGGTGCAGATCGCTTCCTCGGGATCGCTTGCCAAGCGGCCGTGCAGGGCTTCGAAGGCGATTTCCAGCGCGGCGGTGATCGCCAGACGCTCGGCCGTCATCGTCGAGTCGGTGGCGTGCAGGCGGGCTGCGCGCGTATTGATGATGTTGGCGGCGTTCTGCAGGGTGGCGGTGTCGTCTTCAGAAACGTTGAAGAGGTAGTCGCGGCCCAGAATCTTCAGTGTCAGGCGAGGCATCTGGATTGCTCCCGGACAGGATTAATCAAGCCTGCGGCGGAAGTTCGGCGACGAGGTCGGCGGCGATGCGGCCGAGGCGTTCGCGCACGGAGGCGTCGGCGGCCTGAAGCTGCGCGATTTCGTCGTTCTTCTGGGCGAGTTCAGCCTTGAGGGTTTCGATTTCCTTCTTGGCGTCGGAGTAAGCCGAGAGAACCTGGAGAACGGAGTTTTCCAACTGGTCAAGCTGTTCTTTCATGACAGAGCGTCCTATGTAGCCTTGCGGCATTGAAAATGAATTGGCTTCGGAATGCTAGCAAAGAGTCGGAAAGTCGGACACGCCGCCTCCGAAAAAAATTGTGTCAGCGTTCGACGGGCGGCGCGTTCTAGCGCTTTTTGCCGAGAATCGCCTCGTCGGCTTCCTTTTCTGAAGGCAGTGGATCGTGCTCGACTTTTGAGAGTCGTCCCTCATCGTCGAAGATCACCGTGACGTGGCGCAGCTCGATCGTGCCGCGGCGGGGGTTCATGTAGTAGGTGTAGTCCCAGCGGTTTTGATGCAGCGCGCTTCGAATGAGCGGCTCGCCCAGCATGAACTGAACCTGCGCCTGCGTCATGCCGGTTTCAAGCTGCGAGATCATCTCGCTCGTGATGAGGTTGCCCTGATGGACATCCGGCCGGTAGACGTAGCTGTTGAAGTTGCACCCGGCGAGCGAAATGGCGGCGCCGGCCGCGAGAATGAAGCAGGTGATGCGTGCGGACATGTCGTGACGAAATGGTCTTTGAGTAGGGGCTGCGGCTGGCGCTAAACGCGGCCGCATCCCTGTATGATAGCGGTTATTGAAGAAGGCGAAAGACCTTCCCATCATCACCCGCTAAGAGGATGACGGCCGGACGCGCAGGAGTCGCCGGCCGTGAGTTTTTCGTATTAAGGATGTTTGGACCATGGCGCAGGCAGCGTACGGCTTGAAGGAGCCCGAAGAGGAACTGAAGGACGTGGGGCTCAAGGCAACCGCCCCCCGAATGAAGATTCTGGAGATTTTTCAGAAGGCTCAGCAGCAGGGCGCTGTTCGCCACCTCAGCGCTGAAGACGTCTACCGGCTCCTCGTGAAGGAGAACGTGGACGTGGGTCTTGCCACCGTGTACCGCGTGCTGACGCAGTTTGAAACGGCAGGCATTCTGGTGCGCCATCATTTCGGCAACGACCGCGCCACCTACGAAGTGGACGACGGTGCGCATCACGATCACATCGTCTGCACGCGCTGCGGTCGCGTCGAGGAATTCGTGGACCGCGACATCGAAAAGCGCCAGCGGGCCATCGCCGAAAAGATGGGCTTTGAGTTGGAAAGCCACTCACTCTCTCTTTACGGCATCTGCTCCGACTGTCAGGCGAAGGAAAAAGCGAAGAAAGAACAGACGCTCTGAGGGCGCTGCTCTTGCTTTTGGCGTGCTGCTCGGGCCGGCAGCTGTGGATGCAATGGTCGTCAGCCCATCACGGGGGCCGTGAGCCGCAGCTGCGCCGATTTGCTTTTTTCAACAGAGGCCAGCCGCGCCTTTCGCCGGCATTGATTGCCAGCAGCATCCCGTTTCCAACGAGAAGCACTGCCAGGCTTTGCGGCAAGTCTTTGTTGCTGGACTCGGTGGTTCCCTCATTGCCGAGCGACACAGCGCGTTGGGCCGAAGCGATCTGGACATTGAGGCGCTGCTTGCAAAGGCCGTGAAGCAGATCATCGAGTAGCCGTGCGGCGTTGCGTCGGCTAACCCCGCCATTTGCGCTGCCGTCGTGTTCCCCAAAGAAAAGCGACAATTTGTACGTTGGCAACTGGCGGACCGCCGCTTTCTGTGGCTGTCAGGAAGTCGCGCCACAGTGGCTTCTGACACCTGACGAAACGATGAGGCATCACGCGACAGGTACAATGCCTCATCGGGAATAACTTTTTCAATTCAAACCTAAGAATTAGCCAAAAGTAGAACTACACGTCGTTGAAAAGATTCTGGGCCTCCAGAAGCGGAAGCCGACCAGGGGGTGTTTCACCGAAGAGCCCGTAGAATTCCTTCGTCTGCTTGTTGGGGGTCTCAATAAACAGTTGCTCGCCGTCATTACAACACATCAAAGACTGGCACCGGCCGAAGATCTCCGTCAGTGAACAGCCGGTAGTCACGGCGACTGGCTGAAAACCTTGGGTTTTGCCACCTGTCTCGAGAGTTCTACCTGAAAATTGCAGATATTTTCTGCTTTTTTATTGAC
>CAVJBF010000085.1:0-12167 GCA_963647785.1 Acutalibacteraceae bacterium
GATGGGGCCTCGGGTTGCCCAGTCTTTGAGCAAGGCATAGAAGGTCTTCAAGAGTCCGCCAGATTGCGTCAGCGCACGAAAATCTTCTACATTGGATGCCAGAACTTCATTGGCGCCTTGGTCATACTCATCGATGATGAGGTAGATGCGTTCACTGAAATGCTTTATATAAGCAAAAAGAAATTCATTCAAGAGTTCCGTAGGACGGAAATTACCCTGTTCCAAGAGCTTGATGCCCTCCTTGAAGTTTCGGCGCAGGCAAAATTCCAAAAAGCCTTTCTTGAGTTTTATCAGAAAGTCAGCTTCAAAGCTGTCGGGGAGAAGCCCCGAAAAATCGAAGGTGATGACGTTGTATTGGTTGGCAAGCGGTGTTTTGTGCGCACCAATGTAAGTGCCGGCAAAGTTTTTCTCAAAATCCTTCGCAGCAGAGATATCGTAATAGGCTAGAAGAGTATTTGTGAAGAGCGTTTTGCCAAAGCGGCGCGGCCGGACAATGAACGGATATCGAGCCAGTGTGCTTTCCAGCAGTTCGATGTAGCGCGTCTTGTCAACATAAGCCCCGCCTTCTTGGCGAATGGTGTCAAAACGAGCCAGTGAGTACGGATTTTTCTTGAGAACAACGGTTTCAGACATGGCAGACGTCGCCTTGGAAAAAAGTAAGATTTAAGACATGCAACACTCTGATTATACGTGTAATTTTGATAAGAATGTAGATACAGTGTGATAGCGGAGATCTTCGCCCTCTGCGATGAGGAAGCGTTGAGAGCGTTGTTGGCGTAGCTCAAGGGGCTCTCCGCGAGTGCGGCCGCTGAAATGCTGCCGCCCGAAGGCTCTGTTCCAAGGCACGGCTTGCCCGCGCTTTCCGTGTCCTTTAGGATTTCGGGCACCCAACTTCTTTTTAGGAGACTACCGTGAGCGAGCCGGTGGAACTTACGATTTCCAAACGGACGATGTGGATGATTCCGCGCAACATCCGCCGCGTTGAGCCTTGGAAACATTTGGTTCGTGACGGGAATGCCGCAGCGGGGGCGATGCTGCACGCCGAGTTTTAAGTAGCTGAGGCGCAGGTAGTGGAGAATTTCCGTCATGGTGGCGACGGTGGATTTACCGCTGCCGCGGCTCGAGCGCTACTCGATTGCAACCGCCGGGGAAATGCCGACTATGCGGTCGAAGTCCGCCCGCGCGGGCGGTTGAATCATCGAGCGGGCGTACGCGTTGAGGCTTTCAAGATAACGGCGCAGGCCTTCGGCAATAGCAATGCCGAAAGCGAGCGTGGATTTGCCGGAGCCGGAAACGCCGGTGACGGTCGTCATCATGCCGACGGGAATCCGGATGGTGAGGTGCTTAAGGTTGGGCGCATGGGCGTTTTAGTTCTTCTTCGAAAACCGCCGTCCACGAAAAAACCCCCGAACCGTAAGGAACGAGGGTTTTCAAGTTCTTAGAAAAACTGCGCTAGGCAGTCAACCGATTAGAACTTGTGGGTCAGACCAACCATCGCCTGCGTGGTCTTGGTCTTCGTCGTAGAGGTCGTCGTCAGCTTCGTTTCCTGATAGCCAGCCGTCGCATAGAGGCTCGTACGCTTGCTGAACGGATAAACATAGCCAACATCGGCGCCATAACGCTTCGCTTCCGTCTTGGAATCGTCAACGTTTTCAGCATCGCCATAGGCCGCCGCAAACTTGAAGTTGCCGCCGAGAACCGGAACATCAACACCAGCCGTCACAGCATAGCCCTTCATCTGCCCAACCTTGGCAGCACTGGCAAAACCAAAAGTCTTTGTCGTCTGCTGGATATCCTTGTAGTACTGAGCACCCAAGAAAGCCTTCACGACTTCGAAGTCGTAAGAACCACCCAGCGTGACAGAGAAGCCGTCATCTTCCGCCTTTTTCTCGGAATGACCATAGTCATAGGTGTCCACAACCAACGCCAGATTCAAGCCAGCGTTCTTATAGGTAGCGCCGATAGCGTAGTAGCGATCAGCCGTGTGCTTGCCTTCGTCAGCCGCCGCATCCTTAGCTTTGTTGAGGTCACTCTTGGTCGTGTTGCTGTCGTTCTTCAGAGAAGCCTGAGCGTAGACCTTGAAACCAGCAAAAGAAGGTGTGCTGTAGGTCAGGGAGTTGTCGATACGGTCAAAGCCAACCATCACAGAAGACTGCTGGTTGAGAGCGTAGGTAGACGTGCCAAAGGGAGACAGAGCACCCGTGACGCCGACAGAGCCATTGCCACTGTTGAGCTGGCCAGTACGACCAGCCGTCAGACGACCGAAGTTGCCGTCAACATAAACAACCGCTTCACGACCAAAGATGCGGTTCTGTTCCTGACCGTCCCCATACTTGGAGAGGGAGCCATCGTCAGAGTTAAAGCCATTTTCGAGGATGAAGCCCACCTTGACGCCGTTGCCGAGGTCTTCCACGCCCTTCAGGCCGAAGCGGTTGCCCGCCTGCTTGCCACCAGCGAGTTCAAACTTGTTCGTCGCATCCTTGTTCGTAGTCTTGGTGTGGGTAAAAACCAAAGCTTCGTCCATCACGCCGTAGAGCGTAACGTCAGCAGCGACCGCAGAGCCGGCAAAGGCGCCGAGCACGGCGACTGCAGCAAGAGTCTTTTTCATTTGAGAGATCTCCAGAATTTGCGAATTCAGAAAGCCGTTGAAAGCTTCATGCGGGGACTAGACCGCACTTTCAACCGCTGTCTCGGTTAATGAGACTGCGCTTATTGTTTCATCGGTCGAAATACCTACCCAAAAAAGCGAGAGGCGACTGCCTTCCGCCAAGGGTTAACCCTGAGAATATTCCGCAACAATTCAGAAAAACGACCGTCCCGTCGTGCCGCACTGCGCTCGCTGCAAAAGCACCGCGTCCATCAGCACCAGCGCCGTCACCGCTTCCAGCACCGGCGCCGCCCGCAACCCCACGCAAGGGTCATGTCGACCGGTCGTCACAACCGTCACTTCATTTCCTTCTTCATCGAGGCTTGCCAGCGGCAGCCGCACCGAGGGCGTGGGCTTCACCGCCACACGCGCCGTGACGGCCGCCCCGTTGGAAATGCCCCCAAGAATCCCGCCCGCGTGGTTCGTGGCAAAGCCCGTCGTCGTCATGCAGTCAGCGTTCGTCGTACCTGACGCTTTCGCCGCCGCAAAGCCGTCGCCAATTTCCACGCCCTTCACCGCATTGACGCCCATCAAGGCGGCCGCCAATTTGGCGTCAAGCCGCCCGTAGACCGGGTTCCCGAGCCCCGCGGGCACGTTCAGGGCCTCGACGTAGAGTTCTGAGCCAATGCTGTCCCCCGTCTCCCGCACCCGGTCCATCTGCGCTTCCAATTCCGGAATCTGCGTCGCGTTCGCGGCAAAGAAGGCGTTCTGATTCACCGCCGCCCAGTCCTCTACGCGCACGGGGGTCGAACCCAATTTCGTCAAGCACGCGCGAATCGTGATATTGAGGTTTTCCTTGAGCCACTTTTTGGCAACCGCCCCCGCCGCCACCGTGGGCGCCGTAAGCCTCGCCGACGCCCGGCCGCCGCCTCGGGGGTCGCGCAGCCCGAACTTCGCCCAGTACCCCCAGTCTGCGTGCGCGGGCCGAAACTGATGCGCCACGGCGCCGTAGTCGCGGCTGCGCTGGTCGGTGTTGCGGATGAGCAGCGCAATGGGCGTGCCCGTCGTTCGGCCCTCATAGACGCCCGAGAGAATCTCCACGGCGTCCGCCTCCCGGCGCTGCGTCACGTGTCGGCTCGTGCCGGGCTTGCGGCGATCCAATTCCGCCTGAATGTCGGCTTCGGTGAGCGCCATCCCCGGAGGGCACCCGTCAATCACGCAGCCGATCGCCGGCCCGTGGCTTTCGCCGAAATTCGTGACAACAAAGACTTCGCCGGTGGAGGATGACGACATGAAGGCCCCAAGTGAAAATGTAAGGAAGCCTTGAGCCTAGCAGAACGCCTCCGCGCCGTCATGGGAGAAATGCGGCAGGCGCCGCTCTGCTAGCATTTCCGCCTTCAAATTGGGAGGCCCCGTCATGACGGATGCAATCAACGCCGAATGGCTTACTGAAACCCTCAAGGACGCCGAAGAGGCGCTTGCCTGCGCGATCCAGCTGCTGGAAGAAAATCCCCGCAAGGCGGCCGGCGTCCTGGAGCATGAAATCCCCGCGGTGTACGCAAAGCTCAACTACGCGGTGAACACCGCCGCGGCCGGTCCCGCTGCGCTGGAAACCATGGAAGACGACGACCTCGTCGCCTGGCCTGCCGGCCTGCCCTTCAAGGCGCCCGAGCAAGAAGGCGACGAAGACGAAAGCGACGATCAGGCGTAGCGCTTCGTGAGCGCGTACGTCACCATGTCGTCCGTCGCCCACACGGTTTCGCCTGCCTTCCCCCAGCCGTCTCTCAGGTAGCCCTGCCACGAGCAGTGATTGTCGGTGAAAAGGTAGGCGGTCGTTACGCCGCGGCTGCGGCACTCGGCTTCAAACGCCGTAAGAAGCGTCTTCCCGGCGCCCTTTCCGCGAAAGTCGGGATGCACGATGAAGTAGACGACTTCCGGACTGTCCGCCGTCAGCCCCTCGCGGCGCAGCTTTTCCAAGAGCGCCGCGTTCACCGTGTGAAGCCGCTCCACGAATCCGAGGATGTTCCGCCCGGCGGGCGTCGCCTTGAGATGCTCCACCGCCGTCTGCATGACAGCGAGGTACGCAGGCGCCCACGGCGCCGCCTTGCGGCTTTCTGCAAATGACGCGCACAGCAATCCCGCCGGCTGTCCGTCCACCTCCGACACCCGCACCCAGTTCGCTTCGGCGAGGTTCGTCGCCAAGTACGCTTCGCCCGAGAGGCGCTGTTCGTCCGCGGCGGCTTCAATGAGCTCAAAACCCCACGTCTTCAGGTAGGCGTCCACAAAGACATCAAAGTCCGCCGTCACAAACGGCCGAATCACAGCTGCCATCACGCCTCCGTCACGCCAGGGATGACGTAGAGAAGCACCGAAAAGAACTGCAGCACCGTCCCCAGAAAGACGAAGACGTGCCACACGGCGTGCCCGTAAGGAAGCGACTCCCAGACGTAGAAGATGACGCCCGCCGAATAGGCAACGCCCCCCAAGACGAGGAGCCACAGGCCGCCCTCGGGCAAGGCGCTGATCAAGGGATCCATCGCGAGCACCACAAGCCACCCCATCACGAGGTAGAGAACGCAGTTCATCCAGTCACTGCGCTTGAGCAGCACCTTCTGCAACGACACGCCCGCCATCGCAATCGCCCACACGGCGCAGCAGAGCGTAACGCCCACCCAGCCCTTCAAGGTGACAAGGCAGAAAGGCGTGTAGGAGCCCGCAATCAGGATGTAGATCATCGCGTGATCGAGGACCTGGAGCACTTTCTTTGCGCGCAGGTTCGGGATGGCGTGGTAAAGCGTTGATGCAGTGTAGAGGCACACCATGCTCGCGCCAAAGATCGCCACCGCCGACACGACGACGGCCGATCCCGAATAGCACGCGGCAAACGCAACAAGGACGCAGAGGCCCGCGATCGAGAGAAGCGCCGCCACGCCGTGCGTCACGGCGTTCGCAATCTCTTCACCGACGGTGTAGCTCGCGGTCGCGGCGGTCTTTTTCGCTGCCACCCCCGCGTTCAAGGCAATGGTTTTCTTCATAGGACGATTCCATACGCCGCCCGACGCAGGCGGCCCAAACGGATGCGAATCATTCTCAACGAGAAAGTCAGGGCTGACACAGGGGCTTTTATTGGTAATAACCCGAAGATGAGCGACGACATGCTGCGGCACAACCGCTTTGCGCAAACTTCCCGGCACGCAAGAAAAAGGCCTCTCATGAAATTTGCCAGCACCGACGTCATGGCCAGCGTGCTCCTGCACGAAGAGGAAGCCGGCCGCCGCCTCAAAAAGACGCAGGCGCAAGTGATGCTCTGTTGCTGCGGCGCCGTGCTCGCCGCCCATGACGAGCGCCCCTAGACTTGTATTCCCTGGCTCGCCGGAGAAAAACCTCGCGTCCCCGCGTCTGCTGCCTGCGCTGAAATTTGAATGCAAGCGGCTGAGCGTGACGACGAAAGAGATGCAAAAACGGCCTGCAAACCTTGTTGTTACAGGGCTTGCAGGCCGTTTTTGATTACAGCCGAGAATTCACGAACACGAGCGGACAACGCCACTTGGCGGAAGCGGTGAGATTCGAACTCACGAACGGGGATTGCCCGTCGCCGGTTTTCAAGACCGGTGCATTCAACCACTCTGCCACACTTCCGTTGTGTCCTTGACGACCGAAGTCGGGATTTTATCAGAGATCGGCTACGAATTGAGCCACATGTGCTGGGTGTAGATCACCCGCCAGGCGATGTGGATCAAAAAAGCCGCGGCGGCGATCTTGAAAACCCAGATGCCGATCGTCTTCAGTTTTTCCATGTCCATGTTTTCTTGTCGCCGCGGACTTTCCCGCAACGCTCCCTCCCAAAGGCCGGCATTCTAGAGTCCGCCGCGGGCTACTGCCAACTGTCGGGGTGCTGCCAGAAGTCCAAGACGCGCTCCAGCTTCAAGGTGCGGGAAAAGGGCGGCAGGCTCCCCAAAAAGCGCTGCGCGTAGCGCGTCACCTTCGGCAGCACCCGCTTGTCGCCGATGATGAGAATGCCGCGGTCCTTCTCACTGCGAATGAGGCGCCCCGTTCCCTGCTTCAAGGTGATGGCGGCCAGGGGAATCTGATGGTCCTCGAAAGGATTTCCGCCCTGCTCGCGAATCCACTCGCCCTTGGCTTCCAGCACCGGATCATCCTTCGGGGCAAAGGGGAGCTTGTCAATCACCACAAGCGACAAGGCGTCCCCCTTGATGTCAATCCCTTCCCAGAAGCTCATGCTCCCCACGAGAATCGCCCCGCGGGTGCTCTTTCGAAAGCGCTCGATCAGCTTCGTGCGGCTGTCTTCGTTTTGAAGGAGCACTTCGTAGCCGCGGCCGTTGGCGGAAATCATCTCTCGAAGCCGCAGCGCCGCCTGCTGCATCGCGCGGTAGCTCGTGCAGAGAACGAAGGTGCGGCCGCCCAGCAGATCGATCACGGGCCAGCTTTCGCGCACAAGAGCGTCAATGTAGTCCTCGCGCGGCGTCGTTTTGGCGTCCGGCATCCCGCTTGGCACGTAGAGCATCGCCTGCTCGGGGTACACAAAGGGGCTCTCGTAGACGTGCGTCTCCGCCCCCTCCATGCCCATTTCCTTCAGAAAGTGGGAGAAGTCGTTTCCGGCGGTCGCAATCGTCGCCGACGTGAAGATCCACGCCGAATCCGCCTGCGACTCGCGCAGCTTCGCGAATTCTTCGGCAAAGGAAAGCGGCGTGACGTTGAGTCTTGCTTCGCTTCGCGTGCGCTCGATCCAGCGCACGACAGGCACGCCCTGCGGCGTCTTCACCACCACGGCCGGCTTTTTCAGGGCCTGCGCCCAGTCCGCCATCGCCACCGCGGCATCCATCAGCACCGTCGCCCCGCGCTCGATTTCGGGATCGCCTTCCACGACCTGCATCAATTCTTCGGCAAAGCTCCCCGCGGCGTCGTGCGCCTTGTCAAGCAGGTCCGCCGCCGTCTCAATCTGAGGAATGTCGCTGATGCGCTTGTTCATCCCCTCGACGAAATTGATTTCAGAAAGTCGCAGCACGAAGTCCATCAGGAGGTGCACGACGGCGTCCGCCTTTGCGTCCCATTTATTGGCATCCGACACCGCCCGGTAGCGCGACATCAGCGCCGCCTTCAAGTCCTTGGCGGTGTTTTTCAGCGCGTAGGTCGAGAACTCGCTTCCAAAAAAGGCGGAGGCGATGTCCGGCAGCTTGTGCGCTTCGTCAAAGATGACGACGTCGGCCTTGGGGAGCATCCGCACGTCGTCTTCCGCGCCTTCGGCTTCAGAAAGGAGCGCCATCGCCGACAAATAGAGGTGATGGTTCACGATCGCGATGTCGGCGCTTTTTGCCTTGTTTCGCGCTTCGTTCACAAAGCAGTCCATGAAGTGCGGGCACTTGTTGCCCAGGCAGTTGTCCGTATTGCTCGTCGCAAAAGGCCAGGCGGCGGAGTCTTCCGGCACGCCATGGCAGGCCGCGCGGTCCCCGACGGGATCAACCCGGGCAAACTGCGCGATGCGCCGCAGGTCCGCGGCGGCCTCCGGGGACGGCAGTCGCCCCTCGGTCATTGCGACCGCGAGCCGGTACTTGCAGACGTAGTTGGCGCGCCCCTTTAAAACCGCGATGTCGGCGTTGACGCCCAGCGCTGCCAAAAGCGCCGGCAAGTCCTTGGCGAAAAGCTGGTCCTGCAGGGGCTTTCCGGCGGTGCTCACCACCACCTTGCACCCCGCGAGCACCGCGGGCGTGAGATACGCAAACGTCTTCCCTGTGCCCGTCCCCGCCTCAATGACGTCGGTGCCGCGCGCCTTGATGCAGCGCGCCACGTCCATGGCAAAGTTCATCTGCCCTTCGCGGCGCGCAAAGTGCTCGGTTGCGCCCGACAAGGCGCCGCCCGGCTCAAAAGCCGCCTTCACGCGAGAAAGGTACTTTCCTTCGTCCGCCCCGCCTTTTGCGAGCGCCTCGAGCCGCTTCGTCATTTCTTGGCTTCCTTTTCGGCACGATCGGCCTGCGCCTTGGCGCGGCGCGCGGCACGCTCTTCGCGCTCGGCGAGCTTCGCCTCATAGGCCTTGAGGTTTTCCGCTTCGTTCGCCTTTCTCGCTTCCGCGCGAGCGCGGCGCTTCTCCAAGTCCGCCTGACGCTTTTGCAGTCGGTCGCTCGTGGCGGCGGGAGCAGTCTTCGTTCCCGCCTTTTTTGCGGGACGCTTTTCGGGCCCCTTGGCCTTCTTTGCCTCGCGCTCCTTTTGCTTTTCGCGCTCAATGCGCGCCTTGTCTTCGCGCACGACGGTCTTGGCGCGCACCTCGAGCGCCTGCAGGCGGCTTTCCTGACGGAGCTTGGCCTGCCGCACGTCCTCGCGGCAGCTGTTTGTGAAGAAATTCTCGCCACAGCGCCGGTCGGCGTACTCCACCTCGTCCTTTAACTTCGTTCTCGCGGAGCGAATGTCAGAAAGAAGCTGATCGGCCGCCTCGCGCGACATCGTCGTCCCCTCGGGGAAGCGGTTCATGAGCGTCTTGTCCTCCAAGACGGCATAGTCCGGCGTGTACGCCGCCGCGGCAGCGCTCATCGCCGCCAGAATGCTCCACATCAACGCCTTGCCGATCCGCATCGCTCAGGTCCTTTCGCTCGTTAAGAAATCGTGCGCTGATTATAAGAGGGCGAGCCCCCGCGCCGCAGGCCCCGCCTCCGCTTTCGGCGTATGGCCGCCCGAGGGGCCCGGGCGTAAACTTTTCAGTCTCACAAAGCAACGATTCCTAAACCCCATGAAAAGCCCCGCCCTCCCCTGGCAAGTGACGCTTGCCATCCTCACCTTCAACACCATCCTGATGAGTGCAAGCTACACGATGCTCATTCCGTTTCTGCCCATGTACCTCATTCAAGAACTGGGGGTGGAGCCAGCGGACGTCAACTGGTGGAGCAGCATCATCTTCTCGGTGACGTTTCTCATCTCAGGCATCATGGCCCCCATCTGGGGCGCGATCGCAGACAAGAAGTCCCGCAAGCTCATGGCGCTTCGCGCGGCGGCGTGCCTTGCGATCGTCTACTTTCTGGGCGGCATCGTCACGGGGCCGTGGCAGCTTTTCTGGGTGCGCGTGCTGCAGGGCTTCTCCGCCGGCCTCTGGCCCGCGACGCTAGCCATCATGAGCGCTCACGCGCCGCACCAGCGCCTGGGCTTTTCGATGGGCGTGATGCAGGGGGCGCTCACCGCAGGCGGCGTGCTGGGACCTCTCGCAGGCGGCCTTCTGGCTGAATACTTCGGCATGCGGTGGACTTTCATCATCGCGGGGGCGAGCCTCGCGTGCATCGCCGTGGTGCTTGCGCTTTTTGTGGCGGACGCCCCCCTTCCCAAGCCCAAGGATGCCGCCGCAGCGGCGGCGCAGGCCGTGCGCCCCAATCCGCTGCGGCTCTCGGTGGTGCAGCGCATGCTCTTTGCCGCGGCCGTGGTGCAGCTCACGATTCTCATGACGCAGCCGGTGCTCCCCCTGTACATCGCGGAGCTGCAGCACTCCATGGACAAGATCGTCCTCATTTCCGGCATCGTCTTTTCCATCGTGGGCATCTCAGGCGTCATCGCCTCCCCCGCGTGGGGCGTCATGGGGCAGAGCTGGGGGTTCCGGCCGGCCTTGTACCTGTCGCTTTTCTTGTCAGGCGTCTTTGGCGTTCTTCAGGCGATTCCGCATGACCTCGTCGACTTCACCGTGCTGCGCTTCATCGGGGGCATCGCCTTTGCGGGGATCTTCCCCGCCATCAACGCCGTCTTGACGCAGAGCACCGATCCCGCTGACCGCGGCCGCGTCTTCGGGTACTCCTACTCGGCACAGCAGTTCGGAAGCGTTCTGGGGCCGATTCTGGGGGCCGCCTTGGCGACGTGGTTTGGAAATCAGGCGTCGCTTGCTGCCGCGGGCGCCCTTCTTTTCCCCGTCGTCGCGATTCTCTACTTCTGCCGTCCGAAGCATTCGCTTGCCTCGGGTACGCCCTTGAACTGACGCCGCGCCATTTGGGCTGCCATTTGTGCGGCCATTTGCGAAAAAGGGCGCCCGAACCTTTGTCGGAGCGCCCTTTTCATCACCAGGCTGGATCAGCCGGCCCGGAAGTTTCTTACCAAGCCGCCTTCACCGCGCCGTTGAAGGTCTTCGTGATGAAATCCTTCACTTCCGGGGACTGATAGGCCTTCACAAAGGCCTCGACGTCCGCCGACTTCGCGTTGTCCGGACGCGCGGCGATCACCATGAGGGCAAAGGGCGCGCTGCGGTCTTCAAAGTAAAAGCCCTGCTTCTCCGGGGAGAGCTTCCCGCTGATGACGTAGTTCATCGGAATGCAGGAAAAGTCCACGTCGTCGATGCTGCGCGGCAATTGCGCGGCTTCCAATTCCACGATCTTGAGGTTCTTCGGATTTACCGTGATGTCTGCCGGGGTTGCGGTGTTGCCCGTCGCGCCCGCCTTCAGGTCAATGAGTCCTGAAGCCTTCAGAAGGATCAGCGCGCGGCCGCCGTTCGTGGGGTCGTTGGGGATCGCCACCTTGGCGCCTTCGGGCACCGTTTCCAAGGACTTCACGGTGTTCGAGTAAAAGCCCATGGGCTGCACGACGGCGTCAGCGATCTTGACGAGGTTCGTCCCCTTGTTCTTGTTGAAGTTGTTGAGGAAGGGCTCATGCTGGTAGACGTTGGCGTCCAAGGCCTTGTCGGCCAATGCCTGGTTCGGCGTGATGTAGTCCGTGAACTCCACGACCTTCACCGTGAGGCCCGACTTCTGCGCCACTTTGGCGGCTTCTGCGACGATGGCGGCGTGGGGGCCGGCGGTGGCGCCCACCTTGAGTTCATGGGGCTTCTCGCCGCAGCCCGTGAGAAGGACGGCGGCCACGGCCGCGGCGGCAGCTGATACAAAAACGCGACGAAGCATGATTTTAGACTCCGAAGAAATGACGTTTTGAAAGGGAGGCTTTGCCCTCAAAGGCGGGGCTTGATCGGCGGACGCTCTGCTTTTGGAAAGCCTCGGCGCCCGCTGGCTATGGGGTTACATTCGGCGCATTCGCCCGCCGCCCGCTGCCGGCCGGACGAGCGTCCGGCAAAAAGCAGCGAGAGGGGCAATGGCGAAAGTCATGATGACTGAAATCCGAATGGGTTGAACCGAAGCCGCGGCGTGCGGCTTTTCTTGTTGGCGTTCATCTTACGCGCAGCCTTTGTCGCACGACGGAAAACATGGCGTTCGGTTGCGGTATTACCTGCGCGCCTGCGGCGCACCGCCTAAAAAAGCGGGCGGCCGATTGCTCGGCCGCCCGCTTCTTGAGGCAATTACAGAAACGTCAGGGGGTTAGAAGACGTACTTCAGACCCGCCTTGCCGCCCACGGAAGACGTGCCGTCCTTGCCACCGCCCACCATGAAGCTGGCGTTCAAGAGGAGGTTGCCCTTCTGGGCGCGGATGCCGAAGTCGCCCTGCACCGGAGCCGTGTCGATCACGGTCTGGTCAGCGCCAAGGACCGAGATCTCCTTGTCGCCGAAGGTCGGGACGTAGGCGACCTTGACGCTCGGGGCCAGAGACCAGCCGCCTGCGTTCTGCTCAAAGCCGTTGATGCGCAGCGCGATCGGCACCTGAACGAGCGTCT
>CAVJBF010000086.1:0-12148 GCA_963647785.1 Acutalibacteraceae bacterium
CCGCCGACACGCGGATTTTCAATCCGCTGCTCTACCAACTGAGCTACCTAGCCGTCTTGCGAGGAAGGCCGAACTATACAGGCCATTTTTTCGGAATGCAAGCGTTCCGCGCTACTTTTTTCTTTCGCCCCGGCCCTTCCCTTGAAATAACGAAGAAAATGATCCATCGCCTTGGCAAAACCCATCTTCCAGCCGCGGTCCAGCACAAAAAACGCCGCGAAGAAAGTCCCCGCGCCGACTTTAAGATTTCTGAAAGTCTAGGGTTTTTATAATCCCGCCATTCTTTCAGAACACTATTGAGCGTCCCGGCGCTCGCACCCATTTTTGGGCGCGAGGCCCCATAGAGACGTCTTCCCCACCACCATGCAGCTGCTTTGCCTTGGCCTGAATCACACGACGGCTCCGCTCTCCGTGCGAGAGCGCGTGGCCTTCGGCCCCGAAGAAATCGCCCCGAATCTGGCAGCGATCCGCGAACGGCTGGCATCCCCCGATGCCGGCGCCGTCACCGAGGCCATGATTCTCTCCACCTGCAACCGCACCGAGCTCTACTGCGCGGCGCAGGATGCAGAGCGCGCCGCCGACCGTCTCACCGAGTACCTCTCGGACACGAAGGCGGTCTCGCTCTCGCAGCTCACGCCACACCTCTATCGCCACATTGACGGCGAAGCCGCGCGCCATCTTTTTCGCGTCGTCTGCGGCATTGACTCCATGGTGCTCGGCGAGACGCAAATCGTGGGCCAGTTCAAGAAGGCGGTGAAGGCCTCTCGCGACGAGAAGGCGCTGGGCGTGATGCTCAACCACCTCTTTGAAGCGGCGTTTGCCACCGCCAAAGACGTGCGCTCCAAGACCGCCATCGGCTCGAGCTCCGTAAGCCTTGCGGCGGCGGCCGTCCGCCTTTCAATGCGCCTTTTTGGCTCTCTGGAAAAGGAGCACGTCCTTTACGTAGGCGCGGGCGAAATGATTGAACTGTGCGCGGCGCACTTCGGCGCCCAGCACCCCGCCTCCGTCACCGTCGCCAACCGCTCGGTGGACCGCGGCCAGGCGCTCGCCGCCCGCTGCAACGGCACGGCGATCCGCCTGCAGGACCTGCCGGAACGCATCGCCGACTTTGACATCATCGTCACCTGCACGGCCTCGGCGCTTCCCATCATCGGGCTCGGCATGATCGAGCGCGCCGTGAAGGCGAGAAGCCACCGCCCCATCTGCATCGTAGATCTGGCGGTGCCGCGCGACGTGGAGGCTGAAGTGTCTCGCCTTGACGACGTCTACGTCTACACAATGGACGAACTGGGCGCCGTCGTTCAGTCCGGCAAGGAAAGCCGCCAGGCCGCCGTGATTGAAGCCGAGGGCTACATCACGCTCGCCGTCGAAGCCTTCAACCGGTGGCTCGCGATGCGCAGCGTCGTCCCCGCCATCGCGCGCCTCCGGGACCGAGCCGAACGCATTCGCCGCGACGAAGTGGCATTGGCGAAAAAGGAGCTCGCCGCCGGCCGCAGCGCCGACGAAGTGCTCGAGCTTCTCACGCAGTCCCTCACTAAGAAGCTCATTCACGATCCGACGGTCCTCCTGAGAAACGCCGAAGGGCTGTCACAAGCCGAGCGCGAGCACATGACCTGCATCGTGAGCCGCTTCTTTGAGCCGCACGACCGCTAAAATGAGAAGTTTCCGCTGCGCCGGCCAAGGGCTGCACAGCCTTCTTTGTTTCTTTTTTCCGTTCTCCTGATTTGTCATGATGAAAGACAGCATGCGCAGCAAGCTTCTCGGGCTTTGCCGGCGCCTTGAAGAAATCGATGCCATGCTGGCGGCGCCCGACGCCGCCGACGACATGAACCGCTTCCGCGCCCTCAGTCAGGAGCGCGCCGAAATCGAGCCCGTCACGGTGAAGATGAAGGCCTACGAGAAGGCGGAGAACGACATCGCGGCCGCTGAAGAAATGGCCAGAGAAGATCCGTCCTTTGCGGAATTCGCTCAGGACGAAGTAAAGGCTGGAAAGACGGCGCTCGAGCAGCTCGAGAAGGACCTCGAAATCCTGCTTCTCCCCAAAGACCCCAACGATCAGCGCAACATCTTCCTTGAAATCCGCGCCGGCACGGGCGGCGACGAATCCGCCCTTTTCGCTGGCGACCTTCTGCGCATGTACCTTCGCTACGCGGAGCGACGCGGCTGGCAGGTGGAGATCGTGAGCAAGAACGAAAGCGACTTGGGCGGCTACAAGGAAGTCATCTGCCGCGTGATCGGCGAAGGCGCCTACTCGAAGCTGAAGTTCGAGTCAGGCGGCCACCGCGTGCAGCGCGTCCCCGCCACCGAAGCGCAGGGGCGCATCCACACCTCGGCCTGCACGGTCGCGGTGCTGCCGGAACTGGACGAAGTCCAGCAGGTGGAGATCAACCCCGCCGACCTGCGCATCGACGTCTACCGCGCTTCGGGCGCGGGCGGCCAGCACGTGCAGAAGACGGACTCCGCCGTTCGCATCACTCACCTTCCCACGGGCATGGTGGTGGAATGCCAGGACGAACGAAGCCAGCGCCAGAACAAGGACCGCGCCATGGCCGTGCTCGCCTCCCGCCTCTACGCCGCGGAAGTCGCCAAGCAGGAGGCCGCGCAGGCGAGCGAGCGCAAGAGCCTCGTGGGCAGCGGCGACCGCAGCGAGCGCATCCGCACCTACAACTACCCTCAGGGGCGCGTCACCGACCACCGCATCAACCTCACGCTCTACAAGCTGGATGCAATCATGGACGGCGACCTCTCCGACATCATCTCGGCGCTCACCGCCGAGCATCAAGCCGAGCAGCTTGCGAGCCTCGGCGACCATTAAGGAGCAAACGGCATGAGCACGGTGCGCGAACTTCTGACAACCACGAGCGGCATCAGCCGCTCGGAGGCTCGGATTCTGCTCGCGCACTTTTTGAAGACGCGGCCAGAATCGCTCATCGCGCACCCCGAAGACGCCGTCGCTTCGGACGTGACAGCCGCCTTTCAAGAAGCCGCCGGCCGCGCCGCCAAAGGATTCCCCATCCCCTACCTTACGGGCGTTCAGGCCTTCTGGGGCCGTGATTTTGTCGTCACGCCCGACGTGCTCATTCCGCGCCCTGACACCGAGACGCTCGTCGAAGCCGCGCTTCACATCATCGCCTGCCAGCCCCTCAAGGTGCTCGAGCTCGGCACAGGCTCGGGCTGCATCGCCGTGTCGATTGCTCTAGAAAAACCGCATGCCGCCGTCACCGCCACCGACATCAGCGAGGCGGCGCTTGCCGTCGCCCGGCAAAACGCCAGTCGATTTGCTGTGAAGAACCTCACGTTCCGGCAGGGTGAATGGCTCGCCGCCGTCGATTCCGACGAACGGTTTGACCTCATCGTCTCCAACCCGCCCTACATCGCCGAGGGCGACGCACACCTCCCTGCGCTGCGCTGGGAGCCGATCACTGCCCTCACGGCGGGCTTTGACGGTCTGGACGACATCCGCCGCATTGCTTCCGAAGCGCTCTTTCACTTGAACGAAAACGGCGTTCTCGCCTTTGAGCACGGCTTTGATCAGGGGCCCGCCGTTCGCACGGTGATGCAGCAGCTGGGGTACCGCGCCGTCGTCACGCTGCAGGATCTGGCCGGAAACGACCGCGTCACCAAAGGCTTCGCGCCCGTCTAATTCATGCACCGATTCGGTGCACTTCACGCCTTATTTTCGAATTCCATTAACCAGGCGATAAAATTATCGCGTTTGATCAATTGGTTATCCCTTTAAGAAAGCACAGGCACATTTTTTGCTTCATCACTTTCATCCCTCGGAAAACCACCGCCTCCGAGACTTCTTGAGCAGAAAAAAGGGTACGTGTCATGGATTCTCTCGTCAGAAACGCCGATCTCATCAACGGGCTCCTGAGCCGCTACGGCGTCAAGTTCGGACTTTACAAGGACGGAAAGTTCAACGAACAGCTCTTCCCCTTTGACGCGCTGCCGCGCGTCATCGAAGCGGACGAATGGTCCAAGCTGGAAAAGGGGCTCGCGCAGCGCGTCTCGGCCCTGAATCTCTTTCTAGCGGACGTCTACGGCGAAAAGAAAATCATCCGTGACGGCGTAGTGCCCGAAGAATTCGCCCTCGCCTCCTCAGGCTTTCTGCGCGAATGCGATCGCGTCGTGCCGCCCGCAGGCGTCTGGGCGCACATCGCCGGCATTGACCTCGTGCAGGCTAGAGACGGCGAGTGGTACGTTCTCGAAGACAACCTGCGCATTCCCTCCGGCGCCTCCTATCCCGTCATCGCCCGCGAGCTTACGCGCCGCGCCTCGCCCGAGACCTTCCGCCGCGAACGCATCGCCGACAACCGCAGCTACCCGCAGCTGCTGCGGCAGATGATGGAGAGCGTCTCCTCCGGGGGCATCAGCGTCATCATGACGCCGGGCCGCTACAACGCCGCATTCTTCGAGCACAGCTACCTCGCTGAAAAAGCGGGCGTCGCGCTCGCCACCAACGATGACCTCTTCGTCGAAAACAACACCCTCTACTTCAAGGACTGCACCCGCGGCGCCGTGAAGGTAGGCGCCCTCTACCGCCGCATTTCCGACGAATACCTCGACCCCCTGTGCTTCAAGCCCGAGAGCCTCATCGGCATTCCGGGCGTGATGGACGCCTACCGCGCCGGCAATGTCGCCCTCATCAACGCGCCGGGCAACGGCGCCGCCGACGACAAGGGCATCTACTACTTCGTGCCTGCCATGGTGAAGTACTACCTCGGCGAAGAGCCGATTTTGAAGAACGCCCCCACGTATCTGCCCTTCTTTGAAAAGGACCGCGAGTACGTTTTGAAGAACCTCGCCAAGCTCGTCATCAAAGACGTGGCCGAAGCAGGCGGCTACGGCGTCGTCTTCGGCCGCGACATGGACGCGGCGACTTTGGAAAAGTGGCGCGGCGTGATCAGCGCCGAGCCCCGCCGCTTCATCGCGCAGGAAGTGATCGACTTTGTGGATCTGCCCGTGGCGGAAAAAACGCCGCTTGGCGTCGTGACCGTGCCTCGCAAGGCCGACCTTCGCGCCTTCATTCTCACCGGACGCGACGGCGCCAAGGTGTGGCCGTGCGGCCTCACGCGCTTTTCTCGCATTGAAGGGAGCTTCGTCGTGAATTCGTCTCAAGGCGGCGGCTTCAAGGACACCTGGATCAAGACCGCCTGAACACGAGACCGAGGAGAAACAAACCATGACGAACACTGCCTTTTCCGCCGAACAAGCCGACCGCCTCTTCTGGCTCGGCCGCTACACCGAACGCACGGTCGCCACGCTGAGAAGCCTCAACCGGCTTCTCGACACAATGATTGACGAAGATTCCAAGGCTTACGTCGACTTCTGCCGGCGCCTGGCGATTCCTGCCGACATCTACCGCGACGCCGCAGACTTTGAAGCGCGCTACCTCACGGACGCGGAGAACCCCGACTCGGTGCTCTCCAACCTCTCGCGCGCCTACGACAACGCGCTCGTTCTGAGAAGCTTCATTTCCTCGGAAACCCTCTCCTACATTCAGCTCGCGCTCACGGACTTGTCCGAAGACGCCGAAGGGCACGGCGCCTACCTCAAGGCGCAGGACGTGATCGACCGGCTCCTCGCCTTCTGGGGAAGTCTCGAAGAAAGTCCCATCGCCCCGGAGCGTCGTGCACTGATTCTCTCCGGGAAGTACACGGAGCTTGCCGATCTGGCGCTACGGCTCGACTACCCCGACGAAATGGTTCACGCCGCCGTCGTGCGCCTGTCGCTTTATCGCGGGCGCCTGAAGCCCGACGCTGACTTGAAGGCGAAGCTTGCCGCCTTGACGGCACTCGTGTCGGGGGAAATCACCGACGACGTCCGCGAAAGAGCGCTCACGCTCGTGAACTCGCTGTAAGCTTCCGAGCTTTGCATTTCCACGCGGGGGTCTTGTGAGCGACGCCGTCCGTCTTCACTATTCGCTTCAAACGCGTTGCCGGTTCTCCGAACCGGCCTTTGAGCATGTCTTTCGACTGCGCGTGCTGCCGCGCCTTTGTGCAGGCATCACCGTCGTGGAAGAATCGGTGAGCGTCACCCCAGCCACCCGCCTCACCGCCCCCGTCACGGGCGCCGTCTACGGCAACCGCGTCGTCACCGGGCGCCTTGATGCGCCGCACGACGTCTTTGCCTACGAAACAGAAGGCGTCGTCCTGCGAGATCCCTCCGTGCCTGACACGTCCTATGCGCCCGCGTGGCTCGCCTATCCCACGGCGCTCACGGCCGCGGGCCCGCTCGTAAAAGCACTCTCCAAAGACTCGGGCAGCGAGGGAACGGGCGAAGCCGCGGTTCTCGCGCTCCTGGCCGCCGCGCACGGCGCCCTTGAGTACCGCTCGGGAAGCACGACCGTGGAAACCACGGCGGAGGCAGCCTTGGCCGCCGGCACCGGCGTCTGTCAGGACTACTCGCATCTTTTTCTGGCGCTGCTTCGAGAACGCCGCATCCCCTGTCGCTACTGCGCGGGGATCGTTGAAGGCATCGGCTCCACCCATGCCTGGACGGAAGTCTGGTGCGGCGGCCGCTGGCTTGCTCTGGACCCCACGGCCGGCAAGCCCTGCGGCGCGACGCATCTTGCGCTCTCTCACGGCGCCGACTTCACCGCCGCCGCCATCGAACGCGGCGTTTTAAAGGGCGGCGGTGCACAGACCATTGAAACCCACGCAACCTGTTCGATCCTCTCATGACGATTGAAAACGTAGTCTCCATCAAGTTGCCCGTCGCCGAGACGATGGTGATCCGAAAGAACCGGCGGATGCCTCAGGGCGCCACGGAAGAAGACGCCCAGAAGCTGCCGCGTCTTGCCGTCATCACCGGCACCCACGGCGACGAGCTCGAGGGCCAGTACGTCTGCTGGCTTTTGAACCGCCTCATCAGCGAGCATCCCGAACACCTCACGGGCGTCGTGGACATCTACCCCGCCCTGAACCCGATGGGCGTTGACACCATCACCCGCGGCATTCCGCACTTTGACCTCGACATGAACCGCATCTTCCCCGGCAATCGACACGGCACCACCGAGGAAGTGATCGCTTCGGCGATCGTGGACGACATCAAGGGAGCGGCCTGCGCCGTGGACATCCACGCTTCGAACATTTTCCTGCGAGAAATTCCGCAGATCCGCATCAACGTCAACACCGCTCAGCAGCTCGTGCCTCTCGCACGCCTCATGAACTGCGACTTCATCTGGGTGCATGCCGCAGCAACCGTTTTGGAAAGCACGCTCGCCTGGAGCCTCAATTCCGTGGGCACCCCGTGTCTTGTCGCTGAAATGGGCGTCGGAATGCGCATCACCGAAGACTACGGCCGGCGCCTCACGCAGGGGCTTTTAAACCTCATGAAGCATCTGGACATCTGGAAGGGGCCCGTCAAGAAAGTGATTTCGCCCATTGTCTCCACCGACGGGAGCGTGAGCTTCTTGAACGCGAGCTCCGCGGGCATCTTCATTCCGAAGGTAAGCCACTGGAAAGCCCTGAAAAAAGGCGACGTGCTGGGACTCGTCACGAACCCCGCCACCGGCGACATTCTGGAAGAGGTGGTGAGCCCCGTCTCCGGCATCGTCTTCACGCTGCGCGAATACCCGGTGGTGAACCCCGGCTCGCTTCTCGCGCGCATTCTTGACCTTGAAACCCAGAAAGGAGACGCCGAATGAAGCGCGTGAAAGTCTTTGAACTCGCGAGCCTGCACCGCTCTCCGATGGTGATCACGGGCTTTCTCTTTGGCAAGGGCGAAAAGAACACCATCATCGCGGGCGCCGCCCGCGGCAACGAAGTGGAGCAGCTCTACATCGCCTCCCAGCTCGTGCGCGCGCTGACGCTTCTTGAAAAGGCCGGAAAGTTCGTCCCCGGCAAGTCCGTCGAGGTGATCCCCGCCATGAACCCCTCCTCCATCAACCTCGGCAAGCGCTTCTGGGGCATGGACGGCACCGACATCAACCGCATGTTCCCCGGGTACGACCAGGGCGAAACGACGCAGCGCATCGCCGCCGGCATCTTTCAGCACGTCCAAGGATGGAAGAACGGCATTCAGCTCGCCTCCTTCTACCTTCGGGGCGACTTCGTGACGCACGTGCGCATGATGGAAACGCCGTACCAAGGCATGGAGTCCGCCGACGCCTTCGGCCTTCCCTTCGTGCTGCGCCGAAAACCCAAGCCCATTGACACCGGCACCCTCAACTACAACTGGCAGATCTGGAACACCCGCGCTTACACGATGCTCACGCAGGCAACGGACGAAATCGACGAAAAGGCCGCGGACGAATGCGTCGCCGCCATTTTGCGGTTTCTCGCCTCCGAGGGCGTCCTGAAGCTCTCGCTGCATCCGGGCTCTCGCACCGTGCACGTGGACGAAGACAAGCTCGCCGACGTCCGGGCGCCGCAGGCAGGGCTCTTTCGCCCCCGCGTCGCGCCGGGCGCCTCCGTGCAAAAGGGCGACATTCTCGGCATCATCCTCGATCCCCTCACGGGCGAAACAAAGAAGGAAATCCCGGCGCCCACGGACGGCACGGTGTTCTTTGCGTACCGCGAACCCTTGGTCATGCAGGACCAGATGCTCTTCAAGCTCGTGAAAAAGCTCGTAGGCCTTTGCTGAAAACGGACTACGTCCGACGTCTGAAGACCGGACGTTTGTCTCTCGCTACACTTCTTTCGAACCGCCTCCCCTTATTTTCCGCGGGAGGCGTTCGCTTTACTGGGAGAAACTCATGACCGTTCTTGACACTGTCCGCACCCGCTACACCACCAAGCACTACGACGCCGCCAGGCGCATTCCGGAGGCCGACTTCAATGAGCTCCTTGAAGTCCTGCGCCTTTCCCCCACCTCGGTGAACGCGCAGCTCACGCAGTACCTCGTCGCCGACACGCCGGACGCGAAGGCGAGAATCGCCCCCGCGTTCTGGGACTTCAACCGCCCCCGCGTCACCGAAGCAAGCCACTGCGTCGTCTTCGTCGTGCCGGAAGCGGTCTCCGACAACCACTTGAAGGAAGTGCTCGCCAAGGAAGAGGCGGACGGACGCCTCGGCACCCCGGAAGTAAAAGCGGATCAGGACGCCGGACGCCGCCGCGCTGCCCAGCTTTTTTCAGGCACGATGGGCAGCTTTGAGTGGGCCGCGCGCCAGGCCTACATCGCAATGGGCTTTCTTCTCTTTGCCGCCGCCCAAAAAGGCATCGATTCAACCCCCTTTGAGGGCTTTGACGCGGCGGAGCTCGACAAAATTCTGGGCCTGAAGGCCAAGGGCCTTCGCAGCGTCTGCTGCGTGAGCCTTGGCTACCGCGCCGCCAACGACTCGAACGCCTCGCGTCCGAAGTCTCGCCTCGCGCTGGAACAGCTCGTCACCCGTCTTTGATTTTCTTTCGGAGCCCGCCATGCGCACCGCCGACCTCATCCGCGACTTGAACGCCCTGCTCACGCCCGAAAACTACCGCGACTACGCCCCCAACGGACTTCAGGTCGAGGGTCGCCCTGAAGTCACCCGCGTGGTGACGGGGGTGACGGCGTGTCTTGCGTTGATTGAAAAAGCGGTGGAGAAAAAGGCGGATCTTCTTCTGGTGCACCATGGCTGGTTCTGGAAGCACGAGGATCCGCGCATTGCGGGGCTCAAAGGCCGGCGCGTGAAAACACTGATCGCCGCCAACATGAACCTCGCTGGCTACCATCTCCCCTTGGACGACCACCCCGAGCTCGGCAACAACGCGCTTCTGGGGAAAGCCCTCGGGTTTGAAGCGACCGGCCGCTTTGGCGACATGGGCCTCGGGCGCCTCGGCACGACGCCCCCCGTCACCGTCCGCGACCTCACGCAGCGGATCACGGCAGAACTTCACCGCGCGCCCCTCGTTGTGGGGCCGCAGGACAAGGTCATCCGCCGCGTCGCCTGGTGCTCGGGCGCCGCTGAGGACATGATTGAAGAAGCGGCCGCCTGCGGCTGCGACGCCTTCATTTCGGGCGAAATCTCAGAAAGAACCACCCACATCGCCCGCGAAGCCGGCATCACCTACTTTGCCTCGGGCCACCACGCCACGGAGCGCTTCGGCATCCGGGCACTGGGCGCATGGCTTGCCCGCGAAAAGGGCCTTGAGGTGGAATTCATCGACATCGACAATCCCGTTTGACTTCAAGGACGGCCGCGCTTTTCGAATCGGCGGCTTGTCCTTCATTGAGATCAAGGGCTTGCAACGAATTTTCTGCGAAATTCGTTTGATTTTGCTAAAATAGTAGGTTCCGCGGCTCGAAAGGATCGCCCCTTGAAGCCGCCACGGTGAGCAAATCCACTCTACTTTGAGGTTATTCCGCCATGATGGTTCTCTTCTCCGGCTCGACCTGCCCGTTCTCGCATCGCTGCCGCTTCGTGCTCAACGAAAAGGCCTGCGATTTTGAAATCCAGGACGTGGATCTCTACAACAAGCCGCCCGAAATCGATGCGATGAACCCTTACGGCGAAGTGCCGATTCTCGTGGAGCGCGACCTCACGCTCTATCAGGCCAACATCATCAACGAATACATCGACGAGCGCTTCCCGCACCCGCAGCTGATGCCTGCTGATCCCATCATGCGCGCCCGCGCCCGCCTCTTCATCTACACGTTTGAGCGCGAGCTCTTCAGCTTCGTTCGCGTCTTGGAAAACCGCGACGAAACCGAAAAGCGCAAGTCGATCGCCCGCAACCAGATCCGCGAGCAGCTGATGCAGCTCTCGCCGGTTTTGGCAAAGAACAAGTTCCTCATGGGCGACGAATTCACGATGCTTGACGTGACGATGGCGCCGCTTCTCTGGCGTCTGGGCTACTACGGCATTGAACTGCCGAAGTCCGCGGCCCCGTTGCTCAAGTACGCCGAAAGCATCTTCGCGCGTCCGGCCTTCATCGCCTCGATGACGCCGTCCGAAAAGGTCATGCGTCGCTAAGGAGAGGCACCATGACCGCAAGCCAGAACACCATCGTTCTTCCCTTGTCCGAGCCCTCCTTCAAGAGCTACGTCATCCGCGCGCTTCTCGACTGGGCCGAGGACGAGGGCTGCACACCCTACATGCTCGTCGCCGTGGACGACGCCACCGTCGTGCCGCGGGAGTATGTGAACAAGGACGGCACCATCGTCCTCTGCGTTCACTCCGAAGCCACCCACAACTTCGAGCTTGACCGCGAGGGCGTTCGCTTTCAGGCGCGTTTCGGGGAGGCGGTGCGCGACATCGACGTGCCGCTCGGCCGTGTTGCGGCGGTCTACCCAAAGGAAGACACCAATCAGGTAAGCTACTTCCCGGTCCTTGAAACACCAGCCGACTGGGGCGGCGACAAGTCCTCTTCACCCGCTGCCGACGACGATGACGACATTCCGACTTTCACTAAGTTGTAATTTTCGGTAGACTTCGGGATTCCTGCCCCTATAGCTCAGTTGGTAGAGCAACCGCCTTGTAAGCGGTAGGTCGTCTGTTCGAGTCAGACTCGGGGCACCAAGAATATTGAAAGTCCGCAGAATCCTCATTGGTTCTGCGGACTTTCTTTTTGCCGCTGAATCGCGCTTCTCGTACAATAGCCGCTCCTTTCACTTTTTTCGAAGCCTCACCGACATGCCTCGATTTTTCCGCCTGACGGCGTTCGCCGCCCTCGCCTGCGCCTTGTCGGCCTGCTCTCAGACTGCCATGACGCCGACCTACAAGACGATCGCCCCCGAAGAAGCGCAGAAGATGATGGACGCCGAGCCCAGCGCCCTTATTCTCGACGTGCGCGAGCCCATCGAATACGACCGCGGCCGCATTCCGGGCGCGGACAACCTCCCGCTCTCCGTTCTCGAAAAAGGCATCCCCGCCGACTTCAAGGCCGCCAAAGACGCCACAATCCTCATCTACTGCCGCAGCGGCCGTCGCAGCAAGCTCGCCGCCGACATTCTCGTTAAGGCAGGCTACACCAAGGTCTACGACTTTGGCGGCATCGAGTCCTGGCCCTATCGCATGACGCGCTGATTCGGCATTGACTGAATAACCAAAATAGCGCTGTTTGGAGTCCTAACAGCAAGGCCCGGTTCACACCGGGCCCTATTTGTAAATGCACTGAAATTTATAGGAAATCAGATATCCATTTTCATTTGTTCGTCAGATCTTTGCCTAGAACCGAACAAAGTCTTCCGCAAAAGGCGATGCCGTAGACACGCTGTGTGGTGCACC
>CAVJBF010000087.1:0-12045 GCA_963647785.1 Acutalibacteraceae bacterium
CAGAAGCTCTGAAGTAACTCGGAACCCCGCGACTTTAGTCGTCGGGAGCTGTCAGGGAAATGTTGGTGCTTAATCTTTGAGCACAGCGGACGGACTTGCTAAAATGCCGCCCGAATTTTTCCAACCGCACTTTTTCTCGGGCAGGTGTTGATGACATTTGTGAGAGGAGAAGAGCGTCTTTGCCCCATTTTCTTGCATGCAGATTGGTCCCTTTTCGCCTTTGGCGCCGACGGTGTTCGCCCCCATGGCGGGCGTCACCGACGCGGCCTGCCGCCGGATCGCCCGTGACTTCGGAGTCGGCTGGACTGTGGGCGAAATGGCGGCAAGCGAGTCCCGTCTGCGCGACACCCAGAAGACAACGGAGCGATTCAAGACGGATCCAGCCGATCCCTTCCCCGTGGTGCAGCTGCTGGGCGCTGATCCCTTGGAGATGGCGGGCGCGGCGGCTCATGCCCAGAGGCAGGGCGCGCTGGCGGTGGACATCAATTTCGGCTGTCCCGCGCGCGTCGTGTGCGGGAAGACCTGCGGTTCGGCGCTGATGCAGGAGCCGGAGCTTGCTGAAGCCATTGTGCGCGAAGCCGTGGGGGCGGTGACGATCCCTGTGACGGTGAAGATGCGCACGGGCTGGGATCGCGAGCACAAGAACGCCGTGGAGCTGGCGCGTCGCTTTGAAGCGGCGGGCGCTTCGCTTCTTGCCGTGCACGGCCGCACACGCGCTGACAAGTTTTCAGGCGAGGCGGAGTACGAGACGTTGGCGAGCGTCGTGAAGGCGGTGTCGATTCCCGTCGTTGCCAACGGTGACATCACGACGCCAGAAAAGGCGCTCTCGGTGATGAAGACGACGGGCGCCGCAGGCGTCATGATCGGTCGCGCAGCCATCGGAAATCCCTGGATTTTTGCGCGCACGGCGGCGGTTTTGGCAGGAAAGCCGGATCCCGGGGAGCCTTCGGCAGACGATGTGCGCGAGGTTTTGCTCAAGCACCTTTCGCTTCATATGGCGCAGAATGCGTTCGAATCGCTTTATGCATTGAGAAGCTTTCGCAAGTTTCTAGGGCCTTATCTCGCGCGGTTGCCTGATGGCGAAGCTGCGGCGCGGCGTCTTGTGCGGCTCGAGTCTGCCGAGGCGCTTGCTCAAGGGATTGAGGCGTACTTTTTCCATTTGTTGCAAGAATCAAGCCATGCTGACCGAAGAGATCAACGAAAATAAGACGGTGGAAGTGCCGGCGCCCGTGAGCGCCGCGGACGGTCAGCTGCGGGCCCGCGAAGAGGCGCGGCGCCGCGCGGACGCCTTCGGCCGGATGGTGGTGGAGCGCGTGGAGAGCTACGTGCGGGACCTGGAAGGCAACCGCGGGCTGCCGCTTTACGAAATGATTGTTTCTGCCGCGGAGCGGCCGTTGCTTACCTGGGCCATGGAAAAGTGCGAAGGCAACCAGAAGGCGGCCGCAAAGCTCTTGGGCATCAATCGCAACACGCTGCACAAGAAGCTTTTGATGCACGGCTTCCTGCACGACAACTGAAAAGAATTTGTTTTTGATTTTCAACTTTCTAAAGGACTAATCAATGACCAAGCAGGCTTTGATCAGCGTTTCCGACAAGGCGGGCGTCGCGGACTTTGCGCGCGAGCTCGTCGCCTTGGGCTACAGCATCCTCTCCACGGGGGGGACGGCGAAGCTTCTTGCCAAGGAAGGCATTCCCTGTCGCGAAGTCGCCGACTACACGGGTTTTCCTGAGATGCTCGACGGCCGCGTGAAGACGCTTGACCCGCATATTCATGCCGGCATCCTCGCCCGCCGCTGCGTTCCTGAGCACATGAAGGCCTTGGAAGAGCACGGCATCGGCACGATTGACATCGTGTGCGTGAACCTTTATCCCTTTGAGCAGACGATCGCCCGTCCTGACTGCACGTTCGATCTTGCGATCGAAAACATCGACATCGGCGGCCCCACGATGATCCGTGCTGCCGCAAAGAACCACGAGTCCGTCACCGTGATCGTCGATCCGTCTGACTACGACCGCGTCATCGCCGCCATCAAGGCGGGCGGCGTCACGGCTGACATGCGCCTCGCCCTGGCAAAGAAGGTGTTCGCTCATACCGCGAAGTACGATGCGGCGATCACGAACTACCTCACGAGCCTGGACGAAAACCGCGAGAAGACGAAGGACTTCCCCGATGTTCTCACCCGACAGTGGGAGAAGGTGCAGGACATGCGCTACGGCGAAAATCCGCACCAGAAGGCCGCTTTCTACCGCGAGCACTTCGTGGCTCCGGGCCTCATCGCGGGCTACACGCAGCTGCAGGGCAAGGAGCTCTCCTACAACAACATCAGCGACAGCGACGCCGCCTGGGAGGCGGCCCGCAGCTTCACGACGCCCGCCTGCGTCATCATGAAGCACGCCAACCCCTGCGGCGCGGCGATCGGCGTGGATGCGCACGAGGCCTATCTGAAGGCCTTCAAGACCGATCCGAAGAGCGCCTTCGGCGGCATCATCGCCTTCAACCGCGAAGTGGACGAACGCGCTGCGACCGAAGTCATGAAGCAGTTTGCGGAAGTTGTGATCGCGCCGAGCTTCACGGAAGGCGCCCGCCAGCTCTTTGAAACGAAGAAGAACCTTCGCCTGCTCACTGTCGCCGCGGGCCGCGCCCACAACGACTATGAATTCAAGCGCGTCGGCGGCGGCCTTCTCGTTCAGACGCCCGACATCCAGCTTTGCTCGGAAGCCGACCTGAAGGTCGTGACGAAGAAGCAGCCCACGTCGGCTCAGATCGCCGACATGATGTTTGCCTGGAACATCGCGCGCTTTGTGAAGTCGAACACCATCGTCTACGCCCACGGCGGCATGACGCTCGGCGTGGGCGCGGGCCAGATGTCCCGCGTTGACTCTGCTCGCATCGCGGCCATCAAGGCGCAGGAATCCGGTCTCTCCCTCGCGGGGAGCGCGGCGGCTTCGGACGCCTTCTTCCCGTTCCGCGACGGCCTCGATGTGATCGTCGATCAGGGCGCTACCTGCATCATCCAGCCGGGCGGCTCCATCCGTGATCCGGAAGTGATTGCTGCCGCCGACGAACGCGGCATCGTCATGGTGTTCACGGGTGAACGCCACTTCCGCCACTAAAATAAAGCGGATTCGGCGTGCGCCAGGGCTTTTTAGGGCTTTGGCGCACGCCGAGATTCTCGAAGTACCGAACAATTCACACGAAGAGGCAGCATGCAGCGACGTTTCTTACTCGGCGGTTCGGCCGCCTGGGCGGCGATGGCTCTGGCAGGGCCGGCGGCCGCGCAGCTTCGGATTGAAATTTCCGGCGTCGGCGCGAATCAGATTCCTCTGGCGCTCATTCCGATGAACGGCACCGCGGAGACGGGGATCGATCCCCTGAAGGTGGTGGCGGCGGACTTGAGCCGCACGGGCGCCTTCCGGATTCTCAACGCCGACGCCGAGGCGTCGCTCGAAGAGAGCGTGCGTCCGTCACTTTCTCCTTGGGTGGAGAAGGGCGCCGCCATGCTCGCCGTGGGCTCCGTCATTCGGCAGGCCGACGGCAACTGGAACATCCGCTACCGACTCTTTGACGTCGTGAAAAGCGAAGAAATTGACCGGGCCGAGTTCTTGTCGGATGATCGGCAGCTTCGCATGACGTCGCACCGCATTGCTGACCGCATCTATACGAAGTTGACCGGCTTCGGGGCGCAGTTTGCGTCGCGGCTCGCGTATGTCGTGGAGCATGACAAGTCGAATTACGAGCTCATCATCGCCGAAAGCGACGGCGCCAACGCACTGCCCGCGCTAAAGAGCCGCGAGCCCATCATTTCGCCGGCGTGGTCCCCGGACGGCAAGCAGGTTGCCTACGTCTCCTTTGAAGAAAAGAAGCCTGTGGTCTTCATTCATACGGTGGCGACGGGGCGCCGCCGCGTCTTGGCCAACTTCCGCGGCAACAACTCCGCTCCTGCCTTCAGCCCCGACGGCAAGAAGGTGGCGCTCGCACTGTCGCGCGACGGCTTCACGCAGATCTTTCTCATCAACACCGACGGCACGGGCGTAAGCCGCTTCTCTCACTCCTACGCGATTGACACGGAGCCTGTTTTTTCGCCTGACGGCCGCTGGCTCTACTTCACGAGCGACCGAGGCGGCTCGGCCCAGATTTATCGTCAGGCCGTGGACGGTACGGGAAGCGCCGAGCGCGTGACCTTCTCCGCTGACTACGCGGTGAGCCCCGCTTTGAGTCCGGACGGCAAGATGCTCACTTACATCACGCGCTCCGGCAAGCGCTACCGCGTGACGGCGATGACGCTTGCAACGGGGGAAGAGATGATCCTCACCACGACCAGCATGGATGAAAGCCCTTGTTTTTCGCCCAACGGCCAGATGATTGTCTACGCCACGGAGCGCAATCAGCGCGGCGTGCTGGCCACGGTGAGCGCCGACGGCGCGGTGAAGTCCTGGCTGACGGGCGCTGCGGGCAGCATCTGCGAGCCGACCTGGGGGCCGCTCATTGCAGAGGCTTTTTGAAGTAACGGCTGAAAAATTGCCGTCTGACGGACGGCTTTGCTAGGATTGACAGCCATCGAGAAAATAGAGTCCGGGCGGATCGGCGTTCGGATCGCACACATTAAGGAATGATCATGACGTTCTATCGGATCGGTGCCGCAGCGGCGGTTGCTGCCGTTCTGCTTCTTACGGGCTGCTCCTCCGTTGAACTGGACGAGTCCTTGAAGCAGGGGACGACGCAGGGCGAAGCCGCGGCGGGACGCAGCGGCGCGGGGCTTTCCGGCGTAAACGAACACTCTGTCTACTTTGCTTTTGACAGCTACACGATCGATGCGAAGTACCTGCCGGTGATCGAAGCTAACGCCCGCCGCATGATTGCAGACAGCAAGTCCAACATCGTGATTGAAGGCAACACCGACAGCCGCGGCAGCCGCGAGTACAACCTCGCCTTGGGGCAGAAGCGCAGTGAAGCGGTGAAGCAGCGCCTGCAGCTTCTGGGCGTCTCTTCCACCCGCATTGAGGCGGTGAGCTTCGGGCGCGAAAAGCCGGTGGCGCAGGGCGAGACCGAAGAAGCCTGGGCGCAGAATCGTCGCGCCGACATCGTCAACCGTTGATTTTTAGGAATGACGGCAGGAGGCTCCCTTTAGGAGCACCGGCCGTCTTTTTGTTTTATGAAGACCAAATTTCTGATGACGGCCGCTGCGGCCGTGATGATGGTGACGGCGGCAACGCCTTCCTGGGCGCTTTTTGGCGACGACGAGGCCCGCAAGGCGATTCTGGAGCTTCGCGAAAAGACGCAGACGCTGCAGAACGCGCAGATGCAGCTTGCCAATCAGATCGACGCCTTGCGCGAGCAGAACGCGCAGCTCACGGGGCGCGTAGAAAAGCTCACGAACGACCTGACGCTGCAGCAAAGAAGCGTGCGCGACCTTTTTGGCAACTTGGACAAGCGCGTCGCCGCCTTCGAGTCTCAGATGGAGACCGTGGACGGCAAGAGCGTGACGGTGACCCCCGAGGAGCGCCGCCGCTATGACTTGTCTTTGGCGCTCTTTAGCGAAGGGCAGTACGCCGAAAGCGAGGCTCTTCTGCGCTCGCTTGTGACGGATTACCCGAAGAGCGGCTATTTGGCGAGCGCCCTTTGCTGGCTTGGAAACGCCCAGTATGCTCAGGGCAGCTACAACGAGAGCCTCAAGGTGCAGCAGCGCGTCGTGAAGGAATTCCCGCAGGACGCCAGAGCGTCCGAAGCAATGCTCTCCATGGCCTCGTCCTACACGGCCTTGAACCGCAAGAAAGAAGCGGTTGACACGCTTCAGAACGTCGTGAAACAATATCCCGGCACGCAGGCCGCGCAGATCGCATCAGAACGGTTGAAGGGCCTGGGCGTCAAGGCGCCGGCAAAAAAGCGCTAGAAGAATAAGAAAGGCGGCAGCCCTCGTCATACGGGAGCACGTGGGACTGCGGAGACAATTGACTCCTGATTGCAAAACTCAAAGTGACTATGACTCAACAGTGCAAAGAAGCGCGCGGCGTGGAAGTGCTGCGCAATCCGTGGATGAACCGCGGTGCGGCTTTTACCGAAGAAGAACGTGACCGTCTTGGCCTTCGCGGCCTGCTCCCGCCGGTCGTTTCGAGCTTGAAGGATCAGGCCAAGCGCTTGAAGGAAGTGATCGACACGGAAGCGCTGCCGATCAACAAGTATCTGACTCTGGAAAGCGTTCACGCCAACAACGAGCAGCTTTTCTACGAACTCGTGCAGGAAAACGTGGAAGAGTTCATGCCTCTCATCTACACCCCGACGGTAGGCGAGGCGTGCCAGAAGTACAGCCACATCAATCGCAACATGCGCGGCCTTTATGTGTCCGCGAAGGACAAGGGGCACATCGCCGAGCTCGTTGCGAACGTCCCCAACAAGGACGTTGACATCATCGTCGTCACCGACGGCTCCCGCATTCTGGGGCTGGGCGATCTGGGCGTGAACGGCATGGGCATTCCTGTCGGCAAGCTCGCTCTCTACACGGCCTGCGCGGGCGTGAATCCGCAGAAGGCGCTCCCCGTCACGATCGACGTTGGCACGAACACGGAAAGCTATCTCACCGATCCCCTTTATCTGGGCCTGCGCCAGAAGCGCGTCACGGGTGACGAATACTTCGCGATCATGGAAGAGTTCATCAACGCCGTGCGCGCCCGCTGGCCGCACGTGCTCGTTCAGTTCGAGGACTTCCAGAACTCCGTGGCGTTCACGCACCTTGCGAATTGGCGCGACAAGATCTGCTGCTTCAACGATGACATTCAGGGCACGGCTTCCGTGGTGCTGACGGGCCTGTACTCCGCGATGCGCGTGAAAAAGGAGAAGCTCTCCGATCAGCGCGTGCTCTTTTTGGGCGCGGGCGCTGCCGCTGCGGGCATTGCGCACCTCATTGCCGACGCCATGGTCGAAGACGGCATCAGCGAAGAAAAGGCGCTCTCGCAGATCTACTTCTTCGACTCGAAGGGCCTCGTCACGAAGACCCGCGGCGATCAGCTCGCCGTCCACAAGCTTGACTTTGCGCATGACGTAGCGAACACGACGGACTTCGCGGAAGCGATCAAGACCCTGAAGCCCGCTGCCATCATCGGCGTGAGCGCGACGGGCGGCGCCTTCACCGAAGCCGTCGTGAAGGCGATGACGGAAGTGAACGCGCAGCCCATCATCATGGCGCTCTCGAACCCCACGTCGAAGTCTGAATGCACGGCAGAACAGGCCTACAAGTGGTCTGACGGCAAGTGCCTCTTTGCGTGCGGCTCGCCCTTTGCGCCGGTGTCCTTTAACGGCAAGACCTTTGTGCCGCGTCAGGGCAACAACAGCTACGTGTTCCCTGGCATTGGCTTTGGGTGCATCTTTGCTCGCGCGAAGACCATCCCGAATCAGATCTTCCTCACGGCGTCGAAGGCGCTTGCGGATCTCGTGAGCGAATCCGATCTCGGCAACGGCAGCCTCTATCCGCCCTTGTCCGAAGTGCGCGCGCTTTCGGCGGAAATCGCCGCCAAGGTGGCTGAGTACTGCTTTGACCATGATCTCGCCGGCATCGAACGCCCGGCGGACATCCGCGCTGCGGTGAAGGCCGCGATGTGGACGCCGGAAGATCCGCACTTTGGCTGCGAATAAGAGCTTGTCGCCGTCGTAAGACGGATTGAAAGCCAGAAGACGCCTGACGGGATCGGCTTTGAGCCGGCTTCCGTCGGGCGTTTTTTTGCATTTTTTCATGGCGTTTTTGCTCGATTTTTTCGCTATAGTGCCTGCTCTTTTGCAACCAAAATTTGGAGAGACCATGAAGTTGAAGAAATGGGCTGCTGCAGCAGCATTGGGTTTGGCGGCTTTTTGCGCCGCGGCGCAGAACCTGACACTGGGCGTGCTGCCGGCGGCAGACTCCATTGTGCTTGACGTCGCAGTGGAGGAGGGGCTTTTTGCCAAAGAAGGCCTCACGGTGAAGACCGTTCCTTTCAAGAGTGCGCTGGAAATCGGCGCAGCGATGCGAGCGGGGCGCCTTGACGGCCATTTCGGCGACTTGATGAATGTCTTCACGCAGAACGCCACGGGCGTGCCGCAGACGATTGTCGTCACGACGACGCATACCTCGAAGGCGCAGCGCGCCTTTGGCATGGTTGTGGCTCCCAAGATGAAGGACAAGATCCAGTCGATTGCGGACCTCAATGAAACGCCCACGGCGATGAGCGCTGCGACGATCATTGATTATCTCTTGGATCGGATGAAGGAAACGGAAAAGCTCCCGGCTTCGGCTTTGAAGAACACCGAAGTTCGCCAGATTCCGATCCGTCTGCAGATGCTGCTTTCGGGCCAGGTGGACACGGCGATTCTTCCCGAACCCCTTGTGACGGTGGTGGAGAAGAAGGGCGGCCGCGTGATCTGGGACGACACGAAGTTGAATGAAGCGCTTGCCGTGGTGGCATTGACTAAGAAGGCGGCGACGAAGGAAACGGTGGCTGGTTTCAGAAAAGCCGTGGCGGCTGCGGCGGCTTTGATTGAAAAGGATCCGGAGAAGTACCGTGCGCTCATGGTGCAGAAGAAGCTTCTGCCGCCGCCGGTTGCGCCCGGCTACAAGATGATCCGCTTTTCGCTCTTTGATCGCGCTGACGGCCTGCCGCCGCCTCCCTCCGGCGAAGACGTTCGCCGCGTGGGCGAATGGATGAAGGCTAAGGGCATGCTCTCTGCCGTGCCCGCCTATGCGGACGTGGTGACGCCGTAAGGGGGCGTGCCATGGGCGCCGCGCTTTGGGTGAAGGAGCTCGCCGTGGGCTGGGACGGCCGGACGGTGCTCTCTGACGTGAGCTTCACGCTCCCGGCGGGGAGGACGCTTGCAATCGTAGGCGAGTCGGGCTGCGGGAAGTCGACGCTTCTGGCGGCGCTGGCCGGGCTGCGCCCTGCAGTGTCGGGAAGCGTTGCCTGGAAGAGCGACGGCGAGCCCCGAAAGTCGATGCTCTGGCAGACGCTTGCGCTCATGCCCTGGATGCGGGTGCGGGAGGCGATGGCGCTGCCCTTGAAGCTTGCGCATGAGTCAGCGATCGCTTCGCGGGTGGACGCCATGATCGCTGAAATGGAGCTTTCGGGACTCGAAGACCGGTTTCCTCACGAGCTTTCGGGCGGCCAGCGCCAGCGCCTGGCCTTGGGGCGGGCGCTCATTGTGAAGCCCGACATTCTCTTCATGGACGAGCCGTTTTCGGCGCTGGACGCCATTTTGCGCGAGCGCATGCAGGATTTGCTCAAAAGCCTCTGGGCTCGTCACGGCTGCAGCGTCGTGATGGTGACGCATGACATGGGGGAGGCGGCGTATCTCGCGCAGGACATTCTCATGCTCTCGGCGCGCCCCACGCGCGTGGCGGCTCTGGCGGCTAATCCGGCGTTTTCCGCCTCGGGCGACGTTCGCAGCGACGCGGCCTTTTACGCCGTGCAGCAGCGGCTTCATGCGGCGTTTGCCGCTGCGCGGCGAGGCGAGGCGGTGCATCCGGCGGGAGGTTCGTCATGGTGACCGTGAAGCATCTTCTGGGGGGCGCGTTGACCGCAGTGCTTCGCTACTTCGCCGCCTTTTTGGCGATCGGCCTTCTTTGGCAGGCGGGCACCGAGGCGTTTGGCGACGCCGTGCTGCCCAGCCCCGTCGCGACCGGACGGCTTTTCATCGTGAGCCTTTCGGATCCGGCGTACCTCGCGCATTTCGGCATCAGCACGCTGCGGCTTGCGGTCGGCATGGCCGTTGCGGCCGCCTGCGCCTTCGTGCTGGGGCTCTGGCTCGGGCATGTGAGGCTGGCGGACCGGCTGGGGTCGCCCCTCGTGTTCATCACGTACCCTCTCCCAAAAATCGTGCTCCTTCCGGTGTTTTTTCTCTTGCTGGGGCTGGGGGAATCCTCTCGAATTCTTCTCATCGCGCTCACGACGGGCTACCAGATGCTCGTCATCGTCCGGGCGTCTGCAAAAGCCTTGGACCCTGTCTACGAGGAGGCGGTGCGGTTCATGGGGGGGAATGTGATGGCGGTCGTGCGGCACGTCTACGTGCCCGCGGCCTTGCCTGACTTCTTCACGAGTCTCAAGGTCGCCAGCGGCACCGGCGTCGCCGTGCTCTTTCTAGCCGAAAGCTTTGCGACGAACACAGGCCTTGGCTACCTCATCATGGATGCCTGGGGGCTCGGCGACACGCTCTCGATGTTCAACGGCATCCTCGGCATGGGGGCGCTGGGGCTTATTTTCTATGCCCTCGTCTGGGGCGCGGAGCGACTTTGCTGCCCGTGGCGGCGCGGCGCGTAGCGAGCGGGAGAAGCCCGTTAAAATTCGGGCTTCTCTTCTTGGACTTCTTTCCATGGCTGACCTCATCCCCGATTCGATCGACCGGTTGCTTCCGGACGGCCCGGCCGCCGCGGACGAGGTTTTTGCTCGCCTTTACGGCGAGCCGCTTTTTGAAAAGCCGGAGGATCTCTACATCCCGCCCAACGCACTGAAGCTGCTTTTGGAGAGCTTTGAAGGCCCTTTGGACCTTCTCCTTTTTCTCATTCGCAAGCAGAAGTTCGACATCATGGACATTCCGATGGCCTTGCTTACGGAACAATACATGGCGTACGTGGAGGGGTTGAAGGACAGCGACTTTGAGCTCGCGGCCGACTATCTCGTGATGGCGGCGAGTCTCCTCAAGATCAAGAGCCAGCTCCTGCTGCCGGTGACGCACGTGGACACAGGCGAAGAAGTGGAGGATCCTCAGGCGGAGCTTGCGCGCCGGCTTCTCGAATACGAGAAGATGAAGCTCGCGGCCATGGATCTCGACGAAATGCCGCGCTGCGGCCGCGACTTCTTCCGCGCCTTTGTCTTGATCGAGCAGGAGCAGATTCAGCTTTTGCCGCAGGTGCGCCCTGAGGACTTGGCGGCGGCGTGGGCGGGCATCATCGCGCGCGCCAAGCTCAACGTGAGCCACAAGGTGACGCGGCAGGAGCTCTCCGTGCGAGAGTTCATGACGACGATTCTAAAGGAGCTCGCCTCGCGCCCCTTCATGGAGTTTCATGATCTTTTTGCCCCCGAGGCGGGGCTTCAGACGGCGATTGTGAACTATCTCGCGATTCTGGAGCTCGCGAAGGAAGGGCTCATCCGCATCACGCAGGCGGCGCCGTTTGCGCCCCTTTACGTAATGGCGGCGCTCACGGAAACAAAGCCCCTCCTTTCGGAGGCGCGTCCGATGTTTGATCTTACGGCGCCCTCGGGCGCCAAGGACAAGGTGCCAGCATGACGACCAAGTTTTGCGCGGAGTACATTCGCCGCGCCCGCAGCAAGATCGAGCACTTTGACGAGGCATGCGCGGCATTGAAGCTCGACCCCAATCGAGAGAGCCAATGGCCTGCGATCGTAAAGGCGCTTGGGATGATCGGTCAGTTCGGGACCATTCGTCTCGCGCGCCGCTTCCCCTTCGTGACGGATGAAAAGACGTTTTTGATGGTCGCTCGGGTGGGGCTCGAGTTCTACTGGGTGATGCTCGACGTCTGGGACGAAGAGAGCGTCGTTTACTACCAGGAGCAGGCGATCAAGAAGAAGGCGAGGGACGAGGACTTCCTTCGCTTTATTGAAGGGCGCCGGGATTTCTACAAGGCGCGGGATGACGCCATTTTGGAAAAGATGAAGTTTCGCGCCTAGCGGAGAATGGTCTGAAGGCTCTTTGCCGTGCTGCAGGGAGGTTGGGGGCGATGGTTTCTGAAAATTGGGTTTGACTGGATGCAGACTTCCGATAAAATCAGAACAAGACTTCCGATTTTATCGGAAGTCAACTGATGGACAGCGCACTGTCTTTTAAAGGAAAAAGGCATGGGTTATCTCCCGAGGACCATTGAACCAGTCATCAAAGAAGTTTCGGAAATTTTCAAGGTCGTGCTGCTCACAGGCTCTCGTCAGTGTGGAAAGAGCACGTGCTTGGCGAACCTTTGCGTCGACACCCATCGAGTTCGCTTGAATCTTGACGATGAAATTCTTTTGGCCGAGGCTCGTGTACAAGGGCTAAATTTTTTGGCATAAAATAGGCTATAATTAATGTCTTATCCT
>CAVJBF010000088.1:0-11857 GCA_963647785.1 Acutalibacteraceae bacterium
AGATCGCCGCGCATTATACGGAGCTTTATTTTTAGCTCCCGCCCATATTTCCTTGGTTCCTACCAGGCCGCCACAGCGAGTCCACCCCAACAAAAAAGGGGGTATTCGCCCGCCAGTGCCACCCGCCGCCTTCCGCCCTCAAAGTCCGCTCGCCGCCCGTGCCATAATGATCAGCTGTCTTCCTTCAACCGCCTTTGGAGAGGCACTGCAAACCATGTACAAGCTTGTTCTGATGCGCCACGGACAGAGTCAGTGGAATCTGGAAAACCGTTTCACCGGATGGACGGACGTTGACCTCACCGAGCAGGGGCGCGCCGAGGCCGCCAAGGCCGGCGACCTTCTCAAGAAGGAAGGCTACGGCTTTGACCTTGCCTTCACGAGCGTCTTGAAGCGCGCCGTTCGCACGCTCTGGATCACGCTCGACAAGCTCGATGAAATGTGGATCCCCGTGCAGAACTCCTGGCGCCTCAACGAACGCCACTACGGGGCGCTGCAGGGCCTCAACAAGGCGGACACCGCCAAGAAGTTCGGCGAAGAGCAGGTGCTCATCTGGCGCCGCGCCTACGCCATTGCTCCTGACCCCCTGCCCGAAGACGATCCGCGCAGCGCAAAGAACGATCCTCGCTACGCCGGCGTGCCGGCGATGGACATCCCGGCGACCGAGTGTCTCAAGGACACGGTTGCTCGCGTCGTCCCCTACTGGGAGACGGTGATCAAGCCTGCGGTGAAGTCCGGCAAGCGCGTCCTGATCGCCGCGCACGGCAACTCGCTTCGGGCCCTCATCAAGCACATCGACAACGTGAGCGACGACGACATCGTGGGACTCAATATTCCGACAGCGCAGCCGCTTGTCTATGAGTTTGACGACGACATGCGTCCGATCCGCCACTACTACCTCGGCAACGCGGACGAAATCGCGGCCGCCGTCGCCGCCGTCGCCGCGCAGGGCAAGGCGAAGTAATCCGTCCCGCCATGCCGTTTTTCGGGCGCGCTCTTCTTGCCGCCGCGGCAGCCGTCATCTTGTCGGCTGCCGCGCTTTGCGCGCGCCCGTCCGCTTTTTTTGCTGAGTCGGCGTGGGCGAAGTCCGCCCCGCAGGCCGACCGCCGGCAGCTCACCCGAGAGCAGTCCTCCCTGCAGGGCCAGATCTCCAACGTCAAGAAGGACATCTCCGCCAAGGAGGCGCGCCTTACGAGCGTCAACGCCGAGCTTCGCAAAAGCGAGCAGGCGATCAGCCTCAGCAGCCGCACCTTGAAGACGCTCGCGGAAGAAAAGGAAAAGATCGAGGCGCAGCTTGTGGATCTCAACAACGACTACCGCCGCGTCACCCGCAGCACGAAAGAGGCGGAAAAGGACCTCGAGCAGATCAGCAAGGCGCAGTTTCTGAACGCCCAGCGCCATCCGTGGCAAAGCCTCCTCTCGGGGAGCAATCCCAACGAAATCCAGCGCATGTCGGGGATCCTCAAGTATCTCAACGACGAGCGCGACAAGACCGTCTACGAACTCACAAACCGCCAGAAGCTCATCGCGGAGAACACCCGCAAGACGACCGCCAAGCGTGCGGAGCTAGCCCGCGTGCAGGCCGCCGAGCAGAAAAACCGCGAGCAGCTTCGCGAAGAGCAGAAGTCCCGCGAAACGGCGCGCGCCAGCCTCACCAAGGAATTGAATTCCCAGCGCGAGCGCTACGAACAGCTCGTCAAAAACGATCAGGAGCTCAGCAAGCTCATTGCCGACATTGACGTGCAGATCGCCGAAGCCCAGAAAAAGGAGGCGGCCCGCCAGCTCGCGCTCCAGAAAAAGGCCGAGGAAGAGCGCCGCCGCAAGAAGGCCGCAGCCAGGTCGGACGTGAAGTCCGAGCCCGCCGTCGTGGCGTCGCCTGCCATCAACTTCGCGCAGCTAAAGGGCCGTCTAACGATGCCCGCCTCCGGCACCATCGCCGCGCGCTTCGGGCAAAAACGCGAAGGCGCCGCCTCCACACTGCCGTGGCGCGGCCTTTTGATTCGCGCCAAGCAAGGCGCCAGCGTCGTCGCCGCGGCGCCCGGCACCGTCGTCTTCAGCGACTGGATGCGCGGCTTCGGAAACCTGCTCATCGTGGACCACGGCTCCAACTACCTCTCCGTCTACGCCAACAACGAGTCGCTCTTTAAAAGCGTGGGCGACCGGGTGAAACAAGGCGAAACGATTGCGAGCGTCGGCAACTCCGGGGGCGAGGAGCGCCCGGGCTTATACTTTGAGATTCGCCGCCGCGGCACGCCGATCGATCCCTCGCCCTGGCTCGCCAAGCGCTGATTGTCAACAAAAAACTGCTTCATCATGCCCCGTTCTCTTCTTCGCTCCGCTGCACTTGTCGCCGCGGGGCTCGCCTGCGGCGCCGCGCTCACGGTGAGTATTTCGGCTTTCGCGGAAAAATCTCGAACGATTTCACTGCCCGCCGAAGACATTCGGCTCTTTGCCGACGTCTTCGGCGCCATCAAGAGCTACTACGTGGACGACATCGCCGACAAGAAGCTCTTGGAAAACGCCGTGCGCGGCATGGTGGAGGGGCTTGACCCCCACTCCTCCTTTCTGGACGCCAAGGCGTTCGAAGACATGGAGGAGAGCACGATGGGCGAATTCGGCGGCCTCGGCATCGAAGTGACGAAGGATCCGTCGGGCGTGCGCGTCGTGTCGCCGATTGACGACACGCCGGCTGCGAGAGCCGGCGTGCTCGCGGGCGACCTCATCATCAAGATTGACGACAAGGCGACAGCGGACCTCTCCCTCAATGAAAACGTGAAGCTCATGCGCGGCAAGCCCCAGACCACGATCGTCCTGACGATCGCGCGCAAGGGCGTCACAAAGCCCCTCGTGATGAAGCTCACCCGCGCCGTGATCAAGGTGCAGTCCGTGAAGAGCAAGACGCTCGCTGACGGTCTCGGCTACATCCGCATCTCGCAGTTTCAGGAGCGCACCGGGGACGACGTCGCCCTCGCCATTGAAAAGCTCGCCAACGAAAACCACCTCAAGGGGCTCGTCCTTGACCTGCGCAACAATCCGGGCGGCCTTTTAAATGCCGCAATCGGCGTCTCCACCGCGTTCCTGCCGGAGAATTCGCTCGTCGTCTCCACCCGCGGCCGCACCGCGGAAAACGAGCGGCGCTTCTACGCTACAAAGCGCGACTATGCCGTCGCCAACACCCCGGTGGACCACCTCGCAAAGCTCCCCGAAGCCGCGAAGACCGTCCCCGTCGTCGTGCTCGTCAATCCGGCGTCGGCCTCGGCTTCGGAAATCGTCGCCGGCGCCCTGCAGGACCATCACCGCGCCACCATCATGGGCACCCGCTCCTTTGGCAAGGGCTCCGTGCAGACGATCCTCCCCCTGCGCGTGAAGGGCGACGAGACGACGGGCGTCAAGATCACGACCGCCCGCTACTACACGCCCTCGGGCCGCACGATTCAAGCCAAGGGCATCACCCCCGACATCGCCGTGGACGACACGCCCGACGGCAACTACCCGTCCTTCAACCTGCGGGAAGCGGATCTCGCCAACCACATCATCGTAAAGGACGACGAAAAGAACAAAAAGAAGACCGATGCGGACGTTGACGACGCCGCGGAAGACGACATCGAGCCCGCCAAGGTGCCCGCGCTTCGCTACCAGTTCGGCGACGAGAAGGACTTCCCGCTGCAGCAGGCCGTGGCGCATCTTCTCGGAAAGACCGTCGTGACGCACGCCGACGTGCAGGCCAGGCTGAAGGCTGAAAAAGCCAAAGCCAAGACCACCTCAAAGTGATTTTTTAAGGAAAAAGCCATGACCGATCCCAAAGCCCCGCGCTACAGCCGCCAGGTGCTTTTAAAGGAATGGGGCGACGCGGCGCAAGAAAAGCTCGCCGCCACGCACTTTGTGGTGATCGGCGCGGGCGGCATCGGGTCGCCCGCGCTTCTGGCGCTCACGGAGTCGGGCGCAGGCGCCATCACCGTGATCGATGCGGACACGGTGGAAGTGACGAACCTGCCGCGCCAGTCGCTGCACACGCCCGCGCGCGTCGGCATGAACAAGGCCGAAAGCGCCAGGATCGCCCTTGCGGACGTGGATCCGACGGTGCCCGTCACCGCCCTCCCCCAGTGGGCGGACGAAGCGCTGCTGGCCTCGCTTCTCACGCCGGAGACGATTCTCGTTGACGCGTCTGACAATTCGAAGACGCGCCACATGGCCAATCGCGCCGCCCTCAAGGCCCGCTGCCGCCTCGTGTCCGCGAGCGCCGTGCGCTTCAGCTTTCAGGTGCTCGTCTTTGACTTCCGCAGTGCAACGCACCCCTGCTACGACTGCTTCTTCCCCGAAGATGATGAAACGGACGTAAAGGCCGCGCAGGTAGGCGTCTTCGGCGCCGTCACCGGCATGGCGGGCAACTTCGCCGCCGAAGAGGCGATGAAGCTCGCGGTCGGCCTTCCCGGCCTCTCCGGGAAGCTCCTCATTGCGGACACGCTCACCATGAAGTTTGACGTGATGACGCTCTCAGCAGATCCTTCCTGCAAAGTCTGCAGCGGTCATTGACCAAAGCAGAAAAGTCGTTGACGGCAGGCCTTCGGGCCTGCCTTTTTTGTCAGCCCATCCTTTTTCTGACGCCTCTCGGCGCCTTGTCGCCCGAAGACTGATACACGCAATCCCGTGAAGATTCTTCTTTGACTTCCTGCTCAATCCCGACAGCCTGCGACTCTGACGTCTCACGTCTTAATAGAGTCGCCCCCAGTAGAACATGAGCGACTCGCCCACGCCGTAGGTGCGTCCCAGCAGCAGGTACATGGGCCCGATCCACGTGTCAGCCCCCAGAAAGACGGCGTTGGCGTGATGCCAGTCTCGGCTGCAGCTCGAATAGCCTGCCGAGTGGTTGTAGGCGCGCCCGAACTCATACGTCGCGCCCGCATACGTCGCCATGCCGGCTTCCGCCATGCTCGGAAAAACCTTTCGCATGAGTATCACGCGCCCCATCGCCAAGCGGTCCCCGGTGAAGCGTCCTTCGGGCGTGCCCGACAAATTAAAGGCGCCCCCGAGGCTGAAGCTCCCGGGCAGCGACGATTCGCCTACGCGCGCTGAAAGCAGAGCCGACCAGTACTTTCCGAACTCCACGGGCACGTCCAAGTCCACTTGCCACATGCTGTCCGTCACCTTGTCGGAGTCCGAAGACGAGGTGCTATCGCTAAGGAGCCGGTTGATGCTTGCCGAGAAGCTCACGCCGCGGCGGGGGAAGTTGACGTTGTCCAGCGTGTCAATCGAAAACGACGCGCCGGCGTAGGGCGACCTCAGGCGATAGCTCTCGATGTCTTCGCCGATGTCGCCGCGGCTTTTCTGGCTGATCCAGCCCGCCGAAACGTCCGCCTGCCCGACGCGCCCGAATTCATAACCCAGCGACAGCGCCCCCGTGAACTGCTCCGTCGTATAGCGGCCGAAGGGCTTCTTGTAGCGGAGGCTGTCGTAGTAGGCGTCCACGAAATTCTTTTCGTACTCAACCTGCGGAAGAAGGTACCACGACGAGTCGGCCCCCAGCGGCTGGTACCACTCCGTCTTGAAGCGGCGCGTCTCGCCAAACTGCATTTCGTTGCGCCACTCGCCGCCCCACGAATTGAGCCACCCCCACGTGTGGGCGAGGATCACGTTGAAGGTCTGGGTGCGCTCGCTGTCAAACTGCAGATTGCCCCCGAAGCGAAGGCTTGAGTAGCCCCAGCTCTTTTCCTCGGGCTCAAAGACAAGCACCTCGGTGTTGCGCGGCCCCGGCTCGAAGTGAAACGGCACGCTGCGAAAGTCCCCGCCCGCCCAGATGCGGCGCGCGGCCCGCGCCACGTCTTCGTCCGTCACGGGCTCGTCCAGATCCAGGTCCGCGTCCTTTATGACGTGCTCGGGGTTCACGGTCTTCAACCCCACGGCGCGCACGGCGCTGATTCGGTGCGACGCATCGGGATTGAGCCCCAGCGCCACCTTCTTTTGCCACGCGGCGTATTCCTCGGCAGAGACGCGAAAGGGCGCAAGCTTCTCCTTTACTGCCATCACGGCGTCGTAGCCCACTTTCATGATGTCCCTGGCGCGCCCGAAGTCGCCCGAAGAGTAGTCGGACAAGTCGGGCGTGATGAGGACGTCCCCCTCGCCGATCGACGCGATCGAAGCCTGCACGTTCTGCTCCGTGAGGATGTTCACCATCTGCCCCATGACGCCCACGACGTTGTCGAGCTTCTCCCGCCCGTAAAGGGGCGTCCCCACATTGATCGCAATGACGCGCGTCGCGCCCATCCTTCGCGCCTCGCCCACGGGAAGATTGTCGGTGAGGCCGCCGTCCACCAAGAGCGCCTTTCCATAGGGCACCGGCGCAAAGGCGCCCGGAACCGACATCGAAGCGCGCATGGCGCTGGCCAGCGTGACGTTTTCCGACAGCACCACCCGCGCTCCCGTGATGAGATCCGTGGCCATGCTGGCGTAGGGAATGGAAAGCTCCGAGAGGTTTCTCACGTGGTTCACGGGACGCGTCACGCGCGCAAGGAAAATTTCGAGCTCCTGCGTCGGCACCACGCCTGAAGGCATCGACACGCCCTGGGAGCTCACGCCCACTTCAGCGTTCCCGAGCCCCCTCAAGTCGTCGGCCTTGCGGCGCCACGTAAGGGTCGGCCGGTCCGCGCGCGCCGCAAACATCTTCTCCCAGTCGACGCCCAGCGTGATGTCGCGAATTTCGTCGGCGCTGTAGCCTGCGGCATAGCCCCCGCCCACCATGGCGCCCATGCTCGTCGCGGTGAGAACGTCCACCTTGACGCCCAATTCCTCCAAGGCCTTCAAGGCGCCGATGTGCGCAAACCCCCGAGCGCCGCCCCCAGAGAGCACAAGCGCCGTCTTTTCTGCCGACGCCGCCGTGGCTGCCCCGGGGACGAGCATCGCTGTCAGACAGAGAAAACCAATGATTCGACGCATGAGGCGCTCCTTCACAAATGATTTTGTGAATCTTAACGAACCCGCCTTCTGCCTGTCCTCGGACATTTGCCGACAAATTCTTAAGGCGCACCCTATAAACCTTAAAACCTTTGCCAATGCACTATTCAAGTGCCATTTTGTGTTCCTTTGTTGCACTATACTGGTGCAAATGCAATTTTCCCGGTCTAGCTTTTTTATCGTAGATTTTTCTAAGTTTCGTTGATTTCAAACCGATTCTCTTTTGGCACGCTTATTGCTCATAAGAAACCACACCGCTTCGGCGCCGATTTCAGCATCGCCCCCGACGCCGGCCGACAACGATACAAACTCTGGGAGACTGACATGAAAAAGACTTTCCTCGCCGCCACGATCGCTGCGTCCCTGCTCGCCGTCACCGCGGCCGGCGCCGCTGAACTCACCGGCACCTTGAAGAAGGTGGCGGACACGGGCGAAATCACGATCGGCTACCGCGAATCGTCCGTCCCCTTCTCCTACCTCAACAACGACGGCAAGCCCGTGGGCTATGCCACGGAAATCTGCCGCAAGGTGGCGGACGCCGTGAAGGTTGCGGTGAAGAACCCCAACCTCAAGATCAACTACCAGCCCATCACGTCCGCAAACCGCATCCCGCTGCTGCAAAACGGCACGATCGACATTGAATGCGGCTCCACCACGAATTCGAAGGCGCGCCAGCAGCAGGCGGGCTTCGGGAACACCTACTTCGTGATTTCCGTCACGGCGGCCGTGAACAAGAAGTCCGGCATCAACAGCTTGAAGGACTTGAAGGGCAAGACCGTCACCATGACGTCGGGCACCACGGCCGTGGCGCTTTTGAAGAACTACGCCAAGGAAAACGGCTTCTCCTTCCGTCCGCTTTTGACGAAGGACTTTGCGGAATCGATGCAGCTCGTTGCCGCGGGCCGCGCCCACGCGTTCGTGATTGACGACATCCTTCTGGCGGGCCAGATCGCGAACCTTCCGAAGCCCGGCGACTACAAGATCCTTTCCGGAAAGGAAAACTCCTTGGGCACCGAGCCCTACGGCCCGATGTTCCGCAAGGACGATCCCCAATTCAAGGCGCTGGTGGACAAGACCCTCGCGGACATGATGGCTTCGGGCGAAATGGAAAAGCTCTACAAGACGTGGTTCACGCAGCCAATTCCCCCGAAGAACATCAACATGAACTTCCCCTTGAACGATGCCACGCGGGAAGCCTTCAAGCACCCCAACTCCGAAGGCATCTAGCCTGAAGCTTGCTCGGACGCCCGCCTTCCCCGGCTTTGATGGCGTCCTGCACCGCTTCAAACAAGCCGCCCGACAGGCTGCGTCGCCCGGGCGGCTTCACCGACACAAGAACGACTACAAAAAAGGACGCCGCTATGTTTTCCATCGACTGGTCTGTCTTTGAACAGCCGGCACTATTAGACGACTGCACCTGGCTCGTCTACATCCTAAAGGGGCTCGGCTGGACGCTCTCCTTGTCAGCATCCGCCTTTCTTCTCGCGCTCGCCGCGGGCGTCGTGATCGGCATCCTCTCCACCGTGAAGGGCCGGCCGCTGCTAAAGGCCTTCACCTCGGGCTGGGTGGAGCTCTTTCGCAACATCCCCCTCATCATTCAGATCTTTCTCTGGTTCTTCGTCGTGCCGGAATTCATCCCGGCGATGAAAACGTGGATGATTGAAAGCGACCCCGTCTGCGGCCAGTTCATGGCGGCGTTCTTGTGCCTCGGGCTCTTTACCTCAGCGCGCATCGCCGAACAGGTGCGAAGCGGCATCGAGAGCCTTCCGGCGGGACAGGCCAACGCCGCCCGCGCCATCGGCTTTTCTGAAGTTCAGGTCTACCGCTTCGTTCTGCTTCCGATCGCCCTGCGGCTTGTGCTGCCGCCCCTCACGAACGAAGCCATGAACCTCGTCAAGAACACGTCGATTGCGCTCACGATCGGCCTCACCGAAGTCACGATGCGCGCGCAGGAAATGGGCGAAGCCACCTTCCAGTACTTCGCGGCCTTTGCTCTGGCGACCGCCTGCTACTTCGTCGTCACCTTCTCGGTGAACGCCGTGATGCGAGCCGTGGAAAAGAAGACGGCGCTCGTGGGCTTCATGACGCACTAAGAGGAGGCAGACCATGTTCTACATCGACTTTTCTTCGATCACGAATTCGTGGCGCTTTCTTTTGGAAGGCGCGCTCTTCACGCTCGAACTCACGCTCGTCTCGGTGGCGGGCGGCCTCATCCTGGGAACCTTGCTTGCCATCGCCCGGCTGTCAAAGACGTGGTGGCTCAACCTTGCCGCCAAGACCTACATCAACACCATCCGCGCCGTGCCGCTCGTGCTGATGCTCTTCTGGTTCTTCTTTTTGATGCCGGAACTCCTGCGGTACCTCGCGGGCGCCAGCCGTCCGGTCACGGTCGATGCCTCCGTCTCCGCCATGGTGACGTTCGTTCTCTTTGAAGCGGCGTACTTTGCGGAAATCATCCGCGCCGGCATCGGCAGCGTGAAGTCGGGGCAGCTCTCGGCGGCTTCTGCGCTGGGGCTTGACTACGCGCAGACGATGCGCTTTGTGATCCTGCCTCAGGCCATTAAGCACATGCTTCCCGTGCTGCTCACGCAGGTCATCGTCGTCTTTCAGGACACGAGCCTCGTGTACGTGCTTTCGGCCAATGACTTCCTGGGCGCTTGTTCTAAAATAGCGCAGCGCGACAGCCAGCTCGTTTTGATGTATCTTCTTGCGGCCGCCGCTTATCTGACGGTTTCGCTCGTACTTTCTCGCAGCGTTCGTCGCTTTGAAAAGCGCAGCGCGCTCACCCATTAAGAATTTAGGATTGCATCCATGCCGATGATTGACATTAAGAACGTGAGCAAGTGGTACGGCTCATTTCAGGTTCTGAAAGATTGCTCCACGTCCGTGGAAAAGGGTGAGGTCGTCGTGGTGTGCGGCCCGTCGGGCTCTGGGAAATCCACGCTCATCAAGACCGTCAATGCGCTCGAACCCTTCCAGCAGGGCGAAATCTACGTGGACGGCGTGAACGTCGGCGATCCGAAGACGGATCTGCCGAAGCTGCGCTCGCACGTGGGGATGGTGTTCCAGCACTTCGAGCTCTTCCCGCACCTCACCATCATTGACAACCTGACGCTCGCACAGATGAAGGTGCTCGGCCGCGGCCGCGAAGAGGCGACCGAAAAGGGCCTGAAGCTCTTGGAGCGCGTGGGCCTTGCCAAGCAGGCGCCGAAGTTCCCAGGCCAGCTCTCGGGCGGCCAGCAGCAGCGCGTCGCCATCGCGCGCGCCCTCACGATGGATCCGAACTGCATGCTCTTTGACGAACCGACGTCCGCCCTTGATCCGGAAATGATCAATGAAGTGCTCGACGTGATGGTGAGCCTTGCCAAGGAAGGCATGACGATGATGGTGGTCACCCACGAAATGGGCTTTGCCCGCAAGGTGGCCGACCGCGTGGTCTTCATGGAGGCGGGGCAGATTTTGGAAGACAGCCCCAAGGAGCAGTTCTTCGTGGAGCCCAGGAGCGATCGCGCCAAGCAGTTCCTCTCGAAGATTATTTCGCACTGATCGCAGTCATCAGTCAAAAAGCGGCGGAGCGTCTTGCGGCGTCTCCGCCATATTTTTTACGGTTGAGGTTTCCGTTTGTTTTTCCTGCACCTGATTTGAGGAGTGAAAGAAATGACTTCCAGCTACCGGACTGCCTTGCCGCTCGGCACTTCCGATTTTGAAGTGCTCCGCGATGTGGGCCAGATCTACGTGGATAAAACCGCCTTGATCTACGAGCTGGCCTCCTTGCGACAGAAATTTTTTCTCACCCGCCCGCGTCGCTTCGGCAAGTCGCTGCTCGTAAGCACGTTTGCCTCGCTATTTAAAGACGGTCTGAAAAACTTCTCGGGACTTGCCATCGAGAAACTATGGAAGGACAAGACTTACCACGTCATCAGCCTCGACTTTTCCAGGATCAAGAATTTCAAAAATCTTGAGGCGTTTGGAACCTCCTTTCGATCGTTGCTCATTCGAGCCTTTGCTGCAAAAGGCTTCGTTTTTGACCGATCACTGGAATCAGAATGGCTGGACCAACTCGCCGACTGGCTGAAAGGCCAGCCCAAAAATTCCTTCGTGCTGCTCATCGATGAATATGATGCGCCGCTCACAGCGTGTCTAAACAACCAAGAACTCTTCAACGACGTTCGGGCGCTGCTTGCTGCTTTCTATGCCACCGTCAAGTCCTGCGACGCCAGCTGGCGCTTCGTGTTCATAACGGGCATTGCCAAGTTCAACCAGACGGGGATCTTTTCAGAGCTCAACAACTTCACGGACATTTCACTCGATCCGCTCTTTGCGCCGCTTCTCGGCTACACGGAGAATGACATTGATCAGTACTTTTCAGAACCAGTCAAAGCCGCTGCCCGGGCGCTGAATTTGCCGATCACTGAGCTGCGCCGCCAGCTTCAAGAAAACTATGACGGCTACTGCTTTGATGAGGACGTCTCCCTGCATCTGTACGCTCCCTGGTCAGTGCTGCAATTTTTCAACCGTCCGTCCCGCGGCTTTATGAACTATTGGATGAAAAGCGGCGGCAATCCTTCGTTGCTGCAGCAGTATCTGCATTCCCATTCGCTCAAGTCGCCGGAAGCGTATGCGAACGAAATGGAAGTGAGCTATGACGATCTTGACGCCTCCACAGATTTTGACGGCGTAAGCGACGTGGTGCTGCTCACACAAGCGGGCTACCTCACCATCAAGCAACGCTCGGGCAGATTCTTTCGCGTCGGCTACCCCAACAAGGAGGTGGCGGATTCTCTGGCCGAGCTTTACACCGACATGCTGCTGCGCAATCGATCGCTCGATTTCCATGGCGCCGGCAGACTGGCCGAGGCCGTGTGCGACGGCAATGCGGACCTGCTCTTTGATCAGGCCAACCACGCCTTTG
>CAVJBF010000089.1:0-7877 GCA_963647785.1 Acutalibacteraceae bacterium
ATGCTTGGGTCAATAGGAATATACCGCGCTTTCGCGCGGAACGCGATTCCTCCCCATGACTAAAAGTCAGGGGCTTCCTCGCGGCTTTGTAGTGAATTTCTGCGCAACGACGGCAGCACGGTGCTCGCCAACGAATTTCGCTTCGAGTCGCCTCTCTACTACCAACTGTTGCAAGCGGTCTCCGAAGGCAAGACCCGCTGGGCCGAGCTTGCCAGCGTCTGCGATGGGAAGCCGATCGGTCCGTATTTGAGCCGGCTCGAGCAGCAGTACGGACTGATAAAACCAGTTGCGCCGATGTTCTCGACCTCCGCCAAAGGCTTGCGCTACCGCCTGGCTGACGACTACTTCCGCTTCTGGTTCCGCTTTATTGAACCTGCGGCCGCCCGGTCGCTCGCCGAGCGGCAGAACTGGGCGGTCCTGAAAGCGCTCTGCACCTCCGCATGGGATCAGTTCACAGGACTGGCGCTGGAAGACTGGTATCGAGAATCCGCATGGACCTCAGGCCGCTGGACTGACGCCGGGCAATGGTGGGATCGCAAAGGCGAAAACGAAATTGACCTAATCACGGTCAACTCATTTGAGAAAACCATTGAAATCACAGAAATCAAGCGCAACCCCAAAAAAATCCGCCTCGAAATTCTGGACGCCAAAGCGCAGGCCTTTGCCAAGGCCTGCGGCCAGTCGATCCACGGGTTCCGGATTCTTCCCGTGCGCGGGCTGTCGCTTGAGAACCTCCTCACGGACTGACCGTCCTCAAAGGTCCGTCATCGGCACCGACCCGATAAAGCGCAGCTGGCCTGGATAGAAGCGCCGCACGATAAAGCGCTCGTTTGTTCTCGGGCGCTTGATGACGCGCGCCGGCGCCGCGTCCGCAAAGCGGTCGTCCCCGGCGTCGTAGCGCACGAGCTCATAGCGGCAGACCATCGAGGAGCCCGCCGTCACGGGCATCCGCCCGTAGTAGGAAATCATGGAGGCGATGCCCGCGTTCATGCCGAGCGTCTTCAGGCAGTCATCGCGCTCAAAGCCCAAGTTGGCGAGCTGCACTCTCACCTGCTGCGCCACGGGCGCATAACTGCGGTTCGCATCAAAGGCGGGCGTAAAGAGCTCGGCCACCAGAATCCACAAGACGGTGAGCCCCGCCGCCGACATCCAGGGACCGTTCCAAAGCTTGAAGGAGCGCGACTTTACGCGCTTCATGACCGTCCACGCCCAGAAGGCGGTAACTGCCACCGCCGCCGCAACGCCCAAAAAGCCCGCATCCCCCGCCTTGGCAGTCGGCGCAAGCAAGTAAATGGAATTCGCCATCTTGGGAGGGAACCCCAGGAGCCACGCGAGCCAGTAGAGCCAAAGGGCAAGCCCGCCCAAGGTCGTCACCGTCACCGCAAAGCCGTCCAACATGCTCTTCCACGTGCGCGTGGCGGACATGAGGCCGAAGGCGGCCAGCGTGCACAAGGGGGCGATCGTCATGTTGAGAAGGTCTTCCGCCTTGAGGTTTCCGGACGCGATGCACCCCGCCGCCCATGCCGCGAGAAAAATAAGCGGCAGCGCCATGAAGGGCGCGGACTTGTGTCGGCGCCACTTGACAATGGCTAGCACCGCAAAGGGCCAGGCGGGGCACAGGTACCAGACGATGTGCTCCAGAAACCAGCGCAGCCCCGCAAAGGACGTGAAGCCGAAAAAGCCCGCCTGCGCCTGCGCCCAGAGTAGAAAGTAGTCGCTGATGACTTCGCTGGCGAGCGCCCAGCATGCCAGAGGCCACAGCGAAAAGAGCACCGCCGCCGCGCCGATCGTGATGGCGAACTGCTTGTTCGCCTTGCCGCGCGCGGGCACGAGAAGGAAAATCAAAAGCGCCGCCACGAGCACCGTGACGCCCATGATGAGGCTTGAAGAGAGCATCAGCCCTGCGACCGCCACCCCGGCCGCCAAGGCGCCGAAATAGGGGCGCGTCAGAGACCACGCGCACGCAAAGTACGCAAGCGCGCAAAACGCCAGCTCCGCGCACTCATAGTTGGGCTCGCGGATCCGGAGCACGAGGCCGAACATCGCCACGAAAAAGAGCGTCGCCGAGTCCGCCACAAGCCGCCCGTAGTCCCGGTAGGCGGCGCTGCCCGCAAAAACGGAGGCCGCAGGCTGCGCCTCCTGCCGCCGCGCAAGGCACCACGTGCCGTACCAGATCGACGAGGTCGTCACCGCAAACCAGAAGGCGGCCGAAAGACGCGCCGCCGCAACGGGCGTCAAAAAGGAAAAGACGCGAACAAGGATGCCTCCCGCCCACAAGGAGAGCGGCCCGTGATCTGTCACGACGAGGCCAGAGGCCATCGGAAACAGCCACGAGACATAGTCCCCTCGGGCCATCTCCCAGATTTCTCCCACGGCCGCCCCCTCCCGCACGGACCAGACGCCGCGGTCAAAGAGTCCCGTGAAGATGAAGAAAACCAAAAGCGCAAGGAGCACGAGCCGCGGCAATTTGGCCGCCGCAGCCGACGTCACATGCGCCGGTGTCGGACGCAGATCGAGCATGAAATAAGGCACTACTGGAAATGAACGGCGCTATCTTAGAGGAAGGCCGGCCGCTTCGGGGCGTGTCGCCCCAATAAGAAAACGGGCAGCCGGCCCGCAAAAGCTCTCGCTTTCACGGCGTTCTGCCCGTTTCGTGAACGCCGCAAGGGGATTGACACCCTTGCGCCGATTCCTGCGAGGGAACCGATTACTTCTTCGCCTTGGCGGCGGCAGCGGCGTTCAGCTCCTGAGTCTTCGCAGCAAACTTGGCGCGGAACTTTTCCACGCGGCCCGCTTCGACGATGCGCGTCTGAGCGCCCGTGTAGAAGGGATGGCTCTCAGAAGACGTATCAAGCTTGAAGAGCGGGTAGGTCTTGCCGTCGATCTCAACGGTTTCCTTCGTCTGCACGGAGCTCGCAATGATGAAGGTCTTGTTGATGGAGAGGTCGACGAACGCGACTTCGCGGTATTCGGGATGAATGTTGGGTTTCATTTGTTTTTAAGTCCGATTGATGTGTCGGTCGCCCTGGCTCGCCTTGCGCATCCGCCGCTATAACGTGCCGCACGAAGGCGGAGCGGTCTTATGACGGGCATGCAGCCCACGTGCCAAACCGGGAAAGACGCGCATTATCCGGCGTTTTGCGCCCAAAATCAAGACGGACCGCGAAGTTTTTTCTCCAGACGCCTCAAGCGCTGCGCTTTAAGAGCCCCGCCGTGATCTGCGGGAGCCGGCGGCGAAGTTCTCGGATCATGATCTTTGTCATGCCGGCCAGATCCACCTGCGGCGCCCACCCCCACTCCTCGCGGGCGGCGGTGTCATCCAGACTGTCGGGCCAGCTCTCGGCAATCGCCTGCCGCAGCGCATCGATCCGATAGTCCATCCTAAAGTCCGGCACCTCCTTCAGAATCGCCTTCTTGACGCCCTCGGGGTCAAAGCTCATCGCCGCCACGTTGAAGCTGTTGCGGTGCAGGAGCTTGGCGGGATCGGCGCGCATCAAATCGATCGCCGCCCGCAGGGCGTCCCCCATGTACATCATGGGCATGAAAGTGCCGCGACCGATCGGACAGTGGAAGGTCTCGCCCTTCACGGCGCTGTAGTAGATGTCCACGGCGTAGTCCGTCGTGCCACCGCCCGGCGGGGTCACGTGGCTGATGAGCCCCGGAAAGCGCACGGAGCGGGTGTCGACGCCGTACTTCTTGAAGTAGTAGTCGGACAAAAGCTCCCCCGTCACCTTCGTGACGCCATAGATCGTCTGCGGATTGAAGATCGTGTCCTGAGGCGTCGCGTCCTTGGGGCTGCGGGGTCCGAAGACGCCGATCGAGCTCGGCGTAAAGACCGCACACTTTTCAATGCGGGCTGCTTCCAAAACGTTGATGAGGCCGTTCACGCCCACGTTCCAGCACCCCAGGGGCACCTCCTCGGCGCGCGCTGACAAAAGCGCCGCGAGGTTGTAGATGGTGTCGATGCGATAGCGGCGGATGATCTGCACGAGGCCTTCGCCGTCCAGAATGTCCACGCGCTCCGAGGGACCGCCCTCCTTCACTTCGCTTGAGAGCGGGGTGCGCGTGAAGCCCGCGACCGTGAAGCACCCTTCCTTGATGAGCGCGGGAACGAGTTCGCTGCCGATCTGGCCGGCGGCGCCGATGACGAGGACGTTTTTCATTTTTTCTTCCGTGGTGGTTTTCTTGTGCGCCGCTCAGCCCCGAGGGCAAGGCCTGGTCAGCGCAACAGAATTGATTATACGGAGGCCGTTCAGCAATTCTTAGAGGTTTCTGCTTGTCCGACTTTCCGGCGACCGGATTCTCCTTTGGGCCAGGGCCTGTCGGGAGGCGCCGGGACTGCGCAGCCTTGCGCTCTGCGCCGCGCCTTTTTTGCTAGCGCGCCCTCTCACACTCAAGCCGAGCGCAACGCCGCGTCAAGACGGTAAAGCTTGTCCCCGGCGCGCACAGGCTCAGGCACCTTGAAGGTCACGAGCATCCCGCGCCCTGCCTTTTCGACCTTCGCGCCATCGTCGTTCAAGAGGGCTTGCGGCGTCGCGTACACCGCCCCCGTCGTGGGACCGGTGAAAAGAAGCTTCTCCCCGGAAGCGATTTCACCCGCGAGAATCTCCACCTGCGCCACCTGCACTTTGGCAAAGTAGTTGACGCAGCGCCCGACAAAGATCTTCTTCTCCGTCGCGGTGGAGCCATAGGCATTCACGATCGCCGCCGTCTCGGCCCCAAGGTAGTGCCCCGCCCAGAAGCCGCGATTAAAGACAGTCGCGAGACGCTCGTCCCACGCCGTGCGGGAGGCGTCCGAGTACGTTCCCTCCGCCACCGACCTCAAGGCTTCGTCGTAGCAGGCCGTCACGGTTCGCACGTAGTCCGCACCGCGGGCGCGGCCTTCGATCTTGAAGACCGTGACGCCCGCCGCCACCATCTGGTCAATAAAGCCGATCGTCTTCAAGTCCTGCGGACTCAGCACGTAGCCGTTTTCAAGCGTGATCTCCGTGCCGCGCTCGCGGTCCACGAGGCTGTAGGTGCGCCGGCAGTTCTGCAAGCATTCGCCGCGACTGGCGCTTTTTCCGCGCGTATGAAGGCTCATCCAGCAGCGGCCGCTCATCGCCATGCACAAGGCGCCGTGGCAGAACATCTCCAATTTCACGGGCCGCCCCGAACTCCCCAAAATCGGCCGTTCGCGCACCGCATCCGCAATGCGCCGCACCTGATTCAAGTTGAGCTCGCGCGCGAGCACCGCGGTCTCCGCGAAGGGAGCAAAGAAAGCGAGCGCCTCGGCGTTGGAGATATTGAGCTGCGTTGAAAGGTGCACGGGGATCCCCGCCTCTCGGGCGGCGTTCACGGCCGCCAGGTCAGACGCAATCACGGCGTCCACCCCCGCTGCCGCCGCGGCCGCCACGAGCCCCTTCATTTCGACGAGCTCTTCGTCATAGAGCACCGTATTGACGGCAAGGTACCCCTTCACGCCCGCGGCGCGGCACCGATCCATGATCCGCGGCAGATCCTCCCCTCGAAAGTTTCCCGCCGCATGCGCCCGCATGTTAAGCCGCCCCACGCCGAAATAGACGCTGTCCGCGCCCCCTTGAATGGCAGCCGAGAGCGCCTCTTCGCTCCCTGCGGGCGCCATCAGCTCCACGTCACTGCGATTCATCGGTCAACTTTCCTCTTTCAAGCACAGAACGCCCGTTTTTTTAAACTTGCCAAGTTTGTTACCGTTTTTTTTAAACCTGCCAAACTTGTCAGAACCCCGACAGGCTTGCTTCGCTCTCAGCCCCGAAGGACCAAGTCTGAGCCAACACCGGATTGCAGCGCAGCGTCGCCCCCGACTTCACCGCTTCCAGCGTTTGATGTTCTGGCATAGCCACAGGACTGATGATTCCCATTCAATCACGGAAAACAAAGCGCCACATGGACCTGTCCTCAATAGAATGAACAAGCCGCGCCTCTTCGAAGGGAGACCGCCTGTCATGCGACATGTCTGACATGTTACAGGACACGCTGATTGCCGTTCGTCACAGCCTTCGATCCCAGCAAAGTCCCTTGCTATCATTTCCGCCGACTGCGGCCTTCGCCGCCACGAGATCGAGTACTACCATGAAATTCACCGAACAGCTCCGCGCCCGCTCCGTGGCGGCGGACTCCATGCTCTGCGTTGGCCTGGACCCGGACGTCGCCCGCTTTCCCGCCTGCATCAAGACTAAGCCCGACGCCCTCTACGAATTCTGCCGCGCGATCGTAGACGCCACGGCGCCCTATGCCTGCGCCTTCAAGCCGCAGATCGCCTACTTTGCCTCAGAGGGCGAAGAGGATGCGCTCATCCGCCTCATCGCTTACATTCACGAAAAGCACCCCGGCATTCCGGTGGTTCTGGACGCCAAGCGCGGCGACATTGGCTCCACCGCCAAGCACTACGCAAAAGAAGCCTTCGAGCGCTTTGCCGCGGACGCCCTGACGCTCTCCCCCTATATGGGCGGCGACACCATCGAACCCTATTTCGCGTACCCGGAAAAAGGGCTTTTTCTCCTTTGCCGCACCTCGAATCCCGGCGGCGCCGACATCGAGGAGCTCGTGACGCAGGACGGCCTCATGGTGTTTGAACACGTTGCGAAAGCCGCGCAGGGCCCGTGGAACAAGACCGGCGAGCTTGGTCTCGTCGCGGGCGCGACGCAGCCCGACGAAATCCGCCGCATCCGCGCACAGGCGCCGACGCTTCCCCTGCTCATGCCCGGCATTGGCGCTCAAGGGGGCGACGTCAACGCCGCTGTCGCCGCAGGATTAGACAAGGACGGCTGGGGCATGGTGATCAATTCAAGCCGCGCCATTCTTTACGCCGGAAGCGACGAGCACTTCACGGAAGCCGCCGCGGCCACCGCCCAAAAGACGCGCGACGCCATCCGCAGCGCCAAGGCGCTCGCGCTTGCCGGCCGTCGAGAAGCGCGAATGTAGCAAGCCAAGCCTCTTTTGAGAAGCCGGCATCCGCCAATCGAAGCAGGTAAAGTCAATTGATTTTGGTAAGATATCTCTATTCAGTTGCAAGGAATGATCATGCTCGATAAAAATTCGATTCTTCCCGCGCCATACGGCAGTGCGAAAACCTTCAACGCGCTCAACGACGGTTTGTTCAAATTCGTTTTTGGCAAAGAGGAACGCAAAGCCATCCTCATCGACTTCCTGAACACATTCCTTGCCAAGGAGCTCCCTCACCCGATCAAGGACATTCATCTTCTGCCCACAGAGAAGTCACCCAAGCGACACAAGGGCAAATCGTCTCGTTTTGACCTCGCTTGCGAGCTCGACAGCGGCGCCAAGGTAGAGATTGAGGTGCAGCTCATCGATCAGAAGAACATGGAGCGCCGCTCGCTCACCTATTGGGCGCAGATATACCTTGACAATCTCGACAGCGGACAAGGCTACCAAAAGCTGGTGCCGGTCTACATGCTCAACATCTTGAACTACACGATGCTTGAGAATCCGAAGCCGTTTGCCACCTGCGGTGTCTGCGATTTGGAAACAAAACAAAGAGTTTTTAAAGATTTAAGCATAAGCTTTCTTGAACTTCCGAAGTTTACAAAAAACAATAAAGACCGCACCCAGTTGACCAAGATGGAACGCTGGATGTGCTATTTTTCAGACAAGCTCTCGACTGAAGACAAGGAAGTGATAGCTCAGGAGGATGATGCCATCATGACAGCCATTACCGCCGCCCGCCACTATTTCAGCAATCCCGCTGAACGCCGAGCCTATTTCGCAGAAGAAATTCGTCGCATGGACGAAATTTCGGTCATTGAAGGCAACCGCCGAGAGGCGAAAGCCGAAGGAATCGCCGAAGGAATCGCCAAAGGTGAAACCAATGCCGAAGAAAGAATGGTGAGAACCTTCCT
>CAVJBF010000089.1:8017-11811 GCA_963647785.1 Acutalibacteraceae bacterium
GCTCAGGAGGATGATGCCATCATGACAGCCATTACCGCCGCCCGCCACTATTTCAGCAATCCCGCTGAACGCCGAGCCTATTTCGCAGAAGAAATTCGTCGCATGGACGAAATTTCGGTCATTGAAGGCAACCGTCGAGAAGCGAGAGCCGAAGGAATCGCAGAAGGTAAAACCAATGCCAAAGAAAGAATGGTGCGAACCTTCCTCGAAAAGTGGCCCGATATGCGCAAAGCCGCCGAACTGCTGGGATTGGAACTCAAGGAAGTTCGTCGCATCGCCTCGAAGTTTGGCTTGTTGCCGCAAGCTCTCTGAGGAATTGCCGCCAAAGGCGGGTTCTCAACTCCCACTCAGCGCTTCATTCCAAGCCGCCGGCATTCCCTCGCGACAGTCCTTTGGGCTGCGGCGTGTTCTGCAAGAGCCGCGTGAGCTCAGCAATCGCAAACGCCACGCTCTGACGCCGCACCGCCGCGCGATCCCCGGCAAAGTGCTTCACAACCGTTGTGCACTGCGGAAAGCCTGTCAGACTCTGCGCAAACCCGAAGCACACCGTGCCCACGGGCTTTTCTGCCGTCCCGCCGCCGGGCCCCGCAAGGCCCGTCACGGACACGGCAAGTTCCGCCCCCGAGTGCGCCATCGCCCCCAGCGCCATCTCGGAAGCCGTTTCCTTCGAAACCGCGCCGAATTCCTGCAGCGTCTCTTCCCGCACCCCGAGCATCGACTGCTTGGCAGCATTCGTATAGGTGACAGACCCCCGGTCAAACCAGGCGCTCGCCCCCGCCACCGCCGTCATAGCGCCCGCGATGAGGCCGCCCGTGCAGCTTTCCGCCGTAACGACGTGCACGCTGCGCGCCGCGCAAAGTTCGCCTAGCGCGGCCGCAAGCCGCTCTTCTTCCTGATCCTCAATCATCAGAACACTCCCAGAAAATGAACGCCCGCCTGCGCAGCACCCCAATCGAGCGCAAAAAGCAGCGCCAGCGCCCACAAGGCCGCCAGCAAGTCGTCCAGCATCACGCCCCAGCCGTTTTTCATGCGAGCGTCGATCACGGACGCGGGCGGCAGCTTCACGATGTCAAAAAGCCGGAACGCAAGAAACGCCGACATCCACGTCACCCACGTCTGCGGGAACCACAGGCACACAAACCATACCGCCACAACTTCGTCAATCACGATGCAGCCCGCATCCTCGACTCCGAGATCCTCCCCCGTCTTCTGCGCGGCCCAGACGCCCAGAAAAAAGCCCGTCACGATCGCCGCCACCAGAAACGTGAGTGGAAAGACCTGCACAGCCGCCGCCCACACGATGACGCCCGCGAGCGTCCCCCACGTCCCGGGCGCGGGCCTCAGGCACCCGGCGCCGAAAAAGAGCGCGATCAAATGCGCCGGATGCTGCAGCGTGAAGACCCAGCCGGGGCGCACGCGGTTGGCGGGATTCGCCGCACTGTACTTTTCCTTGAGACTCACGAGCTACTCCGAAAAATGATCAAACCCAGCGGCAGGAAGCGCCATGCGGTTGCCCGCCTTGTCATGCATCAAAAAGCGCTCCGTGCCGTCGGCTTCCCGAATGCGACCGATGCAGGTGACGGGCGTCACCGCGGAAATCGCCGCCTGCTCCACAAGGCCCCGCTTTTCATGCGGCGCCGTGAAGACAAGTTCATAGTCATCCCCGCCTGCCATCGCAGCGGCGAGGCGCTTTTCGACGGACAACCCCGCCAAAGCGGCGTGCAGCGGCACAGCATCCCAGAAGACATCCGCCGCGACGCCGCTTCTTTCCAAAATATGTCCCAGATCCTGCGCGAGGCCGTCACTCACGTCCGCGCAGGCCGTCGCCACCGAAAGCAGCGCCGTGCCCAGCGCATTGCGCGCCTCAGGGCGGTTGAGCCGCGCGTCCGCCGCAGGAAAGAGCTCCGCCGCAAGCGACCATTCCCCAAGCCGATGCTTCAAGGCCGCGCAGGCGCCACCCACCGTCCCCGACACCCAGATGTCGTCGCCAGGCCGGGCGCCCGCTCTCGTCAGCCCCATTTCCGCCGGAAGCTCCCCCATCGCCGTGATGGTGATGACCGCGGGCGACCGCACATCCCCCACCTGCGGCGTCTTCGTGGTGTCGCCCCCCAAGAGAGGACACCCCGCTTCGTGCGCGAGCGTCATCAGCCCCCGCGTGAAGCCCGCCAACCACGCGTCGTCTTTCGCGGGCAGCCCCACCGCAAGAAAAAACGCCCGCGGCACGGCGCCCGCGGCCGCCAAGTCAGACAAATTCACCGCGAGCGCCTTGTAGCCCACATCCTCGGGATCGGCGTCAGGCAGGAAGTGCGTGCCGACGGCCACCATGTCGGTCGTGACCGCCAGGCGCCCCGCCCCGGTGTCAATGATGGCGCAGTCGTCGCCCACGCCCTTGGAGCGCCAGGCGCCAAACGAGGCGTGCGTAAAGAAGCGGTCAATGATGGAAAATTCTCCGTTTTGAACCATTTTCTTTCTCCAACGAAAAAAGGCGCGTTCCATCCGCGTCTGCGAATCGAATCACGCCTTTTCTCCGCAACATCCGCCGCGTCCCGCAGACGCCAGCCGCCGGCGAATCGCTGCGTCAAATCACTTGCGGGCTGCGTCGGCCTTCACTTCCTCGGGACGGACTTCGGCCGCCGTCTTGTCGAGGACCCCGTTCACAAGCTTGTAGCCCTTGTCAGAACCAAACTGCTTTGCCAATTCCACCGCCTCGTTGATCACGACGCGGTACGGGGTCTGCGGCGCGTGCATCAGCTCCCACGTGCCGATCGTAAGGCACGCGCGCTCGATGACGGACAGACGATCGAGCTCCCGGTCCACGTGGTGCGAGAGGATGTCGTCAATCTTGGCGCGATCCGCGATCACGCCCGCGAGAATCTCGCGGCAAAACACCTGATCACACGCTTCAAAGTCTTCGGGCGTCAAGTCGCACCCCGCCACCGGACCGTCTTCGTCCGTGATGACGGAAAGGAGCCCCGCATCAATCTCCGCAAAATCCGCCGACTGATTGACAAGGCTTTCGTAAACCCCCAGAAGCGCGAATTCACGCGCCTTGCGGCGAGCGCCCGCGAGAGGAAGCCGCTTCTTTTCACTCATGGTCGTCTTCTTCGTAGTCATCAGGGAAGTCCACCGGGAACTGCTCCGCAAGGCGCGCCATTTCCACCGCGCACTGCGCGCAGTCCTTGCCCTTCATCAGGGTGCGGGCCTTGCACTGGTCGTCGTTTTCGCAGGTGAGAACGCCGTTGGCGACCGGGATGTCGTATTCGGCAGACACGCGGGCGATGCCTTCGGACGAGCGGTCGGAGACGATTTCAAAGTGGTACGTCTCGCCGCGGATCACCGCCCCGAGCGCGATGAGCGCGTCGTAGTCGCCCGTTTCCGCCAAGCGCGAAAGCGCAAACGGAATTTCCAGCGCTCCCGGCACGGACACGTAGGTGATGTCCTCTTCAGCAACCCCAAGGCGCTTCAGTTCGTCGAGGCAGGCGGCATAAAGCTCTTTGCCCGCATACTCGTTGAAGCGGGACACAACGACCCCGATCGAAAGATCCGAACCGTCAAGATTCTGTTCAATAACGTCGACTGCCATGACTGACACAACTCCAAAGCAAAAAGAGGCCGGGAACAAACCCGCCCGAAATCCGATAGAACGATCATTTTAACGAGCCCGCGATTAAAAGGGCGGCACCGCCGGCATTTTTCTTCAATTTTTCGCCGGTTCGCAGGGTTTTGCTAGCCGACCAAGAATCCGCCAAATTTGTCAGAATGGGAGCGCCTTCCTGATTTGAGACATGGAGGAC
>CAVJBF010000090.1:0-11721 GCA_963647785.1 Acutalibacteraceae bacterium
AGAAGCTCTGAAGTAACTCGGAACCCCGCGACTTTAGTCGTCGGGAGCTGTCAGGGGCGGCCGATTGGAGGCTGGCCTGGAACGCACTACATGATGTCGGTGGCGCGGTTGAGCCACCGCTGGGCGCGCGGCGAGAGACGGTTGGTGAGCGTCTCTTTGACGCGGCGGTGGTAGTCGTTCACCCACCAGATTTCATATGGCGTCATCATCGCCGTCGTGATGAGGCGCCAGTCAATGGGGCAGAGCGTGAGCGTTTCAAACGTGAGAAACGGCATCATTTCGTCGGACATGGCCTCGGCGGCCACGGGCGTCACAAGGTTTTCTGTGCGGATGCCCCAGCGCCCCGTGCGGTAAAGGCCCGGTTCGTTGGAGAGCACCAGCCCAGGCACGATGCGGGACGACTCTTCCGTGGGGCAGCGAGGGCTGATGTGCGCTGGACCTTCGTGCACGGACAAGTGAAAGCCCACGCCGTGCCCCGTGCCGTGGCCGAAGTCGGCGCCGATCTCCCACAAGGGCGTGCGGGCGAGAGTGTCCAGCTGGGACGCAAAGACGCCCTTTGGAAATCGCGTCGTCGCGATGGCAATGTGGCCGCGCAGCACGGCCGTGAAGTCGCGCTTCATCTCGGCCGTCGGGCGGCCGATCGCCACCGTGCGGGTGACGTCGGTGGTGCCGCCTGCGTACTGTGCGCCGCTGTCAACGAGGAGCACCGAGTCCTGCTTCAGTTCGGCGGCCGTTCCAACCTTTGGCGTGTAGTGCGGCTCGGCGGCGTTGGGCCCCCAGGCGGCAATTGTTGTGAAGCTCTCGTCAAAGAAGTCGTGGTTCTTGGCGCGGGCTTCGTGCAGGAAGTCAGCGACGTCAAGCTCCGTGATCGCCTTTGCGTCGGCGTCGCATTCCGACACCCACGCAAAGGTCTCCGCAAGCGCCACGCCGTCGATCACCATGGCGTGGCGAAGGGCGTCGAGCTCAGCTGTCGTCTTGCGGCTCTTCAAAATCGTCGTGGGCTGAATTCCGGGAAGGAGCCGCACGTTGCTTCGGGCGGCCAGAATCGAGGCCGCTTTGGCGCTCGTTCGCTTCTTGTCCAACAGCACGTCGCCAGTGAGCTTTCCGAGCGCCTCCCAGACGCTGTCGTAGGGAGCTGTCGCGATGCCGGCGGCCGAAAGGTGCGCCTTCACGTCGTCAGAAGCGATCTTCACGTCGTCAATGAAGAGCACGGCGTTTTCTTGCGTCACCAGCAGGAAGCTCACAAAGACTGGCGTGTGCAGGACGTCGCTGCCGCGAAGGTTCAGGGTCCACGCGATGTCGTCAAGGCTTGAGAGAAAGAGGGCGCCGGCCTGCTTTTCCTTCAACGTTCGGCGGATTGTCGCGAGCTTTTCCGCAACGGGCTGCTGCGCCGTCGTGAAGACCCGCACGGGGGCGGCCGAGCGAGCCGGGCGTTCAGGCCAGAGACGATCGGTGAGGTCGCCCGCGTCCTCCACGGCGATCGATTTCACGGCAAGCTCGGCTTCGAGTCTGGCCATGCGTTCGGCGGCGACGGCAGCAAAGTCCACGCCCGCCGTGCTCCCTTCTGGAAGATGTTCAAAAAGCCAGTCGCGGGGCGCGGGGACGCCGTCTTTTCCCGTAGGCATCACGGTGATGCCCGTGCCTTCGGTCTCTCGGGCGGCTTGATTCCAGTAGCGGCTGTCGGTCCAGAGAAGCGCCTCTCGGTCTGTCACAATGAGCGTTCCGGCGCTTCCTGTGAAGCCCGTGAGGTAGCGGCGAAGCGCCCAGTTTTCGGGAAGATACTCGCTCATGTGCGGGTCTCCCGTAGTGACAATGAGCGCCGCGAGATGACGATCCTTCGCCGCGGCGCGGGCGGCGGCAAGACGTTCGATGACAGTAGACATGGTGGCCCTTCCAAAAGCGAGATGCCGTCTGAGGGAGGACGGCTGACGGGCCGAGAGTTTAGAAGATATGACGTTTAATGGCGTCAGAAGGCAATGGTTTTTAACCTGTTGAACGAAATTATGGTCCAGGCGGCTGGAGTGGAGATGAGAAGAGGACTTGGTTCAGAAGAGTTTGCGCAACGTGATGGAGAAAGGAATTTCTGTTACGCCGTTTTCGAGGGTGTCGCGGCCAACGTTCACTGACTCAATGCGCCAGCCAGCGTCATACATCTCGACTACGGTGGCGGTGAGGTTTATTTCTGGGCAGGTGAGGGGGAGTGACTCGAAGGGGGAGTTCACCGACAGAGGCGTAGAAGATGTGCAGGAGAGTCGCATGCGGTTCGGGGCCTCGTAGAGCTTGGCGAGATCGGTGTTTGAGGCTGACGTCGTGGCATCCGTCAGAACGGGCTTTTCCTCGGACGTTGTGGCGCAGCCAGTGACGAGGGCGCTGGCGGAAAGTGAGATAAGCAGAAGGCGGAGAGGGTGAGGCATGACTGAAAGGTTCCAAAAAAGGCGGGCGAAGTCTAACAAAAGCCGAACCAGCAGCCTCTGGCATTGCAATAGGTTAAAGAATTGCTTGTGCAAAAATCAATTTTATACATAAAAATGCAACTAAAATCAAGCTGAAATCTATGTATTTCATTTTTGTTTTCGGTTGTTTTGTGGCCAACTGTGGAAGCAAAACACAGCTAACTGCGGAAGTAAAACACGGCCAACCGCGGAAGTAAAATGCAGCCAACCGCGGAAGTAAAATACAGCCAACTACGGAAGTAAAATACGGCCAACCGCGGAAGTAAAAATTTTGGAGCGGCAATCATGGTAAATAAAACGGAGAAAAAATACCTTCCACGGGTAATGGATCAGCTCTTGTTTCGCAAGCTCAAGGGAATCGGAGCGGTTCTGCTCGAGGGGCCAAAGCTTTGTGGAAAGACGACTACGGCGAAGCGGTTGGCTAAAAGTGTGGTTTTCATGACGGATCCTGAACGGCGTGCGAACAATGAGAATTTGGCACGGTTGCAGCCGTCGCTGTTGTTGGACGAAGAACCGCCGCTGTTGATCGATGAGTGGCAAGTGGCGCCGCAGCTCTGGGATGCCGTTCGCTTCGAGGTGGATCAGCGACAAGCGACGGGACAGTTCATTTTGACAGGGTCCGCCGTTCCTGCGGACCGTTCGAAAATCTTCCATTCAGGAACCGGGCGGTTTGCTTGGCTGCACATGCGAACGATGAGTCTCTACGAATCTGGCGACAGCAACGGAGGCGTCAGTTTGGGAGACCTTTTTGACGGCAAGTTTTCGGCTTGTAAAAACAAACTGAGCTATGAAAATGTGGCTTTTCTTGCTTGTCGTGGCGGCTGGCCGACCGCCATTGACCAAGCGCCCGAGGACGCTCTGGGACGAGTGACGGACTATTACGGTGCGGTGGTCAACATCGATATTTCGCGAGTAGATAATATAAAACGAAATGCCGAATGGACGAAGCTCCTGATGCGTTCGTACGCTCGAAATCAAGGATCGCAACTGCCATTGTCAGGACTGGTGCAGGACATGAAGAGCAACAGTGCAGAAGAGTCGCCCGAAATGAGCACCAAGACCTTGAGTGATTACATCGAGGCGTTGACTAAAATCTTCGTCATTGAAGACATGCCGGCGTGGAATCCTAATTTGCGCTCTAAAACGGCCATTCGTACGACGAACACTCGGTATTTTTCTGATCCGTCATTTTGTGCGGCAGCATTGGGACTTGGGCCGGAAGACCTGATGAAGAATCCGGAAACGTTTGGCTTTGTGTTTGAGACGCTCTGCATTCGGGACTTGCGTGTTTATGGCGATCTTTTGGACGGCATGGTGTACCACTACCGCGACAAGAATGGCCTTGAGTGCGACGCTGTGCTGCATCGCCGCAATGGGACCTATGGCCTCATTGAAATCAAGATGGGCGGCGCGGAAGCCATCGAGCATGGTGCCAAAACGCTGAAGGCGCTGGCAGAAAAAATCGATTCGACGCGGATGGAAAAGCCCGCGTTTCTGATGGTTCTGACAGCAGTCGAGCGGTTTGCCTATCGGCGTGAGGACGGCGTCTATGTTGTTCCGATCGGCTGCCTCAGGTACTGAGCGCTGAGTCAGAAATGACGGAGCCGCCCGAAGGCGGCTCACAATGGCCGCTTAGCGGCGGCGGAATTTCAGCACCATGCCTGGCGGCAGGTTCGAGCTCACGGATTCAAAGCGGCTGTCGTCGCGCGTCGTCTCCTGACGGCGGCAACGGCGGTCGTCTTCCTTCACAAGCGTCGAAACGATGTCGGGGCGCCGGCGGCGTTCCTCCCAGTGGCGTTCAGAGCGCGGTCCGCGGCGGCTGTCTTCTGCAAAGCGACGACCACGGGATTCGCTGCCGGTGCGGCCGTCATCCGGGCGACGGGGACGCCGATCCTCGCTGCGCCGGCCTTCAAAGGCTTCATCGCGGAAACGGCGGTGCTCCTCTCGGCGATCATCGCGTCTTTCGTCACCGCGGCGTTCGGCAGAACGGGGCTGGCGACGCGGTGACGGCGCGGCTTCGCGTGTTTCACGGACGACTTTTTTGGTGAAGCGCTCGTCAGCGTTCGTAGTGGTTTCGGTTTTGGCTTCCGTCTTGCGGGGCGCCGTGCGGGCGCTTTCCTGCTTCAGACGCGCGGCGCGGCGAGCTTCGCGCATTTTCTGCAGCTCCTCGGCGCGCTTCTTGTCGCGCTCGGCATCGTCCCGGGCGATGTCTTCGGGGACGGCGCCTTCGTAGCCCACCGCCTCCTGCGTGGCGATTCTCTTTTTCAAGAGCTTCTCAACAGCGCGCAGGTAGTCCTTTTCGTCAGGGGACACGAGGCTCACGGCGTGGCCGGGGTGTCCGGCGCGGCCCGTGCGGCCGATGCGATGCACGTAGTCTTCGGCGACGTTGGGAAGCTCGTAGTTGACGACATGGGGCAGACCCTCGATGTCAAGGCCGCGTGCCGCGATGTCGGTTGCGACCAGGACGCGAACGGAGTGGTCCTTGAAGCCAGACAACGCCTTCGTGCGCGCGGACTGGCTCTTGTTGCCGTGAATGGCGGCGGCCTCGATGCCGTCCTTTTCGAGCTGCTGCGCCAAGCGGTTTGCGGTGTGCTTCATGCGGGTGAAGACGAGCACCTGCTCCCAGTTGTTGTCCACGATCAGGTCGCGCAGCAGCTCGCGCTTGCGCTTTTTCGCGATGGTGAAGGCTTCCTGCTCGATGATCGCCGCCTCCTTGTTTCGGGCGATCTCGATGTTGACCGGATCTTTCAAAAAGGAGTCCGCCAAGTCGCGGATTTCGTCGCTGAAGGTGGCGGAGAAGAGCAGCGTCTGGCGCTTTTCAGGAAGGAACTTCAGAATCTTGCGAATGTCGTGGATGAAGCCCATGTCGAGCATGCGGTCGGCTTCGTCAAGGACCAGAAACTCGACGCCCTCGAGCGTGACGTTCTTTTGTCCCAGATGGTCCAGCAGGCGCCCCGGCGTCGCAACAAGAAAGTCCACGCCGCGCGCGAGCGCCTGCGTCTGCGGATTGATGCCGACGCCGCCAAAGACGAGCGCCGTCGTTAGCTTTGTGTTGGCGGCGTAGGCCTTGAGGTTCTCGTCGATCTGCGCCGCAAGCTCTCGGGTGGGGGCAAGAATCAGGGCGCGCACGTGACGGGCGGTGCGCTTTACGGGGGCTTCGAGCATCTTCGTCAAGATGGGAAGCGAGAAGGCGGCGGTCTTTCCGGTGCCCGTCTGGGCGGCGGCGAGGACGTCGCGTCCCTTCAAGAGTTCGGGAATCGCCTTTACCTGAATCGGGGTCGGGCTTTCATAGCCCATGGCCGCGACGGCGCGCGTAAGAGGCTCCGGGAGGCCCAGAGCGGCAAAAGGATTGTTCACTTGATGAATCCAAAGACAGTGCGGCGAACGTCTGCAGACGGCGAAAACTTTGCGCCGCCCTCCGGCCGGCAGAGGCTGCACCTGTTTATGCGAGGGGCGTCCGTGAGATCCGGTCGCCCGGGAAGGCCGATTCGCAACTGCTGATGAGTGCCGCCGGTCGGACGACGGCATCGGCGAAGGGGCCTTCGCTTAAGGTGGGCGCATTGTACCGTGAAGCGGCGGTTTTGCCGACGAGCGGCACGAGGAAAAGAGCAAACGGGTCAAGCCATGGATTCGTTATACTCGCCGCACATTTTTCACTGAAAGGAAAGTCAGTCATGGCTGAACTCAAGATTGTTGACACCGCGGCGGGCGAAGGCCCGGCCGTCAAGGCGGGCGACAAGGTGCGCGTGCACTACACCGGCAAGCTCACGGACGGCACGGTGTTTGACTCGAGCCTTTATCGCAGCCAACCGTTCGAATTCACCGTGGGCGCCGGCATGGTGATTCGCGGCTGGGACGAAGGGCTGCTCGGCATGAAAAAGGGCGGCAAGCGCACGCTCACCATTCCGCCGGAGATGGGCTACGGCGAGGCGGGCATCGGCCCGATCCCCGGCAACGCCACGCTGATCTTTGACGTCGAGCTCCTCGAAATCATCGAAGTGCCGCCCGAAGGCAAACTGGAGATTGAAGAGGTGGTGACGGGAAGCGGCAAGGAAGCCGTCATGGGGAGCACCGTGAGCGTTCACTACATCGGGCGTCTCACGGACGGCACGGTGTTTGACGAAAGCCACACTCGCGGCGAGCCGATCGAATTTCCGCTCGGGGCCGGCATGGTGATTCAGGGCTGGGAGCAGGGCATCGCCGGCATGAAGGTGGGCGGAAAGCGCAAGCTCACCATTCCCTACAACCTCGCCTACGGCGAGCGCGGCTTTCCCGACGTCATTCCGCCCTACGCGACACTGGTGTTTGATGTTGAATTGATGAATGTGAAATAACGTCTTTTGACGGACGTTGAAAGCAAATGGGCGCCAGCGGCGCCCATTTGCGTTTAAACAGCGGTCAATTTCAACGGCCGCAGGAGTTCGCCCGTTTCATGGACGGGCAGGCCCATGATGCCGGTGTAGCTGCCTTCGATGCGGGCGATGAAGAGTCCGGCAAGCCCCTGAATGCCATAGCCGCCCGCCTTGTCATAAGGCTCGTCCGTGGCGATGTAGCGTTCGATCTGTTCTTCGGTGAGCGTGGCGAACGTCACTTGTGAAACGCTCACGCGGAATTCCAGATGCTCTGAATCTGTCGCAAGCCACACGGCAGTGCGCACTTCGTGCGTGCGGCCGGAAAGACGGTGCAGGAAGTCGCGGGCGCCGCTAACGCCGTCAGGCTTTCCCAGCACAACGCCGTCGACGCTCACCACCGTGTCGGCGGCGAGCACGGGGGCGGGGGGACGCTGCTCGACCGCGATCTTCGCGAGCGCCGCGAGCGCCTTTTCCTTGGCGGTGCGCACGACGTAGTCCGCCGCGGATTCGCCAGAAAGTTGTGCTTCGTCGCCTTCGACGAAGGTCATGACGTCGGTTGCCCCGACGGGCATCACGTCAAAGTCCGTGACGCCCATGGCCGTGAGAAGCTCGCGGCGGCGCGGGCTCTTGCTTGCAAGGTAAAGGCTTGGCATCGGCTAGGCCCGGTGATAGGGGTGGTTGTTCAGAATGGACCAGACGCGGTAGATCTGCTCCACGAGCATGACGCGCGCAAAGGCGTGCGGCAGCGTCATGGAGGAAAGGCGAAGCATCATGCGGCAGCCTTTCTTCAATTCGGGATCCAGTCCGTCCGCGCCGCCGATCAGAAACGTCACGCCGCAGCCTTCGTTCTTCCAGCCTTCGACTTTTTTCGCAAAGTCCATCGTCGTGAAGTCGCGGCCGCGCTCGTCCATGGCGACCACGATGTCGCCCGTTGGAATTGCCTTGCGGATGCGTTCGGCCTCCAGTTCCATCAGCTTCGCGGCAGGCTGACCCGCGCGAGGCTCCGCCTTCACTTCCTTTACGGTGACCGTGAAGTCCTTCGGAAACCGCCCGAGATAGTCTTTGACGGCCTCATCGGCCCATCCGGGCTGCCTTAGGCCCACGGCGACGACGGTGATGTGCATGATTTATTCCGTCTTGGCGTTGGCGGCCTTCGCAAGCTCCATCGCGTGCGGCCCCCAGAGTTCGGCGAGGTTGTAGTAGTCGCGCACGAGGGGCTGCATGCAATGCAGCACCACGGGACCGAAGTCGACGAGCACCCATTCGCCGGAATCAAGGCCCTCGAGCCCGGCCACCTTGCCGCCCGCGTCCTTTACGGCGCGTGAGGCGGCCAGGCCCAGCGCGCGGGTCTGGCGGTTGCTTGTGCCGGAGGCGACGATCACGCGCTCAAAGGCGCTGGTTTTGTCGGTGGTGTCGTAGACGCGGATGTCCTGCGCCTTGACGTCTTCGAGCGCGTTGACGATGACGGAGACGAGTTCTTCAGTTTTCATTATTGACAAGGAGAGTTCAGTAGAGGTTGCGGCGGGCGATCAGCGCCGCCGTCGCCGCGGGGAGCCAGGCGGAAAGGCGCTTCAAGGCCTCCTGCCGGCCCGCCTGGGAAAAAAGCGTGCGGATTTTAGTCGAACTCGCGCTGTGTTCGGGCATGGAAAAGCGCGTGAGGCGCCCGGCGGGGAAAAGGTTGATTTCCCGGGGCGCCGTCCAGCGATCCTGCGCCCAGCGCGTGACGACATCGGACGGGACGGCGCTCGCGGCGCTGCGGCTGCAGATGGCGATCGACGCGTAGTCCGTGAGGCGCTCCCAGTCCTTCCAGGTGTGAAAGTTCACCCACTGGTCTTGTCCGATGAGAAGCACGAGCGGCATGGCCTCGCCCAAGGTTTGGCGCAGCTCCCGGACGGTGTCGATCGTGTAGGTGGCGCCTTCTCGCAGCACGTCGCAGAGGTTGAGGCCGAATTCGGGGTGTCCGGCAATCGCGGCTTCAAGCATGGCAACCCGGAGGTCAACGGGCGTCAAAACGGCCTTTTGCCATGGCGCGGGCGCCGGCACAAAGTCGATTCGAAGCAGGTTCAGGGCGCGCAGCGCTTCGCGGGCAAGCGCAAGGTGCCCCGTGTGCACAGGGTCAAACGTGCCGCCCAGAAGGCCGATGCCGCGGGGGATGATGGAGAGGTTGATGGTCATGGGGAGACAAAAAACACGCGGCCTCAAGAAAAAGGCCGCGTGCTGGAGGGGGGCTTCGGCCTGATTACTTCAGGGCGCGGTAGCCGATGTCGCGGCGCTTCTGGGCGCCGTCAAAGTGTACCTGATCGGCCGCTTCGTACGCGGCGTCACGGGCTTCGCGGATGGTTTTGCCGAGGCCCACGACGCAGAGGACGCGGCCGCCCGCAGTGACGAGCTTGCCCGCGGCATTCACCTTCGTGCCCGCATGAAAGACGTGGTGGTCCGCGTCGTTCTTGGGAAGGCTCGTGATGACGTCGCCCTTGCGGGGATTTTCCGGGTAGCCGTTCGCGGCGACGACGACGCCCAGAGCGGCGCGATCGTCCCACGCGAGCGTTTCCGTGTCGAGATGCCCGTCCGCGGCCGCTTTCAGCACCTTCGCAAAATCGCCCGTGATGCGGCTCATGATGGGCTGCGTCTCGGGGTCGCCCATGCGGCAGTTGAATTCCAGGGTCTTCGCCTTGCCGTCCTTGCCGATCATGAGGCCCGCGTAGAGAAAACCGGTGTAGGGAAGGCCGTCGGCGGCCATGCCTTTCACCGTGGGCTCGATGATGTCGCGCATCACCTGAGCGTGGATTTCAGGCGTGACGACGGGCGCCGGGCTGTAGGCGCCCATGCCGCCCGTGTTGGGGCCCTGGTCGTTGTCAAGGAGCCGCTTGTGGTCCTGGCTCGTCGCGAGCGGGAGAATGTGTTCGCCGTCCACCATGACGATGAAGCTTGCTTCTTCGCCGTCGAGATAGTCTTCGATCACGACGCGGGCGCCGGCGGCGCCAAACTTGTGGCCTTCCAACATTTCGTCCACGGCGGCGTGGGCCGTTTCAAGGTCCATGGCGACCACGACGCCCTTGCCGGCCGCAAGCCCGTCGGCCTTGATGACGATGGGGGCGCCCTTCTTGTCAAGGTAGGCGTGCGCCGCGGCGGGGTCTGAGAACGTTTCGTAATCCGCCGTCGGAATGCCGTGGCGCTTCATGAAGGCCTTGGCAAAGTCCTTGGAGCTTTCAAGCTGCGCGGCTTCCTTCGTGGGGCCGAAGACGGAGAGGCCTTCGCGGCGAAAGACGTTGACGAGGCCCTTTGCGAGGGGGGCTTCCGGGCCCACGACCGTGAGGTCGACGCCGTTTTCCTTCGCAAATTGCGCGAGCGCCTCGATGTCGGTCACGGGGAGGTTTTCAATGCCGTCTGCGGCCGAGCCGGGATTGCCGGGGGCGATCCAGACTTTTTCCGCCGAAGGGGCCTGAGAAAGACGCCAGGCGAGGGCATGTTCGCGGCCGCCGCCGCCGACAACGAGAACTTTCATAAGTGTCTCCGATGGGTAAGGGAAAAATGGGGTTGAAAAAAGGCGGCGTTCGTCACTGCCGGACGGGCGCCGCCTTTTGTTTGCATGGCTTAGTGAAGCTTACTCTTCGTCATCAAAGACGGCGCTCGTGTAGACGTTGGAGACGTCGTCCAAGTCTTCGAGAGCATCAATGAGGCGGTGCATCTTCTCGGCGTCTTCGCCCTTGAGCTCGACTTCATTCAAGGCTTTCATGGAAACGTCCGCGGCGGCCGGCGCAAGGCCTGCGGCTTCAAATGCCTTCTGCACGGCGTCAAAGGCCTGCGGTTCGCAGACGACTTCGATCGAGCCGTCTTCCTGCGTGACAACGTCGTCAGCGCCCGCTTCAAGCGCCGTCTCCATCACCTTGTCTTCGTCCGTGCCCGGCTCGAAGAAGAATTCGCCGCAGTGCTTGAACTGGAAAGCCACCGACCCTTCGGCGCCCATGTTGCCGCCGTGCTTGGAGAGGATATGGCGGACGTCCGCCACCGTGCGGGTGCGGTTGTCGGTCGTGCAGTCGATGATGAGCGAAGCGCCGCCCACGCCGTAGCCTTCATAGCGGACTTCTTCGTAGCTCACGCCTTCCATCTGACCCGTGCCCTTGAGGATGGCGTTGTTGATCGTGTCCTTGGGCACGTTGCCTTCGCGGGCCCTCTGCATCGCCAGACGCAGGCGGGAGTTCATGTCGGGGTCCCCGCTGCCGCCGGTGCGTGCGGCAACGATGATTTCACGGACCAGCTTGGTCCAGAGATTGGAGCGCTTGGCGTCCTGACGGCCCTTGCGGTGCTGAATATTGGCCCATTTGGAATGACCGGACATGTTGTAAGACCCTTTCTTGCTTGTTGTTGGCTTCGGAGGGCGGAGCGTTTCCGAGGGGGCGGGCGCTTCACCGAAGCGCCCGGTGTTCTGATGCACCGGCGACCGAATTTAAAGACGCATAATTTTAGCGCGGCGAGCGAGGCTTGAAAAGCGATGAGCCAGCGGAGGATTCTTCGCGGATTTTATCGGGGCGGCGCAGCTCGATTTAGAAAATATCCATAGCGCCAATCTTCAAGCCCTTGTAGACGATGGCGACGCACTTCAGGTTCGGGGTGGTGCGCAGCGCTTCACCCGCTGCATACCGCACCGCCTGATCGCGAGCCGCTTCCAGCGCTTGCGCTATGGCGGAAGCCTCCGCGCTCGTTGGCAGGTGCTTCACCTCGATTACGTACGTCGGCAATGTCTGGTTCTCGCGGGGTTTCAAGAGCAGATCCATGAAGCCGGAGTCTTCGCCGCGGGACTTGCACTCGAGTTCGCCGCAATAGTCGGTGGAGAACCAGAGTGTCGCCGCGAGCATGGTCTGGAACACCTTTTCGGTGAGCTGCGCATGCATGTGCACGCCGCTGTCTTCCATGAG
>CAVJBF010000091.1:0-11659 GCA_963647785.1 Acutalibacteraceae bacterium
AGCCTCGATAAACCAAGGCCACGCGCTTCAGGTTCGGGGTATCGCGAAGCGCTTCGCCTTCCGCGTATCGCTCTGCCTGCTGACGGGCTGCTTCCAGAGCTCCCGCTACGGTGGCGTCTTCAGCGCCAGCCGCAAGGTGCTTCACTTCAATCACGTACGTCGGCAGCGTCTTGTTCTCGCGGGGTTTCAACAGAAGGTCCATGAAGCCAGAGTCTTCACCGCGCGATTCACATTCCAGTTCGCCGCGGTAGTCCGTTGAGAACCACAGCGTGGCCGCAAGCATGGTCTGGAACACCTTTTCGGTGAGCTGGGCGTGCATGTGCACGCCGCTGTCTTCCACAAGGCGCTGGTTAGAAAGCTCCAGCCAGGGCTTCGGGTTGCCGGCGGCTAGCGCTTGATAGGCATCGGAAAACTCCGAGAGGCTGAACCGGTAGTTCTTTGCTAGCAACACGTGCTTGAAAAAGTACTCGAAGAACTGAATGCCGATCGCCCGATTGGGAACGATGAGGGCCTGTTTGTTCCCTGGAATAAACGTCAGGAACCCGAGGTAGACAAGTGCGCAAAGCACACAGTGATCGTCGATCTTTTTATGCTGATTGAGATTGAGCGGCTGCATCCGACCAAAGAAGGGGATGGGCCGATGCTGCAAGGCTAGCTCCAGCGTTTTGAGAACAAACTCAGGATCACCCAGCGAAAGAATGGATTCAATCTTGTCCAGACTATTGGCAACCGATGGGTCAAGCATGGAGCGTGGCTCACGACCCGTTTCGGCAAGTACATCCAAGTAATAAAGGCACATGGACGCATTGAAAACACTTTCATTGCTTCGGGCGCTGAAGTGATAGCCGTTGTACCACTCCTTCATGCGGTTGACGACTTCTTCAAGCGTCCTGCCGTATTGCTTGAGATTGACGAGCTGAGGAATCAGTTCTCGAAGCTCCGCCTCCGTAAAGCCAAACATTCCGGCAAATTTGGGGTTATTCGAAAAATTTGTTGCGATATTAAAGCCCGAAGTTATCGAATCCAGCTCAATGGAGGTGACGCCAGTAATGAAAATCCGTTCAATGGGCCCGCTTGTCGCCAAAGATTTCAATTCGGCATAAAAGGCCTTGAGCATGCTGCTGGATTTTTTGAGTTCGCGAAATTCATCTACGTCGGCAGCCAGAACCTCATTGGCCCCGTGGTCATACTCATCGATGATGAGGTAAATTTTGTCGCGGCAACAAGCTGAGTACGCAATAAGAAATGATGCGATAAGAATGCTGGGATTGGAAAATTCCTTTTCAAGGACAGGGCGGAGCTCTTCAAACCCATTGTGGGTGCAAAAGAATTGCAGACCGGCCTGAAGCGAAGCGATGAAGCCTTCTTTGAAATTAGAGGAATCAATGCCAGAGAAGTCCAATCGAAGAACGCGGTACGTATTTGCAAGCGGCGTTTTATGTTCGCCGATGTAGGTGCCGGCGAAGTTCTGTTCAAAGTCCTTGGCGGCGACGATGTCGTAGTAAGCCTGAAGCGTATGCGTGAAGAGCGTCTTTCCGAAGCGGCGCGGCCGTGTGATGAACGGATAGAACGCATCGTAGTTCTCTAAAACCTCGATGTAGCGCGTTTTGTCTACATAGGCCCAACCGCCCTTTTGGATGGTGTCAAATTGGGCGAGGGTGTATGGATTTTTCTTTAGAATGACGTTTTCAGACATAGCAGACAGCCTGTTGGCAAGATTATTGGTTGCAACTCCACAGTCACTTGATTATAGCTGTAATTCTGTTATGAAAATTAGAACGACGATGGGGCGGGATCGAATTTTCGATGGCCGCCCTTTTGGAAGGAGAAGTTGAAAGACAGATGGCAGCTACGACAAGGCCCAGAGTTCGCACCTTCGGGCTTGGTCGATGACAAAAAGGCGTAATGCTCAAAAGTTGCCGTCGGTCTTCGGATCGGCGGCTTTTTTTCTGCCTACGATTGACAACTTGCCATAGCTTCCAACATCCGAAACGCTTTCCAAATGTCGAATACAAAGCGTACTCATGAGTACACACAATGTGTCTTCATGAAGACACGGAGCTGGCATATCGATATTTGACAAGTATCTCGAAATTTGACACTCCTTTTGATATTTTAGAGTCAATTCAACATAAATGTTATTATGTTGAATTATCTAGCAGGGCGGCCCTGTTTTCAGGGACTTGGCCGACGTGCTGGCGGCGCCGAATGAGGTGTTTTTAGGTGCCAACATGTTGGCACCCTGTGCCGAAGGCGCTCAAACTTGCTAGAATCGCCCATCTTCAATGATTTGAAAGCTTTTTTCCCATGTCACACGCTTTAACTAAGTCGGAATTGATTGAGCACGTCTTCCAGAAGCACGGCTCTCTCACCAACCGCGAAGCCGAAACGGCTGTCAACCTGATCCTCAACACGGTCATTCAGTCGCTCGGCAAGGGCACCCGCGTTGAGATTCGCAACTTCGGATCCTTCAGCCTCCGTCTGCGCCAGAGCCGCATGGCTCGCAATCCTCGCACCGGCGAGCAGGTGCCTGTTGAGGCGAAGTACATCCCGATGTTCAAGGCCGGCGCCGAACTGAAGCAGGCGGTCAACGACAGTTTCCTCGAAGAGAAGGACGCCGAATAGGTTTCTCCTTTCCCCTCGATAGAAAGAGCCATTCCTTTGCGGGTGGCTCTTTCGTTGTGGTCCAATGAGCCTGTCTGGCTGATCCTCTGTAAGATCATCATCGTTGCGCTCAACGACAATCGCTTTGCGGCGACTTCGGCGGCTCGAGTCCCTGATGCGGTGTATTCGCAGGGACCGTAATACTCGCCCTAGCAAAGTCGCAGCTGATCTTCTTCGATTTTGAACGAAATCGAGTCATTTCTGAATACTGCTCATCCCAATGGTTTCTAAGGCTCGCGGGTAATTTTGCCTCTTCAAAGGCGCATTTAAACGGTCTCCTTTTTTGCGCCGTGAGTACTTTCTCGTGATTAGCCCGTTTAAACGCGTCAATCCAACCACAACTCTTCCCTCTGGTTCTTTTGTGATTTCCGGTCTCTTCGGGTCAGGTCACATTACTCTATATAATGTCTGTTATAGAGAGTAATGCTCGGCCCAGACGGCCAAAGTAGAAACAGAGACGATTTCATAGATTGTACTTTTCCAGCCCATGACCAACGAGATTGTGCTAATGACGGCCGCCGGCATCGTGATGCCGACGCAGGAACGAGCAGCGGCGAATCCCCTGCTCGTCTATCTCGCGACGCAAGGATCGGACTTGTCGCGGCTCAACGTGAAGTCGCGGCTCGACGGCTTTGCAGATTTCATGGGCTGTCCCGACGCGCTTCACATGGACTGGACGATGCTCACCTACACGTCAGCGCTTGCGTACCGCACCTTTTTGCAGAATCGGGACAAGGTGCGTCCAGGCGCCAAGGCGCTCGCCGCCTCCTCCGTGAACACCATCATGGTCGCGCTGCGCGGCATCGCTGAAGTGGCGTGCAATCTTCATCTGCTCTCATCGGATGAGCTTCGTGCAATAAAAAGCATCAAACAGCTAAAAACGTACCGATCACCTGCCGGACGACAACTGGACAGGAACGAGACGCGGCAGCTCTTTTGCGAGTTCGATTTGACGACCGCGAAGGGCAACCGCGACAAGGCGATTCTGGGACTGCTTCTGGGCTGCGGCCTGCGCCGAGCCGAGGTGCCGGGCATTCTCATGAAGAACGTGGACTTTGCGGCGGGCTCTGTGAAGCTCGTTGGCAAAGGCAACAAGGAGCGCAAGGTCTTTCTCACGCCCGAGGTGAAGACGCTTGTGGCGAACTGGGTGAAGCATCGCGGCACGGCCGACGGCTATCTTTTCGGTCGCATCACTAAGAACGGAAAGACTTTGAATATTGACGCGCCGATGCATCCGACGGCGATTTCCCAGCTCGTAGAGGCCTATTGGGCCAAGGCGAGCGACGACCTTGCGGCGGCAAGCGAACATGGCTTGCGCCCGGCGAAGGTGACGCCGCATGATCTGCGTCGAACTTTCGCGACTCGGCTGCTGGAAAAGAACGTGGACATCGTCATGGTGAAGAATCTGATGGGCCACGCCAACGTCCGTACGACAGCCAACTACGACCGTCGCGGGGAGAATGAGATGAGGTCAGCCATGCTGAATTTCTCCTTGTAGGCGGCCATGCGGGATTGGCTCAACGGAAATCTGAACCAAAGCGGAGATTTCCTAGGCTTGAAGCACCTCAGACGCCACGAGTTGCCGCTTCGCTTCAGAAAAGACCAAGGTCATCCCAATCGTCCGGCCGGATTCAAGCGTGCGGTTCAGATACGCTTTTTTCTTCATTTGTTCCTTGGCCTCCGTCAGCAGTCGGCGCGCACCAGCGTCAGCGTCCGCCGCCTCTTTGGCGAGGAACTTGAACTCGAAAACCCAATGGGTTTGCTCCACCGTCACTTCAAGATCACTGCGGCCGAGGGCTCCGTGCACTTCCACTGATGGCAACAGGCAGGCTCCGATGAGGAGAACCTGGATGTGGGATCGGCAGGACGCTTCGTTTTGCACCGGCGATCTCAGGTAATCGATGCAGGCGAAGGCGGTGTTGAAAAGTTCGACAACGGCTTGAGTGTTTCCGTCGGCGAGCGCCTGCGCCAGCCCGTCCATCTTCGCACGACTGGCATCAGGCTCCTTCAAGCACATCGTGGCATAGAGCCAGGCCATGGATTGAGCGACTTCTTCATTGGGGTAACCCATGAAAAAGACGCCGTTGGACGTGACCGAGCGAATGGTGAGATAGCCTGTCTGCGTAAGCAGCACAGAGGCTGGCATTGTGGCCAGACTTTTTGGAGAATACAAGGTGTCGTACGAAACGGCCATGGGCTCTGCGTAGTGTTCGGGCGCGGCGAGCCGGTGCGATTCCAGGTAACGCATCAGCATCGTGGCCTCTCCCGCGCTGCTGTACCAGTAGTTGGCAAAGCCTTCCGTGGGATCATCCAAAAAATTCAAAACCGACCAGGGTGCATAGACATGCTTCCTGGCGGTGCGTTCAAAGCAATAGCCGTCGTAGTGCGCTGTCAGCTGCCCCATGACTTCGACGGGCGTCAGATGAAGCGCCTCAGCCGCCTTCTGCAAGTAGGGCGAAAAAGCGGCCTCTATCTCTTCTTTCGTGAATCCCAGCAGCGTGCCGTATTCAGGGCGCAGCGACAGGTCAATGACGTCATTGAGCTCTGAAAAGATGTTGGCATTTTGGAACTTGGCGATTCCTGTAAGGAAGAAGAAACGCAAAGCGCCCTGATTGCTTTTGATCTTGGCGTAGAAATCAGCCATCACACCGCGGATGAAGTCAAAGGTTTCCGGTTCATTGAGTGCATCGGTGAGCGGCGCATCGTATTCATCGACCAGAATCACGAGCGAGGAGAGAGGACGTTTTTGGAGCCATTTTGAAAGCTGGTAAGTAATTGAAAGCACGCTCGTCGGGTCGTACTCAAAGCCTGCACTGCCGAAAGCCTCTATCAGAAGACACTTGAAGTCCTCCTGATACTGGCTGGCGGAGATGAAGCGCCGAACACAGGAGAAGTCCAGCCGCACGACATCGTAGGTTTTGTCGGTCCAAAGTTTTTCAATTTTGAGGCCTCGAAAATCTTTGAGCCCGTCCCGAAACAGCGATTCAAAGGTGCTCACCAGAAGCGACTTGCCAAACCGACGTGGACGAAATACCGCAAACTTTCGTTTGTTCCGAGCAATCTGCGCCACCATGTCTGTCTTGTCGACATAGATCTGCCCATGCTCTCGGAGGTCTGCGAACGTCGTCGCGGAAAGCGGCAAACAATCCATTGGTTCGTTTCTCATGATGGATAAATCTTCTGAGTTCGTTAGGCCTGATGACGGATTACCTGCTTCTGAGTTTCCAATGACATCGAGGTCTCGTCCATCGCATACAGTTTCTCTCGAGGCAGAAGCCTCGACATCTTGTGCGGACAATTTTTGCACAAAGGCGATTCAGACGGGATTTGTCTATTAGGCTTTCGCCCTCAACTCTTTTTTCAGATCCTCAGCGTTTCCGAACAAAAACAAGAAAACAATTAGTTGGTGTGGCGTCAGCGACTTGACGAGCTGCAGGTCGCGGTACCTTTTCTGAATACGAATGAGGATCTGCTCTTCGCTGGCGGACGGACAGGCCTTCAGCAGTTCCAGCCAGTCCTGCTGGACGTCTTCGTCGTCATAGATGTCTTCGAGTCGCTTCTGAAACTCGGGGGCGCGGCTGAGCTCAAAGACCTCGTCGCTCCAGAGCGTGTAGGAATGAATGGCTTCGTCGAGCTCGCTCAAGTCCATCAGCAACATGTCCAGAAGCGCCTGCCGATAGTCTTCAACGTTCATCCCCGCCTCGCACGGCGGCACGGTGGTGCCGATGATGAGCGCGCTGGTTTCTACCTGATCTTCTTCTGGTTCGCCGTAGGCGACGCCGAGGCCGTATTCAAAGCCTTCTTCAAGCTCCTCAGCGGAAGCCCAGGCGATTCTTCTCAAGACGGACTTCTTCAGAATCTCCTCGGCAATCGCCTTCGTGCGGAACATGGGCATGTAGTGCGGGTTGCGAAAGACGTTGCACGCCCACTCGTGCTGGTAGCGACTCACCTGTTCCGCAGCGGGCGTTTCCTTGGCTTGAAGCAGCTCGAGCTCGTGCTCTGCGATGACGTAAAAGCACTCGTCAGCCGGATGGCTCTGCCGGTGATTCAGCACGTCCGCGATGAGCGTGATGTCATAGCGCGGCACGAGTTTCGTTCGTCGGCGGGACGACCAGTGGTCAACCAGCATTGGATTGGGCGTGAGCACCTGAGCGATGCGTTCACGCGGCACCTTGAGAATCTTCTCGGCCTGCGCGGCGGTGATGTCAGAAAGACTCTGCGCCTTGTCGTCTTTGAGCATTTGAAGACCCATCGCTGCCAGACGCTGGGCGTTCTGAATATAGACGTTGTTTGTTGTCATTGAGACAGCCTCCTCCGAATGCGTTCTTTTGCCACAGTCCGGACAATGAATAGTCTTCCTGCGGGCATTCCCAGTTCGTCACCGTGTGCTTTTGTCGAATGCGAGCGCTTCGACTTGTACCGTTGAAATGATGGATTTTCCAAATTTTAGGTTGCAGGAGCTGGCAGCTTGAAAGCGCCGGCATGGCGGCAGCGCTGTGCTTCACAGAAGCGTCCAGCGGGCCGGTTGATCTGAGCACCTGAACTCATTTTACCCAACGCGACTAGCTGTCCTTGCCGTGGTCAGGACGATCGGACAGTGTTTGGATTAGCATGTGTCTTACCGTTGCACAGTTCCAGCGCACGAATTTCCCAGCTGCCCGTCTGGAATGGCGAATCAACGCACCGCAACCAATCCAAAGGATTACAAAAAATGAATAAAACCAATCGACGCAATTTCCTGAAGACGACGGCCGCGGCCGGCGTGCTGGGCTTCGGTGCGCGCAGCGCAGCGGCCTCTTCCGGCGCTGACAAGCTCACCTACAAGCCCGGCGTCTACACTGCGAAGGCCGCGGGCATCAGCAGCGACGTCACGGTGAAGGCGACGTTTGACACGCATCGCATCGTGAACGTCGCAATCGACGTCGCGGGTGAAACGAAGGGCATTGGCGCTGACATCGGCGCCGTGATGACCAAGCGCCTGCTCGCCGCGCAGGACTGCTCTGTGGACGGCGTTACGGGCGCGACGGTGACATCGAACGCCGTCAAGACAGCGCTTGCTGACTGCATGAGCCAGGCCTCGGGAACGACTGTCAAGGTGCAGGTCGAGGTGGAGGGCTCAAGGAAAGAAAAGGTCGATCTCGACAAAGTCGTGCCCGCCAAGACCGTGAAGACCGAAGCAGTGGTGCTCGGCTGCGGCGCAGCGGGCATACAGGCGGCGCTGGTGCTGCAGGCGGCGGGCGTGAAGACGCACCTTTTGGAAAAGGGCGCGAGCTGCGGCGTGAGCAACGGCAGCCAGGCCGGAGGCCCGGCGTTGGCGGAAACTCGGGTGCAGGCGGCTGAAAAGGCGACTTTGTCCGTGAAGACCTTGTTTGACTGCGAGTACGGCTTCAGCCGTGGCACGGTCAACGCAGGGCTCTTGCGCAAGTGCGTCGCTCAGGGTGAGCGCGTGGTGTCCGCTTTCATGGACAACGGCGTCAACATGGGGTTGCGCCGCGACGCCTACGGCATGGGCTTTCGCGCGCGCCACAACTTCGCGAACCGGGAAGGCAAGCAGCTTCGGGGCGTCGATCGATTCGGACCGCTCGTGGAGAAATTCCGGAAGACGGGCGGCGTCTTTGAAACGCAGCGCGAGGCTGTGCGCCTTTTGAAGACGGGCAAGGCTGTCACCGGCGTGCTCGTGCGAAACGGCGAAGACGGCAGCTACATTCGCTACAACGCCAAGGCAGTGCTTGTGGCGACGGGCGGCTACGCGGGCAATGACGCCATGATTCGAGAACATTTCGGCGACATCAACGTCATGCCGCTTTGCAACACGCTCTCCGACGGCGCCGGGTACAACATGGTCGTGGAAGCGGGCGGCGTCGCCGACCGCAACTGGGCGCTTTGCTGCAATGAGTTCGGCGGCGCCAACCGCAAGTGCGCCAAGACGGGCCGCGCCATCGTGCGCTCCAATGACGCGCTGCGCTTTGCGATCTACGGCGGTCTCATCGTCGACACTTGCGGCGACCGCTTTATGAACGAGCAGTACTTGTCGGACCGGCCGCTTGCGCTAGGAGGCGAAATGAGCCTGCGCGCTGGCCGCTACTACGCGGTGATCGACGAGGCGATGTTCAAGGCCTGCCGCGACAATGGCGTGCTCGCCTACTACGGCAATCCAAAGGATTGGTACGTGGGCGTCACAGGCTTCACGAAGGAGAAGCTTCCGAACCTTGACAGCCACATGGCGGAAGCGGTTTCCCGAAAATGGGCTGTGAAGGGAACGCTCGAACAGTGCGCGGCGTTCTTCGGACTGGAGAATTTGGCGAAGACGGTGCAGCAGTACAACGTGCTCTGCCGCGCTAAGAAGGACGATCAGTTTTACAAAAGCGGCTACCTTTTAAAGGAGCTCACGGGCCGCACCTTCTACGTGGTCGAGTACGAGCCGTCCATCTGGTGCACCTTCGGCGGCGTGAAGACGGACGCCTATTGCCGCGCAGTCACGCCGGCGCAGGAACCGATTCCAGGGCTCTACGTGGCGGGCGTGGACAACGGAAGCCTCTACTGCGCTCCCTACTATGAGAACGAAGGTGCGGCGCTCGGCACCGCCTGCACAAGCGGCGTCGTGGCGGGCGACTGCATGGTGAAGTTCATCCGAGGATGAGTTTCGGGGGAACCGAAGCGGGCGGCTGAGCAAACATCGGGCAGCGCAGGCGTTGCGCCGTTGGCTACGCCTTTGAGCTCGGCCGCCCCGACGGTGCATAGTCAAGGGCCTGCAGCGCCTTCATCTCCAAATAGTTGCCGCGCGGGCCGCCGCTCAGGTCTTCTTCGCTCCACGTTACCTCGCCTTCGGGCATCTTCCAGCGAAGGCGCTTCAAAGCGTCTTCGCCAAACACCTCCACGTACTGCTCCGCTGTCCATAGGTCCAGGAGTCCGGCGGGAAAGCACTTGGCGTCGGCCCCGCCGCCCGCGAGCGGGCCGAATGCCATGAAGTGCGAGGTGTTTTTTCGCGTGGCGAACGTGAGCTCCATGGCGCCCATGTGCCGGGCCATGCGGCGGCCGGCGGTGTTGCTCGCGATGAAACCCATCCGCTGCGAGAACTCCCGCAAGGAGTAAAGCTTGGGAATGAAGCCTTCGGGGAGCGGAATTTCGTAAGTCTTGAGCGTGGCGCGCGACACGCACGCCGCGTCCTGCTGCAGCGCCTTGTGCTTCAGCGTCTCGTACCAGCGGCCGATTCGTCCGCGAAACTCTGGACGAAGGTACTGCTCGCAGCAGTCCCAGTGACAGAGTCTGCCGTTGTAGTCATGGGTGACGCCGTGCTCCTTGATCGTGATCGGCAGCCGCCGCTCCTTTTCTTGCAGAAACGCCCGATAGAACTGCTCGGGGTAGTCGGAGAGAATGGTGAGCGGCACGAGCACGGTCTCGATGGTGGCAGTCGCATTCCGGTGCAGCCAGTCCGCGATGTCATGGGGCTCAAAGAAGATTTGGCCGCGCTGTGCTGCGAGGGAAAGCGTCTTGAAATGCTCCGCAAAGCGGTCCTTCACGGTTTCGTTCACGTAGATGCAGGGGATGCGACTGTCCTGAACGCGCTTTGCGAAAAGATCCACTTTGCAGTGGAGCGCAGCGGCTGCGTCCACTCGCCCCCAGACGTGCGTCTTTACGGCGGATTCCATCTCAATGAGGCTGTTCATGATCTTGCAGCCGGGCCATAGGGTGCGGATGCGGCGAAGGCTTTTCTGGTACTTGATCAGAAAGGCTTGGTTTGACGACGCAGTTTCAGGGTCTATGTTGAGTGGCATGGTGGGGAAATGGGGGTGTTATTTTTACGTTGTGATTAATCACGCACTTTAGCGCACGACTTTTTATTCAATTGAATCCAATTCAAAAACATTCAGTTAATATACGCCTGCGTACCGCAAATGATGCCGGCGCCAATCAGCTTTGGCCAAAGACTCCGCAAGAACACAGAGGCTCCGCCGAAGCATTCAATGCGGCAACGCTCCTGCTGTCCATCCTCAAGAATCCAGACCTCCTGCTCGAGTGGCCTCGTCGAACAGGTCGTCAGTCATGGCTGGAAACGGTGTTCTCAAGAAAATCCTTACTCGCTCGATGAAAGCGTGCGCACCGGCCCGCTGGGTCGCGCAGGTTCAAGCTCGCCAGCCGTTACGACGCAGGCCTTGCGGCAAAACGCAACGCCATAGCCCAAGATCCTCGAGCACCCATAGCCGCCAAGGCCTCTGGCATACCGCTTTTCGCGAATCTGCTCGAGCGCCTTTTGCGACACTTCCTGCATGTCCTTGATGTCGTTGCAGTGCTTGATTTCCACCACCACGCCGATGCGCGCGCCGGAAGACGTGAACAGCAGGTCAGCGTACCCATCGCCCGCCTCACGGTTCGATTCCATGTTCTTCACCATGCCAGTGCTGCTCAGCAGTCCCAGCAGGAATCCGTGATAGTAGTTTTCTGCTCTGGCCCGAGTCGCCGCATCTCGAACGGAAACATAATTTTCCAGCAGTTCGGAAAGGCGCTCCTTCACGCTCTGCGCATCGCCTTCGAAAATGGCCTTGGCCACAGCCTCTCCGCGTCTCACGTAGGCGCCGTTTCCATCCGAAAAGTAGGCCTTGATCCGCGAATTGAACGTTTCATGAATCTCAGCGTTGGGTATGCGAAGGCGGTACCGCTCGCCGCCCAGCACCGCCGAGACCGTCAGATAGCCCGTAAAAAGAAGGAGCGTCCAAAAGTCTTCAGACCGGTGTTTCAGGATCTCGCCGTAGGTAAGCTGGTCGTTGATCTTGAGCTCAATTTCACCGCCATCGAGCAACGTCTGCATCCGGTCCGCGTCTTCCGTCGATAGAAAGCCAAGAAACTCTTCAATGACGTCATTGCTGCTCGTGTCAGCCCAGTAATTTTCAGGCACGAAGGTCTGCGGATTGATGTCCGGGCTCAGAACGTCGGAGCAGAAGCGGATGACGTCCCACGGGCAATAGATCTCGGCCGAACCAATGCGATAGCCGTCGTA
>CAVJBF010000092.1:0-11598 GCA_963647785.1 Acutalibacteraceae bacterium
ATGCTTGGGTCAATAGGAATATACCGCGCTTTCGCGCGGAACGCGATTCCTCCCCATGACTAAAAGTCAGGGGCTTCCTCGCGGCTTTGTAGTGATCATCATGGCAAGATCGCTCAAAAAACTTAGTCTGGCGACGAAGATCCTTCTCGCCATGGTCATCGGCGCCGGTCTCGGCTACGTGTTGAAAGGCAGCTACGACGTCTGGGGCCTCGGGCCCGTTGAAGACGGCGAAGGCAACACGAACTACGGCGCCAAGGGCGAACTCATGGCCTCGCTCGCGCTGGACGCCGTGCCGAGCGTCATCGTGGAGTCGAAGGCGTACAGCCCGACGCTCTCTGCTGCCTTGGAGCGGAACCGCTTCATGATCCGTGCCCAAAAAGGCGTCGACTGCACCAGATTGGGGCGGGCGTTGCTCGCGTCCGCCGGTCGGCTGCAGCTGCCGGCGCGGTTTGAGGAGTCGCTGATGCCTTTTACGCCCGGGGGCCTCGCGCGCGGGACGGCGGCGCTCGCGAACGAAGTGATTCAGCTCGCTCAAAAGCTGAAGGAGGCGGACTCCTCGGCGGAGAAGGTGCAGATCGTGGCGCAGCTCAACCGCCTTTTGAGCGAAGAGGCGGGCGGCGTTACGTTCATGAGCAACTCCGTGAACGATGTGATGCGGGGCGCCGGGACGCTTCCCAAGATTTCCGCCGTGCTCTCCCTGGTGACGGCGCCCGAGGAGGCGAACTGCTGGAAGATTCCGCTGCTCACGGACGAAGAGTGCCGCGCGTATCGGCGGATTATTTTTGGAGCGCTTGCAGCGTGACATGGGCTGGACGGCTGCCTCAGCCGTCAATTTCCAGCGTCTCGAGCTTCAATCCGACAAAAAGTGCCGCAATGCGCGTCAGCTTCGAAAGGCGCTTCACGTTGTCCGCCTTTTCGTAGCGATGAATCTGCTCCCAGGCTTGCGCGAGCGCTTTCGTCTTGGCTTCGTCCGTAGCTGCTTTGGGCGGGAGGTACTTCACTTCGATGAGGTAGGCCGTTTCGGCGCGCCCTTCCGCGGAGGGCGTCGCCAAAATGTCGATGTAGCCTTTTTCTTCGCCTCGAACCTCCACTTCGCTTGTGACGGTGTAAGCGTTCGTGAAGTTGAGCGCGCCGATGAGAAGCGTCTGGAAGTCGCTTTCCCTCAGATGAGCGTGCGAGTGCAGGCCGCTTGATGCTTGGAAGCGGCCGCCGGTGACGTCAAAGAGCGGCTTCGGATCGCCCGATACGAGCGCCTTTATGGCCTTGAAGAAATCCTTGGCGATAAAAGCGTATTTGTCGGCGTTGAGAACATGCTTCAAGAAGTACTCGAAGAACTGGATGCTCACGGCGCGGTTGGGAATCACGAGAGACGTGGCGTCGCCTGGACCAAAGGTGAGGAAGCCCAAATAGAACATGGCAGACAGCAGATCTTCTTCGTCAAGCTCAGACTGCTGGTTGAGGTTGAGAGTTTGCAAGTCGCCAGAAAACTCGATCGGTTCGCGGCGCAAGGCAAGCTCCACCGTTTTTCGAACGAAGTCCGCGTTGCCGAGCGCAAGAAGGCTTTCGATCTTTCTGAGGTCTTGTCCAAGGTTGGGGTCGAGAAGCGTGGGCGGCTCCTTTCCAAGGTGTTGCAGTGAACGCAAGTAGCCAAGACACATCGTGGGATTGAAGACGGTCGCTTCGGCGTAGGTGCTGAAGCGATAACCGTTGTACCACTCCTTCATGCGGGCAATGAGCTCGTCGAGTTGAATGCCCAGGCGATCCAGCTCCACGACTTGAGGCACCAGAATGCGCAGCTCCGCTTCAGTGAAGCCGAATAAATCGGCAAACGCCGGGTCAATCGTGCAGTTTGTCGAGATGTTGAAGCCAGAGGTCATGGAGTCAAGCGAAATCGACGTCACTCCCGTAATGAAGATGCGAGCAACAAGGGTCCTGGTTGCCGTCTTGAGCCTTGAGAAAAAATTCTTCAGAAACCCCTCTGAGGACGTGATGGCTTTGAAGTGTTCCAGATTTCGAGACAGCACTTCATTGGCGAACTGGTCGTACTCGTCAATGATGATGTAAAGGAATTTGCGTTGACTTCCTTGAGAAACGATCGAGAAAAACCGCCCGATCAGTGACGCGGAATCCTCAAACTGGCCGTCGAGCACCTTGTTCTGCAATGCATGAGGATAACGGGAGAAGTAGTTCCAGAGGGAATCCAAAATCGAGTTTTGGAAGGCCTTCTCCAAAACGTCTGGCTGGGAGGAGGCAATGGAGGAAAAGTCCAGATGGAGAACACGAAACTGGCTGGCGAGAGGCGTTTTGTGTAATCCGATGTAGGTGCCGGAGAAAGTGGTCTCAAATTGATCGGCGGCAGCTTCGTCGTAATAGGCTTCGAGCATGCTCGTGGAGAGCGTTTTCCCGAAGCGCCGCGGACGGACGATGAAGGGATAGTCCGCGCCGCAGTTCTCCAAGGCCTCGATGAACTGGGTTTTGTCCACATAGGCTAGATCTCGTCTGCGGATGTCGGCGAAGTCAGTGACGCCGTAGGGCGCAGACTTGAGGCGAAGAGAGTGGGACAGGACCATGATCACAAAGCCAGAGCATAGTGCGGCGGCGGATGCGCCAAGCGTGTTTGGATTATATCGGCATGGGCGAACAAAAATGGATCAAATCCATTGAAAAACAAAACAGATCGTTGCACTCGCCTTGCGGGCGGGGGCTTCGCTTTGGCAAAGAGACATAGTCGAAGACGCTTTGCCGATCCGAGAGCCGGCTTGTCGACGACTATTTCTTGCGTGTTTCGTTCAGTCGGGCGTTGAGCGCGTCGGCGCTCATCGCGCCCTGATTGAAGAGACCGTCTTCAAAGAGAATGGCGGGCGTCGCGTTGAGGCCGAACTTGCGGCCGAGCTCAATGTTGCGGGAAAGCACTGAGCTGTCGCAGGTCTTCGCGGCCGCGGGCGGCACGGCGCCTGAAAGCATGTGGTCCTGCCAGGATTTGGCCGGGTTCTTCGAGCAGATGATGTTTCGCGCAACGGCTTCTGAATTCAAAATCGGATAGATGAAGTTGTAGACCGTCACGTTCCCCGCGGTGCGCAGGTTGCGCTCCAGCATGGCGCAGTAGGAGCAGTTGGCGTCCGTGAACACGACGACCTGGCGTTCGCCGTTGCCGTAGGTGACGCGCACCGCATCCTTCAAGGGAAGCGTCTTCCAGTCGATGCGGTTGATGTCTTCGATGCGCTTCGTGGTGAGGTCGGTTTCGGTGGCCGTCTCAAAGATCTTGCCTACGAAGAGGTATCCCCCGGTCTTGTCGATGTAAAAGAGCCGGCGGCCGATCACGACTTCGTAGATCCCTTCTACGGGCGTCGGGTTGATCTGATCCACCTTCATGCCGGTGGTGGAGAGAATCTTGGCCTTGAGGTTGTCCTCCAATGCACCCGCATGAACGGCGGTGGAGGCGACGAAGAGGGCGGCCGCAAGGGCAGCGAGGCGATGGAAAAGCATGGAGTTTAATTTGCAGAAAGGAAAGGATTTAAATTATTGTATTTTCAATACGACAGTGGTGGTGATTGCTCTTTGAATCGTAGTTGATGCCAATTAAGAGAACAGAGCCGTGGTAGTGAAAGCGTTCAAGCGCTTGTGGGTACTGGCGTTCCTTGATTTGAGACAGAGCGTTTTCGGGGGAGCTGTCGCGTTTTAACTCAATGACCAGCGCTGGTTTTTGAGAACCAGCGCTGGGGACGAAGAGCAGGTCGACATAGCCGCGGCCGCCCGCCAGTTCTTCGAAGCGAAGGTAGTGATCCATGGCGCTTAGATAGGCTGTAATGACAACAGCGCGCAGGGCTTCTTCTGAGTGATAGTTGTGTGGCTGAGTTTGAGCTAAATGAGTCTCATCAATGAGCCGAGCAACGGTTTCTTCATCACCTTTGATCGTAGCGGCGAGCAGTTCATCTGAGTGAAGCACAGCCTTCACGAGCTCCGGACGACTGCCATTGCCTATGGCGCAAATAAATTCGCGGCGAATCTCTTCATTGGGGATGCGAACTTCATAAGTATCAGCGTCAAAGGCGAGATACCCTAAATGAGCCAACAAGGTGAGAACTTGGTCACGACTGTTGACTTTTGACATGTCATTCTCAAAGGAATCAGGGGCAATGCGGAAAGAATGTCCGCCAAGAAGTTGCAAAATGGCCTCACGCAATCCGTCGAAATTCATCTCGATGTAGATCAACAGTGATTCATAGCTGGCAGTCTGCGTCCAATAGCTGGCGAATCGATGATTCAGCAACGACATGATGACGGAGTTCGGACTGTAGACGTGGCCGATTTTTGAAAATTTGTAGCCGTCATACCAACGCTTCATTTGCGCAAAATCGCCGTCAAAATTTTGACAGAGCAGCTTGACCTCATCTTCGGTGAACCCTACAAATTGAGCCAGCAGGGAGGGATTTAGCACAGTGAATTCTTGGAATTCCGTGAGAGCTGACTGAGTGCCGTAGCGCTTGATGGGCAGTATTCCTGTCATGTAGGCGCCGCTCAAAAAACTGGCAGAACTGACGTTGCTCTTGAAAAGTGAACGAAGAAGCTCTAGGAATTTCTCTTGAAGCGTTTTGTTGTCAGGAGCTTCGCGAAAGATGGTGTCCCATTCGTCAATGATGATGAAAAACTTTCGCCCCGTTTTTAGGTAGATCTGTTGCAAAAGATCCGCTAAAGAGTCATCGACGCCAAAACATTCGGCGGGGAAGGCTTCGCGCAGTTCTGCCATGGTGGATTGACACAATTTGTCCACGGCATGTTTAATGCCGCATTTGGTTGAAAAGTCAACCATGTCCCAGAAGATGACGTCGCAACGGTTGAGGTACTTGTCAAATGGCAGGGAAGGAAGCCAGCGCTGCTTTAGAAAATCAGCGGAAGTGCTGGCAATCTTAAGGTTTTCAAAAATAGCTCGGGAATCATCGCCGCGGGTGTAGTAAGCCACCAGCATCTGAGCGGCAAAAGATTTTCCAAAGCGGCGAGGACGTGAAAAGCACGTTAGGTTGCGGTGGGAATTCATGACGGCGTTGGTGTAGGCGATGAGCTCGGACTTGTCAACGTAGAGTCCCGCCGAAAGAACACGCCTAAAGCCGTTGGCTGACGGGTTCAAGAAGAGCCCCATGAATTAATCCTTTGAGTTTGACCGCAAGAGAGTCGATTGAAAAAAAGTGGACGGAAAAAAGGTCGTTGCGTCCGTCGGCCGATTGTAATGCAGCAAAGGAAAGGCCGCAGGCGGGAGAACCGGCTGCGGCCTTGAGAGCAATGCGTGACGAGCGGATTAGATCGTCGGCTTGCCGTCTTCTTCGCGCTTGTCCATCTCGGCGATGAGGTCGCGCGCCCGCTTTTCCGCGAAGAGCCGGTCGGGAACCAGGTTGGCGCCGAGCGTCTGGGCAATGCCCGTGCGGTTGAGCTGGCGCAGCGGGTGGCCCGAGGCGCCGGCGATGACGAGCTCGTGGCCGCGGCGCTTCAAGGCGCGCATGTAGACGGCGAGAATGTCCATCGCGGAGTTGTCGATGTTGAGAAGGTCGGTGAAGTCAAGGATCACGACCTTGGCGGCGTCCTTGGCGGTAAGGCGCTTCGGATCGGTGATGCCTTCGAGTTTCGACACGGAGCCGAAGAAGAGGGCGCCGGTGAGCTTCCACGCCTCCACGCCTGCGGGCATGTCAAAGGGCAGCGTTTCGGGGACGACGCGGGTGAGCGTGTTCATGCGGTAGATGAAGAACACGCAGGAAATGACAAGGCCCACTTCCACGGCGACCGTGAGGTCAAAGACCACGGTGAGGATGAAGGTGGCGACAAGCGTCACCTTGTAGCTCATCGTCATGGACTTCAGGCGAGAGAATTCCTTCCAGTTGCCCATGTTCCAGGACACGAACATCAGAATGGCGGCCAAAGCGGCCAAGGGGATGTCGCTTGCCAGGGGGGCGGCGGCGAGAATCACGACGAGAAGCGTTAGGGCGTGCACGACGCCGGCGACGGGGCTCGCGGCGCCGCTCTTGATGTTCGTCACCGTGCGGGCGATGGTGCCCGTTGCGGGGATGCCGCCAAAGAAGGGAACGATGAAGTTCGCGATGCCCTGGCCCATCAATTCCTGGTTGGGGTCATGCCGGTCGTCCGTCATGGCGTCGGACACGCGGGCGCAGAGAAGGCTCTCGATGGCGCCCAGCAGCGCGATCGTGATCATCGGCCCCACGAGGCCGCGCAGCGCGGAGAAGCTCAAGTCCGGAATGGCGAGGTCGGGGAGTTTCTGCGGAATGCCGCCGAACTTGCTGCCGATCGTTTCAACGGGGAGGTTGAAGGCCGTCACGACAACGGTGGAAAGCACCAGCACGATCACGGTGCCCGGCAGATGCGCGATCCAGCGCTTCCAGGCGGGGCCGCCCATGGCGTAGCCCTTGGGCCAGAACTTCACGATGAGAAAGCTCGCGAGCGCGACGCCGAAGGCATACGGGTTGAAGGTGGCGATGTGGCTGGCGAGCGCTTCGATCTGGCCGAAGAACCCGGCGGGCATCTTTTCGATCGTAAGCCCCAGGAAGTCCTTCACCTGCGAAAGGCCGATCAGCACCGCGATGCCGTTGGTGAAGCCGATCACGATGGAGACGGGGATGAAGCGGATGAAGCTCCCTAATTTAAAGAGCCCCATCAGGAACAGGATGATGCCTGAGCCGATCGTCGCAATAAGGAGGTTTGAGAGACCGTACTGCGCGATGATGCCGTAGATGATGACGATGAAGGCGCCCGCGGGGCCGCCGATCTGCACGCGGCAGCCGCCGAAGACGGAAATCAGAAAGCCCGCGATGATGGCGGTGTAGATGCCCGCCTCGGGCGGCACGCCGGAGGCGATGCCGAAAGCCATGGCAAGCGGAAGCGCCACCATGCCCACCGTCAAGCCCGCGCTCACGTCGCGCGAGAAGAGGTGCATGTTGTAGTTGCGGATGCAGTCGAAGCTCACCGGGTGAAACGGCGCCATCGGCAGGTGCTTGACTGCATTTTTAAGGGAGGTCAGCAGAGACATTTTTTCGCTTGGGAAAACAAAACCCGCCGCAACAACAAAGGGCCGGGCGTCTCGCGACGGTTGGGAGGAAAGGCGGGCGGCGAAAAAGAAAACGGCGGGAGGCGCGCATTGTAAGGAATTGCAACGCGATTTGGGACGGCCGCCGCCGGATTTCCGTCAGAAATTCAAGGAAAAAGCAACGGCGCTTGAGAGCGGGACAGCTTGGACGGCGCAAAAGACCCGCAAAGACCGGCGGCCCAAGGGCGCCGGACGGGCGAAAAAAGCGACGGAGGCGCGGAGTGGCGACCGTCCGAATTCTTTGTTTTCAGTGAGGATACAGCGCGCCCAGGATGCGGGGGCCGGTGGCGGCAGTGACGTCGGGGAGGTTCCCCGCCTGGCGCTTCAAGAACGCCCACGCAAGCCACGCAAAGGCCATCGCTTCGACGTGCATGGGCGCCACCCCCAGCTCCGCCGTGGACTTGACGGCGATTTTTGCGCCCGCTTCGTCCTGCAGCGCGGCCATCAGCGTGCGGTTCAAGGCGCCCCCGCCACAGACGTAGAGCTCTTCGGTGCGGCTCGCAAAGCGGGCGACGGCGTCGGCGATGCTGCGCGCGGTGAACTGCGTCAGAGTGGCCTGCACACTGGCGGCGGAAAGGCCGGGCATTTCCGCGAGAATCGCTTCGAGCCACTCGAGGTTGAAGAGCTCGCGCCCCGTGCTCTTCGGAGGCTCTTTTGCAAAATAGGCGTCGCTCAGGAGGCGCGAGAGCAGCGCTTCGTTCACGGTCCCGGTTTTTGCCCAGCGGCCGCCCTCGTCATAGGGACGGGCAAGATGCTTCATGCACCAGGCGTCCAGGAGTATGTTCCCCGGGCCGCAGTCAAAGCCCGTCACCTTGCCGTAGCTTTTCACGGGCGGCAGGAACGTGATGTTTGAAATGCCGCCGATGTTGACGATGCTGCGGGCGACTTCGCCCGTGAAGACCTGCGCGTGAAAGGCGGGAACGAGCGGCGCGCCTTCGCCGCCCGCGGCCACGTCGCGGGCGCGGAAGTCGGCGATGACATTAAGGCCCGAGAGTTCGGCAACGAGCGCTGGGTGATTGAGCTGCAGCGTCCAGCCTTCGGCAGGGCGGTGGCGGATCGTCTGGCCGTGAATGCCGGCGGCGGCGACTTCTTTGGCGGGGATGTCGGCGGTGTTGAGGAGTTCAGCAATCGCCTGCGCGTAGAGCTTGGCGAGCGCGACGCTGGCGCGGCCTGCGCGGTCGATTTCGTTCATGCCCGGCGCGCACAGGGCGAGGAGCTCGCTTCGCAGCTCGTCCGAAAACGGCACGTGATAGTGCCCGCGCAGCACGGGAGCCTTTCCCGCAAAGTCCACCGCGACGGCATCCACGCCGTCAAGGCTCGTGCCTGACATCAGGCCGAGCGTAATCGTCTTTTGCATGACAATCGCCAAAAAAAGAAAAGCGGCGCCGCCCTGGCGCCGCTGAGGGCGAAAATTCTAGCGCTCGAGACTGGCCGCGGCGTTGCTGCGGGCGGTCTGCACGCGGGAGAGGAGCTGCAGCTTCGCCTTCAAGGGCGTGATGAGCACCTGCATTTGCGCCAGCTGATAGGGGGAGAGCTCGAGGCGGTCGGGAAGATATGCCGTCATGGGGTTGATCTGCACGCCGTCCACCTTGAGCTCGTAGTGAAGGTGGGGGCCCGTGGCAAGCCCTGTCTGCCCCACGCGGCCGATGAGCTGGCCGTACTTTACCTGCGCGCCCTTCACGACCTCGGGAGCGATGTAGGAGAGGTGGGCGTAGACGGTCTGGTATTCCGGTCCGTGCTGCAGACGGATGTAGTTGCCGTAGCCCGTGCCGACGCCCGCGTACACGACTTCGCCGTCGGCGGCCGCGCGCACGGTGGCGCCCCACGGGGCGCGGAAGTCCGTGCCCTGATGCGGCCGTAGAACGCCCGTGATGGGGTGGCGGCGCAAGGGGGCGAATTCCGAGCTCACGCTCTTGACGTCCAAGGGAATGCGCATGAAGACGCGCTTGGCGATCCGGCCTTCTTCATCAAAGAAGTTGCCGCCGCGGCCGTCGTTGTCAAACCAGAACCATTCCGAGGTCTTCCCCGCGTGGTCAAAGCTCATCGCAAGGAGCCGGCCGTAGCGCACGAAGCTCCCGTTGGCGTACTTCGTTTCGTAGATGAGGCGGAAGGTGTCGCCGGTGACGAGGCTTGCGACCGCGTCGCGGTCGAAGTCAAAGGCGTCGTGCATCTGGGCGATGATGCTGGAAGGGACGGAGGCGTCCTTGAAGCTCGCGTCGGGGTTCCCGGCGATGGTGCCGCTCACCATGGCGGTCTGAACGTCAAAGCGGAAGGGCTTTTCGGCGAGGGCGAGCTTGCCGTTGGCGCGCGTCACTTCAAGAACGCGCCCTTCGCTCTTGTCGGGATCATCAAAGTAAAGGGAGAGCTTCGTGAGGCGGCCGTCGGCGGCCAGATCCGCAGCGGCGAATTCGCCGCGCCTCGGGTAGACGAGCTCGTGCGCCGCGGGCTCCGCGGTGATGAAGTCAAAGGCCTCCGCGTCGCGGATGCTGAGACGCGCAAAAAGCGACGTGAGCGTGTCATTGGAGCGAACGTGCGTGTCGCGCGTCATCGGCTCGTTTACGGGCGCCGAGAAGGAAATCTGGTGGCGAAGGTCGGGAAGGCGCACGGGCGTGAAGACGACGCGCTGGAGCTTGGCGGGATCGATCGTCTCTTCCGGAATCGCCAGAATGAATCCCGCGAGAACGGCCGGCGGCAGGGCGCCGGCGAGCATGACCGCCGCCAGGCGCTTTCGGGCCTGGGGACGATTGCGGACATAGTCCGCAAGGCTCGCCGTCACGGCGTGGCCGAGTCGGCGCAGCTGGGCGCCGATGAGGCTCGGGGAGGTCATTCTTGGTGGGGGTCCTTTTTGAAAACGGCAAATTATCGCACGCACCGGCAGGTGGCGTTTTGGCGGGAATGTTGCCTTTTGCAAGCGGCGGGAGACAATGACTTTCGAAGAATGGTGGCAAAATCCGCGCGCTCTCCGAAAGCGTCATGCTGACGCAGCGGACGCTTTGCAGATCCAGATGCTGTGGCAATTTAGACTTAGCAATTTGTGTAAAATAGATATGAATAAACAGGAAAAACATATGGCAGTACCCCCCCCACCACACACACCTCTCTCCGGGCGAGGGGGCGCCCAGCGCGTCGCGCGTCCGGCTCGCAGGCCCTGATCTGATTCGCATCGCCGCCTGTCTATGCGTCATCCTCATCCATGTCGCCTGTCAGGGCTTCTATTCTTTCTCAGACTATTGGAAGACCTGCGTCAAGTTTGATGCCGCCGCCCGCCTGGCGGTGCCGCTCTTTTTCATCCTGTCGGGCTACTTCCTTTTCACCGACAAGCCGCCGATGTCGCTCGGCCGCTTTCTGAAGCGCCGCTTCTCCCGCATCCTCATTCCGCTCATCCTGACTTTCGTCATCTACCTCTTGGTGCGCCACTGGACGGTGTCGGACTGGGTGAGCCGCATTTTGACGGGCGACGTGAACTTTCACTTGTGGTTCATGTACGCGCTGGCCGGCCTCTACCTCGCCGTGCCGCTTTTTCAGCCTCTCTTCACGACGCGGGAGGGCGTGAAGCTTGCGGGCTACTACGTCATCCTCTGGCTTGCGGCCGCCGTCGTCTTTGACTGCGTTCGTCGCTACTGCGGCTGGTCGATTGATCCCTTCGGACGATTCAACTTCCACTACTTCATGGGATTCATGGGCTTTTTCTTCCTGGGCGGACTGCTGCGGCGCGTGAAGCTTTCGGTGCGGCAGCGCTGGTGGTCGGCGCTTGTCTGCGTCTTGGCGACGTGGTGCATCTACCGCTTCACGAAGACGTGGTCGCTGCAGGTCGGAAAGCCCGACGAGCTCTTTTTCGGCAACCTTTCGCCTTTCGTGGTGCTGCAGGCGGCGTCGTTCTTTGCCGCGGTGAAGGACATTGAATTCCAGAACCGAGCGCTCGCCTTCACCGCGGAGCACACGTACTGGATCTACCTCGTGCACATGCTCGCGATGGGCGTTGTGCAGAAGTACTCCGGGCTCTGCGTGAACGTACACACGGCGCGCAACATCGTGCTCATCACGGCACTCACCTTCGCGCTGGCGTTTGCGGCTTCCGTGCCGCTCTACTGGATTGAAAAGCGGCTCGTTCGGTTGCTGAGGCTCTAGTCGTAAGGATTCCGACGTTTGACGGCGCGTTTTCAGATTTCGAAATTGGTCGGTAAAATGCGCGGACGGATCATTCGATCCTGGTGAAATAAACATGAGTACCCCCCCCCCTCCCTCCACGATACAGCCTTCGCAAGCCATTGATGCGGCATGCGAATTAAACCGTCTTTCGCTTTTTTCTTCTCGGCGTCTCATTGAGTTCGTTCGCTACGGGCTTGTCGGCATAGTCAACACAGCAGTTCACTACAAAGCCGCGAGGAAGCCCCTGACTTTTAGTCATGGGGAGGAATCGCGTTCCGCGCGAAAGCGCGGTATAATCATGTTAGCTAATCAATAAATAAACTAACATGAAAGCAGACGGATATATTCATAAAGAAGGCCTT
>CAVJBF010000093.1:0-11220 GCA_963647785.1 Acutalibacteraceae bacterium
GAAGCTCTGAAGTAACTCGGAACCCCGCGACTTTAGTCGTCGGGAGCTGTCAGGACGCTTGAGGTGAGATTCTTCAAAAGCGCCAGCACGCTCCACGCCGTCGAGGTGCTTGACTTTGGATTGGCGGGATCAGGTTGGGAGGCGATCGTCAGTTCGGCGTGCATGAGGTCGTTGCGGATTTTGAGGCGGTGCGTGTTTTCCGCGGCGCCCGGCACGGAGCGAATGGTGACGACGGTGTCGGGCGCCGAGGCTGCCACCGACGCCGCGACGGCGACGTTCACGTTCTTCGGAAAACCGGCAATGGCGTCCTGCACGCTGCCCGTGAAGACCGTTTCAGCCTGGGTTTCAGAGAGTGCGCGGCCGGCGAGATAGGGCGCGCCATTGAGGCTTCGCGGCGCCTTCTCGTTTTCAATTTCAAGACGGGCGCCGCCCATCAGCGCAAAGGTCTGCAGAAGGTCGAGGCCGCCCACGGCGCCGTTGGGAAGAAAAAGCCGCGTGCCGTGCGCTCGGGCGACGGACTTCACGTTTTCGAGAAAGGCCGGGTCGGCGAAGGCGCCGATCGACGCCGTGATGAGGTTCGTCTTTTCGAGCACATCCCGAGCGTGAGCGCGCACGGCGCTGCCGCCCGCAAATTCAACGATGTAGTCGGGATGGTCCGCCAGAAGCGCTTCAAGGCTTGTTGCCGCATGGCAGCCGAAGTCCGAGGCAAAGGTCCGGCAGGCGTCGCTCGTGCGGCAGAAGGCGCCCGTGAGGCGCACGTCGGGAAGAACGTCCGACAGGTGTCGGGCGAAAAGGCGGGCGAGCGCGCCGCAGCCCAGGAGTGCAACAGTCGTCATGGAAAAATCACGCGGTTTGCTTCAAGGAGGCTTCGACTTCCTTCATGCGCGCCACTTGTCGGTGACGCACGACGACGCCGGCAATGTCCTTGAAGCGGTCAGCCAGCGTCTGCGCCACGTACACCGAGCGGTGCTGGCCGCCCGTGCAGCCGATGGCGACGGTGAGGTAATGGCGGTTCTGGGCTTCGTAGGAAGGGAGCCAGCGGCGGATGAAGCGCTCGATGTCGTCAATCATCGCCTGTGCATCAGGCTGCTTTGCCATGAAGTCGATGATGGGGTCATCAAGCCCCGTGAAGGGGCGCAGCGCCGGATCGTAATAGGGGTTGGGAAGGTTGCGGACGTCAAAGAGAAGGTCGGCGGCGACAGGCACGCCTTTTTTGAACGCAAAGCTTTCAAAGGCGAGCGTCATCGCGGTTGCCGGCGCCTCAATGAAGCGCCGCACCCAGTTTCGGAGCGTGTTGGGCGAGAGATTCGAGGTGTCGATCACCTGCGCGTAAGGTTCAGCGGGAGCCAGAAGCTCGCGCTCTTTTTTGACGGCTTCGGCGAGCGTGAGGCCGGCTTCGCCGTTTGCGCCCGGAATGGTGAGCGGGTGCCGGCGGCGGGTTTCTGAAAAGCGTTGGATGAGGGTCGGAATGGAGGCTGTGAGAAAGAGGCTTCGCACCTCAACGCCCGCGGCGGCCAGATTGTCGAGCCCTGTTTTCAGCTCCGCAAGGTTCATGCGGCTGCGGGCGTCGATCGCCATGGCGACTCGCTGGTAGCCGTGCCGCTGCAGGTCGAGCGCCACTTCGGTGATGAAGGGGACGGGCAGATTGTCCACGCAGTAGTAGCCCGAGTCTTCGAGCTGGCGGATGGCGACGGACTTCCCCGCGCCGGAGAGGCCCGTGACGATCACAAGACGCATGCCTGACATGAGAACCCCTGAAAAGAAAAAGAAGACATCCCGCTATGACAGCATTTTTTGCCGCGGGCGTCATCGGGAATTGTGCCGACTTGCGGTCCGAAGCCTACCGGCGCATCGCCTTCATGCGGCGGCGCATCGGGCGCGGCGCGATGTTTTCGAGCTCGCGGTACTTGGCGACCGTGCGGCGGGCGACTTCGATGCCCGCGTCAGACAAGGCCTTCGCGATCGCGTCGTCCGACAAGGGATTGTCGGGATCTTCGGCATCCACGATTTCCCGCAGCTTCGTGCGGGCCGCAGCGGCGGAGACGGAGCCTCCGGCCGCACCCGTGACGGCGTTTGTGAAGAAGTACTTCAGTTCAAACGTGCCGCGGTCGGTCTGCATGAATTTTCCGGCGGTGGCGCGGCTCACCGTGCTCTCGGCGACTCCGAGCCGCATGGCGACGTCGCGAAGCACCATGGGGCGCAGGGCTGAGACGCCTTCCGTAAAAAAGGCGGGCTGGGCGTCCACGATCGTCTGCGCGACGGAGACAATGGTGGAGAATCGCTGCTCCAGCGCATGGATGAAGGACTTGGCGTTTTGCGCGCGGTTTTTCCACGCGGTCATCTCGTCGCCCGCGAGCTTGGCGTTCGTGAGAAGCTCGAAGTACGTCTGGTTGAACCGCAGCGCCGGCACCACCTGCGGGTTGAGGCGCACCTTGAGCCCATCGTCCGTGCGGTAGAGGATCACGTCCGGAATGACGGCTGCTGACTGCGTCATGTCCGCAAAGTCTGCCGCCGGGCGCGGCGTGAGCTGCGCGATGAGGCTCAGGGCTTCGGCGACGATGTCGGCGGTCGTCTGCAGGTCCCGCGCCGTCTGCTGCGGCGAGAGCTTCGCAAGGTATCGGGCGGAGTCGGCGAGCATGGCTTGGGCGGCCTGCCGCACGGCGTCCTTGACGCCGTCTCGGGCGCGCAGCTGCAGCCGCAGCGATTCCGTCACGTCGCGCGCTGCAACGCCCGCGGGGTCAAAGGTTTGCAGAAGGTTGAGCGCCGTGCGCCAGAGGGCGGGATCGACGTCAAAGGGGGCGTCGGCGGCGCACTCTTCCAAGGTGTCGGCGAGAAAGCCGTTTTCGTCGAGGCTGCCGATGAGCCAGAGCGCGCATTGCTTCACTTCGTCGTCTGCGCTGCAGCACCCAAGCTGCCGCTCCAAGTGGCTCGCGAGGCTTTCGCTTCCTGCGACAAGCTCTCCGGCTTCCGCGGGTTCGTCGTCGTTTTCATGGCGTCGTGCGGTTTGTGACCACGTGATGAGCGCTTCGCTTCTTTCGAAGTTGCTCTCCACCCCGACCGGACGGTCAAAGGGCGTCTCCGCCACCGCGGGAGCAGGCGTCTCGGCTTCGGGCGCGGCGGGGTCAAACCCTTCGCTCTCTGCTTCAATGAGCGGGTTGGCGGCGAGGACATCGGACACGGCTTCGGTGAGCTCCACGGTGCTCATCTGCAGAATCTGCAGCGCCTGCTGCAGCTGCGGCGTCATCGCGAGCTTCTGAGTGACGGTGAGATTGAGCTGAGCTGAGATGCCGGTCATGACGCCCTTCCTTTGCCGCTACATGCGGAAGTTTTCGCCCAGGTAGATCTGGCGGACCTGCTCGTTCGTGATGATGTCCGAGGGGGAGCCGCTCGCGAGCACTTCGCCTTCATTGATGATGTAGGCGTGGTCGCAGATGCCGAGCGTTTCGCGCACGTTGTGGTCGGTGATGAGAACGCCGATGCCGCGATCTTTCAAGAACCGGACGATGCGCTGAATTTCGATGACGGCGATGGGATCGACGCCCGCAAACGGCTCGTCAAGGAGGATGAAGCGGGGATCCGTCGCCAAGGCGCGCGCAATTTCCGTGCGGCGTCGTTCGCCCCCCGAAAGGGAGAGCGCCATGTTCGTGCGGATGTGCGTGATCTGCAGCTCTTCCAGAAGGCGCGTGAGGCGCGTCTCGATTTCCTTTGGGGAAAGCGCTTTGCCGCTTTCATCCGTCTGCAGCTCGAGCACTGAGCGGATGTTGTCTTCGACGGAAAGACGCCGAAAGACGCTCGCTTCCTGCGGCAGGTAGCTCACGCCGAGGCGCGCGCGTCGAAAAATCGGCAGATGCGTGATGTCCACGCCGTTTAGTTCAATCGTGCCGCCGTTGGGCGGCACGAGCCCCACGATCATGTAAAAGCTTGTCGTCTTGCCGGCGCCGTTGGGGCCGAGAAGGCCCACGACTTCGCCGCTTTTGACGGCGATCGAAACGTCTTTTACAACCCGTCGGCTGCCGTAGCGCTTCATGAGGCCTTTGGCGGTCAAGGTTTGCACCGGGCCGAGCGGCTTTTCCGAAGCGGCCGGTGCGGGCGCAGCGAGCTCAGCAGCCTTCATCGCCTCTTCGATTGCTTCAGGCGACACTTCAGGCGCGGCGGACGCCGTGGCATCAGCGGATTTCGTCACGGCCTACTCCAGTCGGGTGGAGCCCTTCATCGGGGCGGGGCCTGCCTTGCGGGGCGCGGTCTTCGCGCTCGGGGCGGCGGCGTTGTTTTTGGCGCGGGGCGCGAGCACGGTGGAGACGCGGGTGCGGCGGCCGTCCACGGTCTCGCCTTCAACGCGGCTCTTCGCGTTCAAAAGATCGTAGGTGATGCGGGCGCCGGCGGCGGAGTCCTTCACGAGGCCGTTTTCGCTTCGCGCGAGCTTGGCGGAGTCGGTGAAGATGATCTTGTCGCTGCGCTCGTCATAGACGGCCTTCAGGGCGCTTGCGTGCACCCACTCTTCAACGCCCTTTGTCTTGGGGTCGCGCCGCTCCTTCATCTTGACGGGCTTGCCCGTGACGGTCATCGTGCGGTAGCCGTCCGGTGAGATCGAGATGGTGAGGACGTCGCCCAGAATTTCGAGCGTGCCCTGATGCACTTCCACGGCGCCCGTATAGACGGCGACCTGCTTGATTTCGTCGCCTGAGAAATTGTGGGCGTTCACTTCGATGGGCTTTTGGCGGTCGCCGGTTTCGGCGAGCGCGGCGCCTGAAAGCGTTGCGGCGCCGGCGGCAAGAAGCGTAATCAGAAAGGACTTGACGGTCATATCAATATCAATGGGTTTCGTTGTGGCGGCTGAGCGTGTCTCCCTTGGGGAGAACCACCGTGCGCACATCAGAGAGAATTTGAACGGTTCTGTCGACGTTGTCAAATGTCATGCCGCGGCCTGTGGTGATGTCCGTGCCGCTTTCAAGCCGCACGTCAGCATCCGTCTCCATGCGGCTGTCGTCGGGGTACACCGTGAGGTGGTCTGTCGTAAAGCGCATGGGGGCGTGCGTGAGGTCGCCCGCGCGCGTCACGACGACGTTGCCGGTGAAGACGGCGGTTTTTCCGGCGTCAAGGCTCGTGCCTGCGTCCGCAGAGGCCTTCATCTGCGCCTTGTCCGCAAAAAGCGTCGCCATGCGGGGCTTTTCCGTGAGAAGCCGCCCGTCGCCGTAGTGTTCGGCGTACTGCGCGAAGAGCCGGCGCACCGCAACGCCGTCCTCGCGGAATTCCGTGATGGCAATGTCGCGCGCGGTGTAGTCAGGAATGTCGGACTTGGCGCGCTGGCGCAGGTTGTCGATTTCACCCTGAAGGGCGTAGTAGTAGCTTGCGAGCACCATCACAAGGAGCAGTCCGATCCCCAGCAGCGCCGCAAAGCGGTCTCGCAGATGCAGCTTCATCGCAGGGCCTCGTCACGCACGTAGTGGGAGAAGATGAGGTCATCCCACTTTCCCTGCGCCTTCAAAATGAGTTCGGCGAGGCTTCGGACGGCGCCGCTGCCGCCCGCTTGGGGAGCGGTCCAGTGCGCAAGCGGGCGCACCTCGTCGGAGGCGTCCGACGGGACGGCGGCAAGCCCCGCGGCCTTTAAAACCGGAATGTCCGGAACATCATCGCCCATGTAGGCGGTTTCCTCGGCTGTGACGCCTTTTTCGGCGAGAAGCTCTCGGAAGGCGTCCGTCTTGAATTGCTTTCCCTGCTTCACGTCGGTGATGCCGAGCTCTCGGGCGCGCGCTGCGGTCTGCGCCGAAAGGCGCCCCGTGAGAATCGCGACCGGAATGCCGGAGGCCTGCAGCATCTTGATGCCGAGGCCGTCGCGCGTGTAAAAGCGCTTCACGAGCTCGCCGTCGGCCCCGGTCCAGATGGAGCCGTCGGTGAGGACGCCGTCCACGTCGAGAACGACGAGACGGATGCGGCGGGCGCGTTCGTTGAGGGTGAGATGCGTCATTAGATCACCTTGGCGCTCATGAGGTCGTGGAGGTGCAGGGCGCCTGCAAGCCGCCCTTCGTCGTCCGTGACAAGGAGCTGGTTCACGAGGCTTTCTTCGAGGAGGCGCGCGGCGGCTGCAGCCATGGCGTCCGCCTTTACGGTCTTTGGCGTCTTCGTCATCACGTCGCGGATGGCGATCGAGCGGATGTCGCCGCGGCTTTCAATGAGGCGGCGCAGGTCGCCTTCGGTGAAGACGCCCGTGACGCGGTTGCTCTGATCCACGACGGCCGTCATGCCGATGTGCTTTTTCGTGATTTCGCGCACGGCGTCCAATACCGACACGTCTTCCTGCACAACGGGGACGGCGTCTCCGGTGCGCATCACGTCGCGCACATGGGTGAGGAGACGGCGGCCCAGCGCGCCCCCCGGATGGCTGCGCGCGAAGTCTTCCTTCGTGAAGCCCTTGGCGTGCATTGCGGCGATGGCAAGCGCGTCCCCCATCGCAAGCGTCGCGGTGGTGGAGGTGGTGGGGGCGAGATTCAGGGGGCAGGCTTCCGCCGTGACGTGAACGTCGAGGTTCACGTCAGCGTTTTTGGAAAGCGAGCTCGCAGGGTTTCCCGTGATTGTGATGAGGGGCGTCCCTTCACGCTTGATGGTGGGGACGATGGTGAGGAGCTCGCCCGTTTCGCCGGAGTAGGAGATGCCGATCACGACGTCGTCTTGGGTGATCATGCCGAGGTCGCCGTGCGCGGCTTCGGCGGCATGCACGAAGAAGGCGGGCGTGCCTGTGGAGGCGAGCGTCGCCGCGATCTTGCGACCGATGTGCCCCGACTTGCCGACGCCGCTTACGACGACGCGGCCGCGGCAGCCGAGGAGAAGCTCAACGGCGCGGGCAAAGTGTTCGTTGTCAAGCGTCTTGGCGAGGTCCGACACCGCGGCGGCTTCGCGCAGGAGGACTTCACGGCCGAGCTCGATGGCGCCGGCCGCTGAAAAGTGAATCGGCATAGAAAATCCGTTGGAAACGGCAGGAAATTGGTCTCAAGAGGCATTGTACCGAGGCCGCGCTTGCCGCACCGACAGGTTTGCAACAAAACGTCCGCTTGAGCGAGGCGATGGCGCGGCGACAAGGAAATAATCGTACTGCGGTGACAGAAACGCCGTAACGTGTTGCTATTGCGGCGGATTCTGCGGACGATCGCGACCTTCGTCGGGCGCCTTTCTCCGTGACGTGTCTTCTGGCGACGCCGGGGCGCTGAGTCCGAAAAAAAGACGCGGCCGTCCGGAGAGAGCGTTTCCGGGCGGCCGCGTCTTGAAGCGCTGCAGCTGGTCCTAGCCGAAGTTGCCGTTCACGTAGTCCCGGGTCTTTTCCAAGGCCGGGTGATTGAAGATGGTGTCGGTCTTGTCAAATTCGATGAGGCGCCCCATGAAGAAGAACGCCGTCTTGTCGGAAACGCGCGCCGCCTGCTGCATGTTGTGCGTGACGATGATGATGCAGAGGCTCTCGCGCAGCTCGAGAATGCTGTCTTCCAGGCGCTGCGTTGCGATGGGGTCCAAGGCCGAGCAGGGCTCGTCCATCAGGAGGACTTCGGGCTCCACCGCGAGCGCCCGCGCAATGCAAAGGCGCTGCTGCTGGCCGCCTGAAAGTCCCAGAGCGCTGTCATCCAGACGGTTCTTCACCTCTTCCCAGAGTGCGGCGCGCTTCAAGCTTTCCACCACCTTGTCGCGGATGAGCGACTTGTTCGTGACGCCCGCGACGCGCAGGCCGTAGGCCACGTTTTCAAAGATTGACTTCGGAAAGGGCGTCGGGCGCTGAAAGACCATGCCCACGCGCTGTCGCAGTGCCACGACGTCAAAGTCGGGTGCGTAGACGTCTTCGTCATCGAGCGTGATTCGGCCCTTGAGGCTTGTGCCGGCAATGAGCTCGTTCATGCGAGAGAGCGTGCGCAAGAAGGTGGACTTGCCGCAGCCCGAAGGGCCGATGAGGGCCGTCACCTCCTTGTCGCGGAAGGCGAGGTTTACGTCAAAGAGCGTCTGCGAGCTGCCGTAGAAGAAGTCGATGTGCTCGGCGCGGATCTTGATGCTGGGATCGTTTTCAGTCATGAGAGTGGCGCCCTCTGAGGCTTGAAGCCCGGGCGCTCGCAAAAAGGCGGGCGTGCCTGCCCGAAGGAAAAGTCAGCGATGATCCTACGAGGCGTTTGTGACAGAAAGATCCTTGTTTTGTGATCGTTTCATGACGCTTTTGTGACTGTTTCGTGACGACGAGAGCGTCATTTTTCTGTCACAAAATCAATACGAAAACGTCACAAACCGAGTTCATCATGCGGCCTCGACCCAAGACAGAGAGGCACGCGGATGACGGCCGCTTCTTTGGTGAAACGAATTAAAGCGTCATCCATTCGAAAGGACAGAATTCCATGTTGTTGAACAAAGTGGCGGCCGCGGCCGCAGCAGCGATCGTGATGTCGGCGGCGTCGATCGGCGCCATGGCCTCGGAGCTTGTGATCAACGGCTCCACCACCGTGCTTCCCATTGTGCAGAAGGCGGTGGAAAGCTATTCGCACGAAAAGGGCGCCGCGGACATTTCGCTTTCGGGCGGCGGCTCGGGCAACGGCATCAAGGCGCTGGTGGACGGCCTCACGCACATTGCGATGAGCTCTCGAGACATCAAGGGAAGTGAAGTGGATCTTGCAAAGAGCCGCGGCGTGGAGCCCTATCGCACCGCGGTCGCCGTGGATGCGATCGTGCCGATTGTGAACAACGCCAATCCGGTGAAGAACGTGTCGCTGGCGACGTTGAAGGCGATCTACGAAGGGAAGATCCGCAATTGGAAGGAAGTGGGCGGCAAGAATGCGCCGATCGTTGTGGTGAGCCGCGACTCGTCTTCGGGCACCTTTGAAACGTGGGAGGAGCTTGTGATGAAGAAGGCCCGCGTCACGCCGCGCGCCCTGCTGCAGACGTCCAACGGCACCGTGGTGCAGACGGTTTCCAAGAATGTGAACGCCGTGGGCTACATCGGCATCGGCTATGTGGACCGCCAGACGAAGGCTCTTGCGATTGACGGCAAGACGGCAACGGCGGAAGCGGCGAAAACGAAGAGCTGGCCGCTTTCCCGCGAGCTCTACTTCTTTACGAACGGCGTGCCTCAGGGCGACGTGAAGCACTTCACGGACTTCATGCTCGACGCCAAAAAGGGCCAGAAGCTTGTGAAGGAAACGGGCTTCGTGCCGGTGAATGAATAACGTCCGAACGCTGTTCGGGTGAAGGACTTTCGGGAGCGATCGGCAGGCTCCGGCGGCGCGAACGGGCGTCGTCCGGTCCGATCGCTCCCGATTTTTTAGCTGAATGCTGTCATGATGAAAAAAGCATTGCGCGAAGAAGCGGTGAAGGCGTCGCTTACGGTGCTGGCGTTCACGGCGCTGGCGGTGCTCGCCGGCATCGTCTTCTACCTTTTCAAGGAAGGGCTCCCGGTCTTTCGGCTGGTGGCGCCTCTGCGGTTTGTCTTTGGCACCGAGTGGTACCCGGCGGGCGAGACGCCCGACTTTGAAATCGGCTCCCTCATTGCGGGGTCGCTTGCGGTGACGGTGCTCGCAAGCCTCATCGCCGTACCGCTGGGGCTCGCGACCGCGGCCTACTTGTCCGAAGTCGCCCGTCCCGGCGTGCGCCGCGTCGTGAAGCCCTTCATCGAGCTGCTGGCGGCGCTTCCGTCCGTCGTGATCGGCTTCATCGGCATGGTGCTCGTGGCGCCGTGGTTGCAGAACGCCCTTGGCATCGCCACCGGGCTCAACCTCTTTAACGCCGCCTTGATGCTTGCCTTCATGGCGGTGCCCACGATCTGCTCCGTCTCCGAAGACGCGCTGCATGCCGTGCCGCGCGCCTTGAAGGACGCGTCGCTAGCGCTGGGAGCGACGCCCTGGGAGACGATCAAGCTCGTCACCGTGCCCTACGCCTTGTCGGGCATCGGGACGGCGGTGATTCTCGGCATGAGCCGCGCTTTGGGGGAAACCATGGTGGTTCTGATGGTCGCTGGCGGCGCCGCCATCGTGCCGGAGTCGATCTTTGATCCCATCCGCCCGATGCCTGCCAGCATCGCCGCCGAAATGGCGGAGGCGCCTTTTGGCAGTCCGCACTATCACGCGCTTTTTGCCACTGGGATTGCCCTTTTCATCATGACCTTCATTTTCAATGCGGTGGCGTTCAAGCTGGCGCAGCGCTACAAGACGCCGGCGGTGTAAGGAGAAACGCATGAGTTCCGTCAAAAGCCTCTGCGCCCGGGCGCAGGAAAAATCGCGGCCCCGCCGCTTCATGACGCAGGTGCTGGCGTTCACGGCCCTGAGAACGGCGGCCTTCATCAACTGTGCGGCGCTCGTGGCGGCATGCGTCTTTCTCATGGTTCACGGCGCGGGCGCCTTGAACTGGGACTTCGTGCTTGATTCGCCCCGAAAGATGATGACCGAGGGCGGCGTCTTCCCGTGTCTTGTGGGGACGTTTCTGCTCGCGGCGGGCGCCATTGCGATTGCGCTTCCCTTTGGCGTGGCGTGCGCGGTGTGGTTAAACGAATACAGCCGCGAGAGCACGATGAAGGACATTGTGCGCCTCTCGGTCGCGAACCTCGCGGGCGTTCCCTCCATCGTGTTCGGCCTTTTCGGGCTCGCGTTCTTCGTGACGGCGCTGGGCTTCAAGGTGAGCCTCTTGTCGGGGGTGCTGACGCTGGCGGTGCTGACGCTTCCCGTCATCATCAACACGACGGAGGAGGCGTTGAAGCAGGTGCCGGGCGCGTGGCGCGAGGCAAGTCTCGCGCTGGGGGCGACGAAGAGCCAGACGATCGGCCGCGTGGTGCTTCCGTCGGCGCTGCCCGGCATTCTCACCGGGGCGATTCTTGCGGTGGCGCGCGCCGCGGGCGAGACGAGCGCTGTGATGTTCACGGCGGCGGTGTTCTATACGCCGAAGCTCCCCGAATCCGTCTTCAGCAGCGTGATGGCGCTTCCCTACCACATGTATGTCTTGGCGACGTCAGGCACGGAAATCGAAAAGACCCGTCCGATGCAGTACAGCACGGGGCTTCTGCTGGTGCTTCTGGTGTTTGCCATGAACTTCGTTGCGATCCTCATTCGTGACAAGCTGCAGCGAAAGCCGGCGTCGTAAGGCTCAGGCCGGTCGAACCATGAGCGGCGCGCCTTCGAGGGGTTTGGCTAGCAAAACGAAAATCTTTCAAACTTGTCGGCTCATCGTGGATTTGTAGGAAAACAACACCCCAAAACCCCCGCCTTAGTGACG
>CAVJBF010000094.1:0-11177 GCA_963647785.1 Acutalibacteraceae bacterium
TGCCGGGCTCACCCTTTCAGAACCCCTGAGATCTCGATGGTCTCGGGGGTTTTGTTTTTTCAGGCGTGAAAAAACCTCCGATTTGAAGGTCGGTGGTCTGAGGGATGGCGGGTGGTCGTCAAACGATCGTTTCTTGAATTCGACAGCTGTGACGCCCCGTTTTGCTGTTGTAGCTAATTCCGACGAGTAGGAGTTTTCCGCAGTAGCGGAAACGTTCTGCTGCTTCAACGTATTGTTTTTCTTTGATTTGATGAATTGCCGATTCTGGAGAACGTCCCATTTTGAGCTCTAGCAAGATTGCCGGCTTGCTGCTAGTCGGAGAGGGCAGGAAAAGGATATCAATGAATCCACGGCCCCCCGCAATTTCCTCAAAGCGAGTGTAATGATCGACGCTGCTGAGATAGGCCAGAATGACGACCGAGCGAAGTGCTTGTTCGTCGTTGTAATGCCGGGGCGATGTTTGAGCAAGGTGCACCTTCTCAAGGCATTGGGCGACAGCATGCTCGTCCTTTCTGAGAGTTGCGTCAAGCATTTCGTCGGAGAGTGAGATGGCTTTGACGAGCTCACTTCGGCTCCCTTTTTTCAAGGACAAAAAGAATTCATAGCGAATTTCTTCATTAGGAATCGTGACGGTCTTTGATTCATAGTCATAGGCGAGATAGCCCAGATGAACAAGAAGGGTCAGTACATCATCTCGGGACGTTATTGACGTCATGTCGTTTTGAAAGCCACCTGTGTCTATGCGACAGGCATGCCCGCCAAGCAGGTCAAGCACGGCTTCTTTAAGACCGTCAAAATTGAGCTCTATATAGAGCTGCAATGATGAATAGGTTCCTGTTTGTGGCCAGTATGAATCAAAGCGTCGAGATGCCAAGGCCTCCAAAACAGAATTTGGGTTGTAGACGTGCGTCAGCTGATCGAATTGATAGCCGTCGTACCACTGTTTCATGGCAGGGAAATTGACTTTATATTTGTCACACAGCTCACTGACTTCTGTTTCTGTAAAACCGACGAAAGGGGCCAACTCACGGGGGTTTAGCATTGTGAATTCCCGAAAGTCAGTCAGAGTTGATTGCGTGCCGTACTTTTTAATGGGAAGTATGCCGGTCAAGTAGGCGCCTGCGACGAATTTTGGCGATTGAAGGCCCTTGAAAAGGCTGCGCAGCAAAAGCAAATAGTTCTTCTGCAGCGAGGTGTTGTTTTCTGCTTCGCGGAAGATGACATCCCATTCATCAATGATGATGAAAAATTTCCTCCCAGTAACCGTGCTGACATTGAGCAGAAAATTAGCCAAAGAGTTTGTAGGGCAATCGATGGTTTCTGGTATGTCAGTTTGTATGTCGGCAATGATGTCTGTTCGCAACGCATCGAGCAGCGTATCTTGAGACGAAGCATCGGTCATGTACCAGGACATGTCTATTGACAGTACGTCGAGCTTGTTCAGGTAAGTCTCATACGGCACAAATTTGACCGTAGGATCTTGAAAGGGGGAGCTTGTGATGCTGGCGATGGATAATCGATCAAAAATTGATTTTGAATCAGCGCCTCGAGAATAGTATGACGCCAGCATTTGGGCAGCAAAAGTCTTGCCGAAGCGCCGGGGACGACTAAAGCAGGTGAGACGCTTGGGCGTGTTCATGACGCCGTTGGTGTAGGCGATGAGGGCAGACTTGTCAACATAAACGCCCCCATTGACGATGTCTGCAAAACCACTGCCCGTTGGATTCAAAAATTTACCCATATCAATACACAAGGGATTTAGTTGGTAAGTGCATTGTATCCTGATGAAAGGTCATTTTCTTTAGCAAGACCGGGCGACGCCTACCGTTTTTGTCGGAGGGCAATCGAGGCGCCCGACGTTATAGTGGTTCCCTGCTCGGAGATGGCGGGGTATTGATTCCGCCGCTTCGGACCGAAACAATCCACTACAACATCAGGAAAAGGAACCTCCGGTTATGTTCATCAAAAAAATGGCGGCAGCTGCCTGCGCCGCCGCTCTTCTTGCGTCCGCCGCATCCGCCGAAACGCTTCGCGTAGGCAGTGAAACGGTTTATCCCCCCTTCGAATTCTTGGATTCTGCGACCGGCCAGTACGACGGCTTCGACATGGATCTCATCAAGGCCATTGCGAAGAAGGCGGGATTCGACATCCATATCTACTCCATGGGCCTTGACGGTCTCGTTCCGGCGCTCGTCTCAGGATCCATTGATCTGGCGGTCTCGGCGCTCACCATCACGCCCGAGCGCGCGGCGAAGGTTGACTTCTCGGATCCTTACTACGAGAGCGGCCTTTCCATCATGACGCACCGCGACAACGCGGCGAAGATCAAGAGCGTCAAGGCGCTCGAAGGGAAGACGCTCTGCGTGGAGATTGGCTCCTCGGGCGCCCTCTATTCGCAGAAGCTCAAGGGCACCAAGATCCGCACCTTCAACTCCGCCGCGGAAGCCTTCCTGGAAATCAACCAGAAGGGTTGCTACGCAATGATCAACGACAAGCCTGTGAACGAATACTTCCTCTCGCAGAAGCAAGCGAAGAACCTGAAGCTGAAGGAAGTGCCGATCGTGCTGCAGGCGGAGAACTATGGCTTTGCGATCCAGAAGGGCAACACCGAACTTGCCAAGCGCATCAACGACGCCTTGAAGGCAGTGAAGGCCGACGGCACCTACGACAAGATCTACAAGAAGTGGTTCTCGACGAAGTAATTGCGCTCGATTGAGCAAGAAAAAAGCTCCGGCCTTTTGTGGGTGCGGAGCTTTTTCGCTATCGGTGCGCAGCGTCGATCATTTCCTGAGCGGCTTTGAGGGTGGCGTCGGTTATGACGGTGCCGCCCGCCATGCGGGCGATTTCAGCGACGCGCTCCCGATCGTTGAGCTCTCGCAAGTGTGAGGTGGTGATGCCGTTTTCGGTAGCTTTGGAAACCTGCCACTGATTGTGCGCGCACGCAGCCACTTGCGGCAGATGCGTGACGCAGAGCACCTGGCGGGTGTCGCCCAGTCGCCGCAGGAGCTTTCCCACCACTTCGGCCACGGCGCCGCCGATGCCGCTGTCCACCTCGTCAAAGATGAGCGTAGGCACCGGCGTGATCTGCGCCGTGATGACGGCAATCGCGAGAGAAATGCGGGCAAGCTCGCCGCCGGAGGCGACCTTCGTCAGGGGACGCGGCGTGGCGCCCGCGTGGCCCGCCACCAGAAATTCGCAGCGCTCAACGCCGCCCGCCCAGGGGTCGGACGCCGGGAGCGCGATTTCAAGCCGGCCGCCCGCCATGGAGAGCGTCTGCATTTCAGCGGTGACGGCGGCTGAGAGCTTGGCCGCCCCTTGACGGCGTTTTTCGGTGAGAAGCGCCGCCTTCGCAAGGTAAACCTTCCTGGCGGCGGAATCCCGCAGACGCAGGGCGTCGAGATCGGCGCTTTCTTCGATTTCCGAGAGCCTTGCCTTGGTGTCTTCCCAAAGCTTGTCGAGTTCGTCTGGCGCCCGATGGAACTTGCGGGCGATGCGCCAGTAGGCGTTGAGCCGTTCGTCCACTTCGGCAAAGCGCGACTCATCGAGGTCGCAGTGATCCAGGTGCCGGTCAATGTCGCGGGAGCAGTCGTCGACGATCGTGCAGGCTTCGCCCAAGGTTTTTGCGAACTCGGCGTAGGCGGGGTCGAACTTCGAGGCGGCTTCAAGCTTTGCCTGCGCACGGGAAAGGAGTTCGTTCGCGTTTTCATCGCCGTCCGTGAGATTTTCAACGGCGCCGCGCACGTTGGTGAGGATGTCTGCGGCGTTGGAGAGCACGTTGTGCTCTTCGTTCACCTTGTCGTATTCCCCTTGCGTGGGAGCGAGCTCCGTGAGGATCTCGTTCATCCAGGAGAGCTTTTCGCTTTCGGCCTGCAGGCGTTCGGCATCGTCCGTCGCCTGCTTTAATAGCTGCGCCACCTTCTGCCACGCATCCCACGCGAGCTTCACGGCGATGAGATCATCGCGGCAGTCGGAAAAGCCGTCCACGAGCTGCAGCTGATGCGCGGGCTTTAAGAGCGACTGATGCGCGTGCTGGCCGTGAATGTCGATCAGCCGTTCGCCCAGTTCCTTCATCTGGCTTACGGCAACGGGTGTTCCGTTCACCCAGCAGCGGCTGCGGCCTTTCACGTCCACCGTGCGGCGCAAAAGCAGCGACTCCTCGGTGTCAAGGCCGGCCGCCTCAAGCCACGAGCGCGCTCTGGGGTTCACGGTGAATTCCGCCGTCACTTCGGTGCGCTCGGCGCCTTCTCGAATGACGCCCGTGTCGCTTCGCGCGCCCAGAACAAGCTGCAGGGCGTCGATCAGAATCGACTTGCCGGCGCCCGTTTCGCCCGTAAGGCACGTGAGCCCCGTCTTCGCTTCTATGGTGAGCGACGGGACAATGACAAAGTCTTTGAGCGAAAGAAGCGACAGCATGAGGTCTTTTTCGAAATGAAGATCAGGGCAGGTAGGGATCGGAGTCTTCAAGCAGCACGCGGCCTTCAGGCATGTGAATGGGACGCTCGGCCTGCGGCAGATAGTTCCAGCGCAGCTTGCGGCGCAAGAGCTCGAAGTAGCTGTACCCCTCGGGATGCAGCATTGTGAAGGACTCGGTCGCGACCGACACGCGCAGCACGTCGCCCACCGCAACGTCAAAGGACGTCTGGGCGTCAAAGCTTGCCAGCGCGCTTCGCGTCTCGTTGATTTCAATGTCGATCACGGACGCAGACGAGAGCACCACCGGGCGGTTGGAGAGCGTGTGGGGCGCAATGGGCACAAGGAGCATCGAATGCACCGCGGGGTGCATGATGGGGCCGCCTGCGGCCATCGCATAGGCGGTGGACCCGGTGGACGAACTCACGAGAACGCCGTCAGCGCGCTGCGCCGACATCTGCTGGCCGTCCACGTAGACGGTGTACTGCACCATGCCGAGCGCATGGCCGTGCGTCACGGTGACGTCATTTACGGCGGGCGACGAGAACACCATCTCGCCGTCGCGGTAGATGCGGCCGAAGAGAAAGCGCCGCTCGTCGCGAATGAAGCGGCCCGAAAGCATCAGCGGGATCTGGCGCGCCATGTCTTCCACCGTGACGTCGGTGATGAAGCCGAGACGCCCCGCGTTGATGCCGATGATGGGAATGTTGTGCGGCCAAAGAGCGCGCGCGGCTCCGAGCATCCGGCCGTCGCCGCCCATCACGAGCGCCACGTCGCAGGTTTCTCCCAGCGCCTTGTCGCTCAAGACCGGAAAGGGCGCGCCCTCTGGAAAGTAGCGCGCCGCCATTTCGTCGAGGCAGGGCTCGACCCCCGCCTCCGTAATGAGCGCGAGAAGACTTCTCAAGTGGCCGCTGATGTCGCCCTGAGGCTTGGCGAAGACGGCGGCTTTTCTAAAGGCGGCCATTGTTGTCAGTCGTCCAGATCCGGCGTTTCAACCCCGAGCACCTTGTGCAGCTTCGGGCTCGTCGTCGTGTACTGCAGGAAGACCTTCTTCTCGGGGAAGACGTAGCGGCTCGCGGCGAACGCGGCGAGAGCGCACTCGTGAAAGCCCGAGAGAATGAGCTTCTTCTTGCCGGGATAAGTGTTGATGTCGCCCACGGCGAAGATGCCGGGGATGGAGGATTCAAACTTCTCGGTGTCCACCACGATCTGTCGGCGGTCAAGCTCGAGTCCCCATTCGGCGATGGGGCCGATCTTGGGCTGCAGGCCGAAGAAGACAAGGAGGTGATCCAAAGGCATGCGGCGCGTCACGCCGTCGGCGCCCGTGACGCGGATTTCCTTCATCTTGCCGTCTTTTTCTTCAAAGCCCGTCACCTGGCCCACTTCAAACTGCATCTCCCAGTTTTCACAGAGCTCCTTCATCTTCGCCACCGAGCTTGCAGCGGCGCGGAAGCCGTCGCGGCGGTGCACGAGCACCACGCTTTCGGCTTTGCCCACGAGGTTGAGCGTCCAGTCCAGAGCGCTGTCGCCGCCCCCGAGAATGACGATGTTCTTGCCTTCAAAGAGCTTCGGATCGCGCACGCGATAGTGCAGCTGCGTGCCTTCAAACTTCTCGATGCCTGGCACGCGCAGCGGGCGAGCCTGGAAGCTGCCGACGCCCGCGGCGATGATCACCACCTTGCAGAGAAACTTCGTGCCCTTGTCTGTTTCAACGTCAAAGCGGCCGTCTTCGCGCTTTTTGACAACCGTCACTTCTTCGCCCAAGTGGAACTGTGCGCCAAAGGGGTGAATCTGCTTCAAGAGGTTTTCGGTGAGGTCGTAGGAGGAGTAGACGGGGACGGCCGGAATGTCGTAGATGGGCTTGGTGGGGTAAAGCTCCATGCACTGGCCGCCGACGTTCTTCAAGGAGTCGACGACGTGCGCCTTGATTTCAAGAAGCCCCAGCTCAAAAACCTGAAAGAGCCCGACGGGGCCGGCGCCCACGATGACGGCGTCGGTTTCAATGACGTCAGTGGTTTCCGGAGCGATGGTGAGATAGTCTTCAATAGCCATGATGCGCTTGGGGCCGCAGGCTCTTCGCCGCAGCCGACGTGGTGTCAAAAAAGGAAATGAGGCGTGTCGGAGGGAATTTTTCCCGCACACCAAGAGGGACGCTTCGCCGACGGCGGACGGCGTTCCTTCAAGATGACGGGAATTTTCGCACAAATCGCTGAGAAAGAAATGGCTCGAAAGCCGCAGGCGACGGCCGGAAATCAGCGCTTTTTGGCTTCCTTTTCGTCGAGCGCCTTGCGGCGCTCCTCCCGCAGCTTGGCGTCAATTTCGCTCATGAGGTAAAAGTCGCCATCGTCGGCCTTTTGCGCGAGGTCAAACTGGTAGACCGCGGCGCGGTGGTTTCCCGCCAGAGCGTACATGTCGCCTGTGGCGGAGAAAGCGGCGGCCCTTTTGCCGAGCGCCTCATAGCTGCGAGCAAGAAGCGCGTAGTAGTCGGGATCGCGTTTTGTCAAGGCCGTCTGCTGCCGCACAAAGGCGATGACGCCCTCGTTGTCCCCTGCCTGCCAGAGCAGTTCGGCGCAGGTCTGCGCCGCCATGGCGGAGTCGGGGTAGTTGCGGCTCATTGTGCGGGCGACCTTCAAGGCTGCTTTCTTTTCGTCGGCGGTGCGGGCGGCGGCGTAGGAGAGCTCCGCCTCCAGCTTTTCCAAAATGATGCTGGACGTTCCGGCGGCCGTGCGCGCGGTGCGGACGGCGGCGAGCGCCTCGGCGGGCTTGTTCATTCGGGAGAGCGCGGCGGCGAGGCCGTAGCTGGCCGCGGCTTTTTCCCGACCTGTCGAGCGGCCGGCTTCTTCGCGAAAGAGGCGGGTGAGCTTGAGCCACCCGTCGTAAGTCGTCTCCTGCAGGACGCGGGCCCGGGCGCGCACGAGGTAGAAGTCTAGGCTCGAAGCGACTGCCGCGCGCTTCACGGACCGGGAGCGGTTCTGCATGTCGCTCATGCGTTCCGAAGAAAGCGGGTGAGTGGACAGGAAGGCCGTCACGTCGTTTTCGTAGTAGCGGTTTTCTTTGGCGAGCCGCCCGAAGAAGTCTTCCATGCCCTTGGGGTCAAAGCCTGCGTTCACCAGACGCGCAAACCCCGTGCGGTCCGCCTCGCGCTCAGCATCGCGGGAAAACTTCAGCTGCTTTTGCAAGAGGGCCCCTTGCGTGCCCATGGCGATCGCGACCGCGGCGTCGCCGCCGGAGCTGCCGCCCGCCTTCGCAGCGAGCACCGCCAGAAGGATTGACCCCAGCGTAATCGCGAGCGAATCGCTCCCTTCGTTGATCATGCGGGCGATGTGGCGCTGCGCGACGTGACCGATTTCGTGGCCCATGACGCCCGCAAGCTCGCTTTCTGTTTGCGCGGCGCAGAGAAGCCCCGTGTGCACGGCGATGAAGCCGCCGGGCATTGCAAAGGCGTTGAGCGTGCGGTCTCTCAGGGGAAAGAAAAAGAAGTGAAAGGGCGGAACGGAGCCGGCGGCGACCAGCCGCCAGCCGAGGCGATTCAAGTAGTCCGTGATCTCGGGGTCGGCAAGGTAGTCCTTGTCGTCGCGGATTTCCTTCATGAGCGCTTCGCCGATGTCGCGCTCGTCCTGCAGCGACAAATCCGCCCCCGCCACCGTGCCCAGACTCGGCAGATTGAGGTCCGGCAGGGGCTTGGCGCCTCCGGCCGCAGAGCCCGCGGGCGCCGCGCACACTTGGGCGGCGAGAAAGAAAAGGGCGGTGGCGCAGGCCGTGAACCGCTTCAAGGGGGTAAGAAGCATGGAGTGAAAAGGCGCCCTTTTTGGGGGCGGCAGGGTTGGCGTGCCGCTATCATAGCGACGGCAGTGTCCGCGCCCCGTCGCGGCAACACTTCGGAACGATTTCGTGAGCGCAAACAGAGAGAGGATCAAGGATGGCGGAGCTTACGCATTTTGATGCCGCGGGGCATGCACACATGGTGGACGTCGGCGCCAAGGCCGAAACGAAGCGTCTTGCGCGCGCCGCAGGGCGCATTCGCATGAAGCCCGAGACGTTTGCTCTTGTCAAGGCCGGCACGGCGAAAAAAGGCGACGTGATCGGCGTGGCGCGCATCGCGGCCATCATGGCTTCCAAAAAAACTGCGGAGCTCGTCCCCTTGTGTCACCCCATTGCGCTGACGCACGTGGCGGTGGATTTTGAGCTTGAAGAGGCGACGCATTCCGTGCGCTGCATCGCCGCTTGTGAAACCTGCGGCCAGACCGGCGTGGAGATGGAGGCCCTCACGGCGGTGGAGGTGGGGCTCCTCACGGTCTACGACATGCTGAAGGCGGTGGACCGCTTCATGGTGATCGGCGACATCGGGCTCTTGGAAAAAGCCGGCGGCAAGTCGGGCCATTGGGTGGCAGACGCCGCGTAGGGCGCCTTGTTCCGACTAAAATCCAGCGCATAGACAAAATTTCGGCGCGGGGAATGTCGTCTCGGTTGACGGCGGCGCCGGTGAAAGAAGAATCATGACTGACATCAAGACGACGGAGGCGGCCGAAGCCGCCAAGCCCGTGAATTTCATTCGCACGCTCATTGAGACGGACCTCGCAGAGAACGCCAACCGTCCCAGAAAGTGGTGCGGCCGTCCCGCGCCCTACGGCGTGCAGGAGACGGAAGGCGTGGAAGACGTGGCGAAGATCCGCACGCGCTTTCCGCCGGAGCCCAACGGCTACCTTCACATCGGCCACGCCAAGAGCATCTGCCTTAATTTCGGTCTCGCCAAGGAGTTTGGCGGCTACTGCCACATGCGCTTTGACGACACGAACCCCGTGAAGGAAGACCAGGAGTACGTGGACGGCATCATGGAGAGCGTCAACTGGCTCGGCTTTGACTGGAAGCACGAGAAGGAGACGAATCTCTACTACGCTTCGAACTACTTTGACTGGATGTATGAATTTGCCGAGCACCTGATCAAGACGGGCTATGCGTACGTGGACGAGCAGAGCGCCGACGAGATGCGCGCCAGTCGCGGCACCCTGAAGGAGCCCGGCAAGGATTCGCCCTTCCGAGGCCGCTCGCCCGAAGAGAACCTCCGGATTTTCCGCGAGATGAAGGCTGGAAAGCACCCCGAAGGCTCCATGGTCCTGCGCGCGAAGATCGACATGGCTTCGCCCAACATGAATCTGCGTGATCCGGCGATTTATCGCATCCGCTTTGCCGAGCATCAGGCGACGGGGAGCAAGTGGTGCATCTATCCGATGTACACCTTTGCGCATCCGATCGAGGATTCGCTTGAAAACATTACTCACTCCATCTGCACGCTTGAATTTGAAGACCAGCGCGCCTTCTATGACTGGGCCTTGGAGCGCGTGGCGCCGGTGTTGCGCGCGCCGCAGTTTGAAGAAGCGAAGGCGACGGTCGCCGCGATGGCCGAAGGGCGGGACGAGCGGGCGCTCGCGTTTGCGCGCGCCGCCTTCCATGCGCGGGCAAAACTCGGGCAAAGCGCCCCTGAAGCCGCAATGCGCGAAGTCTTTGACCAGTGGCAGACGACCGATGGACCGGAAAACCTCGCCGATCAGGCGGGACAGACGTTCTTTCTGCTGCTCTCGCAGCACGCAGAGAACTTCACGCCCCTTTTGCAGGCGGCGCTGTCGGCGGTGGTGCGAAAGAATTTCTTCCTTCTTTCGCATCAGCACGAATTCAACCGCCTCTGCCTCACCTACGTGGTGCTGAGCAAGCGAAAGCTCATCCAGCTTGTGAACGAAAAGCTCGTGGACGGCTGGGACGACCCCCGCATGCCCACCCTCGTCGGCCTGCGCCGTCGCGGCTATACGCCGGCGTCGATTCGCAATTTCGTGGAAAAGTGCGGCGTCTCCCGCGTCGCGGGCGGCTGGATCGACTACAGCGTCTTGGAGCAGAGCCTTCGGGAGGACCTCGAGTCCGCGGCCGAGCGCCGCATCGGCGTCGTGCGCCCCCTGAAGCTTGTGATTGACAACTACCCCGAGGGCGCGAGCGAAACGCTGACGGCCCCGAACCATCCGCAAAAGCCTGAGATGGGAACGCGCGAGCTCACCATGAGCCGCGAGATCTGGATCGAGGAGGACGACTTTGCGGAAGTGCCGCCCAAGGGCTACCGCCGCCTGACAATTCCCGCGGACGGCAGCGAGGCAAAGCCCGTTCGCCTGCGCTACGGCTACGTGATCGTGCCCGTGTCCTTTGAAAAGGATGCGACGGGCAAGGTGACGTGCGTCCATGCGCGCTACCTTCCGGAAACGAAGACGGGGAGCGCGGGCGCCGACTCTGTGAAGACGAAGGCGGCGATCCACTGGCTCGATGCGGCGACTGCCGTGCCCGCGGAGCTCCGGCTTTATGACCGCTTGTTCGCCGAGTCCGATCCTGATGCGGCGGAGGACTACCGCACGGCCTTGAATCCGAAGAGCAAGACGGTGGTTCATGGGTTCGTGGAGCCTGCAGCGGCAGCGGCGCCCCGTGACGTGCGCTTTCAGTTTGAGCGCACCGGCTACTTTGTGACGGACCGCGCGGATCACACGGCGGAAAAACCGGTCTTCAATCTTGCCGTCGGATTGCGCGACAGCTGGGGCAAGAACGCGAAGTAAGCGCCTGACAAAGAGATCAAGCGGCCCGCCGAAGGAAGTCTTCTCGGCGGGCCGTTGTCTTAGACGCGTCCTTTCCAATCGATAGATTCTTCGAAAGAACTCAGAAAAACAGCTGACGCTGATGCGATATTAACCCTACACCAATTTATTCCCCGTTTTTGCTTCTAAAAATAGCTGGTC
>CAVJBF010000095.1:0-11169 GCA_963647785.1 Acutalibacteraceae bacterium
TGCGGAAGCGCAGGTCATACGGGGGTGTCTTGGAGGTATGTTCGGAGGCCATCTATTAACCCTCAAATGTTAGTGGGTGCAATTGTAACACGAATGGGAATAATTAGGTGTAGATCGCATGCTCAGGTACGAAAAAAAACGCCTTTCGCCGGCACCCTCTCACAGGGGGTTAAAACGCGAGGTTTTCCTCTCTTAGAAAAGTATTACAAGCGGGGAATAAATTGGTGTTGGGTTAATATTTCATCCCTGCATCATCCCTAAATCTTGTCTAATTCCACAGTAGAAAATCGGTGTCAATTTTGGCAAGCTCCCTATGGCTCGCCCCCGCCTCTAAACACTCTGCAAAATGCATGGCCTCCAATTTGAGGAGCAACCATGCAACCCCGCATCGACTGGTCCAGCCTCTGTGAAGACTGGGCAGCATCAGGCCTTTCCAAACAGCGCTATTTCTTGTCAACGCGCATTGAACGATTCGTGCGCTACGGCATGTTTCCCAGCTTCTCCACCGTGATGCATCACTTGGCCGATTACGAAAAGAAAGTCACGACGAACAAGAAGCCGTCGATGACTGCCGCTGGCAATGAAGCGGCGGTTATTCACCACCTGAGCGCCCAGGAGATGCGAGCAGCACTCGCCGCTGTCGACCCAGTCGTAGCAACGGCAGAGTGATCAGCAACCATGTCACGCTGGTGCTTGCCAGCGGCACAACGATAGAGTTTGAAGCCGAGAACGCGGAGCGCTTTGCTCTTCAGGCAATTTCACTCGGGTGGCAGGTATGAAGCTAGACCTCAGCAACTACAAGATCCATCTGGCCTTCTGCCGTTAGTTCGAAAGCTCCCAAATCTACCATCACGAGTCGGAGGAGCCACGTTCGCTCTCAGGATGGCAATTGCTCGACACCCCAAGTCATGTGCCACAACGGTAGCCAAACCAATGGTTCGGTCTCTAAAGGCACGCTTTTTACTGTCTCGCAAATGCTGCCGTTGCACGACGTGCTCCCAGCTCGAGTTCCTAAGAACCTATCGATTCCAGCATTGCTGCCTTCCTCCCCTGCCGAGAAACAGCATCAGTACACTTCAACAACCTCTGCGCCGACTCTGCCGAATTGTCTTCTTTCAAAGACATACATCGGACGTGCCGCACGTTATCATAAAATTCAGTAGTTCTCCAGTCACGTAACAAGTTTGAAAGATTTTCGTTTTGCTAGCCAAACCCTTCAAACGCCGTCTCTGCGACCTCGCTCCACCGCGCTCCGTCAAATCCTCAATTCTCATGGCCAACCCACAATTCCATCGAAAACGGTTCAATGTATTGTCGATTTTATCTAAGTAAAACAACAAGCCGGTCTTAAGCATCCTTCGCTAAAAACGACCTGAAGTTCTTCGCGTAAAGCGCAACCACATACCCGATCACAACAGCCGCCACCACGAGCTCCGCCGTCCCAAGCCGCCACAACGTCTGTGCATAATCTGCCGCTCCCAAACGCGCCACGGCGTCCGACGCCTTGAAAAGCGCCGTCGCCCCAATTGCCATCGGGAAGGTAAAGGCCGCATAGCCGGGCGAGAACTTGAGCCGCAGTAGATTCCAAAACGCAAAGTAGATGACGACCGTCATCAAAAGCGCAATGCCCAGAAGCACCGCGCAGAGAAGGTAGTCAGGCTCGCGCACAACGGTGAGATAGCCCGCGAGCGACAGACTCGCCGGCGCCGCCATGATGGCAAGGGTCGGCCGTGCGCCCTCCGCAATCGTCGTCCCGAAAAAGAGCCGGTAAAGCATCAGGGGGAGAAGCACCGCGTAGCTTGCGAGACCAAACGCAAGGCAGCTGTTTGCCAGCGGCAGAAGCCACTCCACGCCCGGGAACGTCACGTCCGCCACCACAATGCCCACAGGCGGCACAAACCAGCTTGGCACCATCTCCTTCATGACATTGCCGCGAATGCGGTGCCAGAAGAAGACCGCGAGCACCGCGAGATGCAGCGCGACGGCCGCAAGCCACAGCGCCACGCCCGCCGTGCTGGACAAATACGCCACCGAACGCGAAATCACCATGAGGCACATGGCAAACGTGGGCACGATGGATCCCGCCACAGGGTGTTTCAGGTCTGCCGCAATGGTGTCAAAGTGAAAGACGCCGCGCACCGCGAGCATCAAAAGAAGCCCCGCCGCCGTCAGAGCGCCCGCCGCTTGCACAATGCCGCCCGCGCCGATCGCACCGTCAGCGCACCACGCAAGGCTCGCAACGCCCAGAGCGAGCCCCGCCATGGGCGTTGGCAGCGTTCGAAATCGTTTAGGCCAGGAATGAATCATCGTCATATCCAAAAAGAAGAGAAAAAGGCGCTGCGGACTTTACTTGATCCGCAGCGCGAGGCTTGCCACCCAAGGGAAGAAACAGAAACAAAACTACGCCGCGCCGGGCGAGCGCAGCAACGGCACCGTAAGACTCGCTTCCGGCATGAGGATCATCCGCGGCTTGTCGCCAAGGTACGCCGCGGCGATCGCGAGCGCATCAGGCAGCGCCTTCACGGCTTCCGTAAAGAGCATGTCCTTGGCGAGCTGGCGATCGGCGTCCGTGACGAGCAGATAGCGCGCATGCTGCATGTTGCGCGAAATGGCAAAGGCCTTGTTCGCGCCCATCCGAAAATTCGCCCGAAGCTCGGACTCAATGGCGTCAAATGTCTTCAGCCGCCGGAACGTTTCAACGAGGAGGTCATTTCCGGCGCCTTCGGGACACTGGGCGACGACGATCACAACGCCGCCTTCCTTCACGGCGCAACGCGCGTTGTCCATCGTCTTTTGCATCTGATAGATGTTGATGTCTTTCGGATACCCGCCGCAGGAAGCGATCACCAAGTCCGCCTTTTCTGGGATGGGGCAGCCGTAGGCCTTGTCCGCAAACGCCGCACAGGCGAGATGCGCCTTGACAAAGTCGCCCGCAAACATCGCGAGAAACTCGTGCTTCGCGTTCAAGACCGCGTTGAAGAGAAAAAGATGCCGCCCCTTCGCAAAGAGCTTCACGCCCTCCACCTGATCCTCGTAGCAGGGGTTCCCCGTCGTGATGCCGAGGCCGCACGCAGGATCCATCATGTGCTTGTGATTGGCGGTGATGGTTTCAAGCGATGAGCACCCCGGAAGCACCGCCTTTCGACCGCCGCCATAGCCCGCAAAGTAGTGCTGCACGACGGTCCCCGTGAGAAAAACGTGATCAACGTGGCAGAGCTCACGGTGCACATGGACCGGAGTTCCGCGGCTCGTGACGCCTGCGTACTCAAACTCCTCGGCTCGCTTCGCCTGACTATTGAAGCACTTCACGCGCCGAAAGACGTCCTCGCCCACGGCCTCCGCCATTTCGGCTGCTGTCATGTCGCGATGCGCCCCGAGCGCAAAGACGATCCTCATGTTTTCGTCAGGGACGCCGAGCCGGTTCATTTCATCCAAAAACACCGGCATGAAGTCAAAGCTGTTCGCCACGCGGGTGAGATCGTTGCAGATAAAGGCGGCGGTGTCGCCGGGCTTCACCGTTTCGTCCAAGGTCGGGCAGCCGATCGGATGACGAATGGTCTCCAGCACCTTCGCTCGAACCGTCGCGGGATCCATGGGCGGCAGATCCGCCGTGTGGAGTTCGGCAATGACGAGGCTCTCGTCCAATGTCGCCTGCTGACGGCCGCGCCCGTAGGGAAATTCGTAGGTCTTCATCATGATCAAAGTCTCCAAGGAATCAGTAAAGCGCGAGCACCTTCCACCAGACAAGGCCGCTTGCCATCGTCACTGCAAAGGTGAAGGTGACGAGAACGAAATTCAAGCTGTAGAACTTCGACCGCTCGAAATAACCCTGTCCAAAGTAAAGCGGCCCCGGTCCGCTGCCGTATTCCGTCAGGCCCCACATGAGGTTTGTGAGAATGCCGAAGACGAGCGAGGCAAAGAGGGGCGGCGCCCCCGCTGCGATCACAATCGAAACGAAGGGCACGTAAAGGGCCACGACGTGCGCTGCACAGGTCGCGAACATGTAGTGCAGATAGAGATAGACGGCGCCCAGGACGACAAAGGTCACCATGGGATCGATCCCGGTGAAGAGAACGGCGATCTCAGCACTCATCCACTTCAGGAAACCCAGCTGCGCCAGCGCGGTCGCGAGTGAAATGATGGCGCCAAACCAGATCACGGTGTCCCAGGTCGAGGTATCCTTCAAGACATCCTTCCACTCCACGGCATGCGTCACGAAGAGAAACGCAATGAGACCGATGCCAACCGCCGTGCCGTTGATGCCTGTCACGAGGCTCGTGCCCCAGCCCGCCAAGGCTGCCACGAACCCCACCGCAATGAGCTTCTCGCGACGCGTCATGGGCCCCATTCGGACGAGCTCTTCACGGCCCATGCGCTTTGCTTCCGGCGTTTTCTTCAATTCAGGATTCAAGAGCCGGTAGGACAAGAGGGGCATCAGGAGAAAGCACAGGAACCCCGGCACGGACGCTGCGGCAAACCAGTTGCCCCAGTTGATCTCCACGCCGAAGCTGTCGTGCGCAAGCGTCGGACAAAGGGAGCTTGCCGCCATGCCAGTGAGAAAGATCGCGCCCGTGATCGGCGTGAACTGAAAGCAGGTCATCATGAGAAAGTCGCCGATGCGCTTGCCCTTGGGGCCTGGCGCGGAGTCCATCACGAGGTTGATTGACTTCACAACCGGCATGATGATGCCGCCCCCGCGTGCGGTGACGGAAGGCATGGCAGATGCCATCAGGAGGTCTGCCATGCCAAGCGCGTACGCCACGCCAAGCGACGAGCCACCGAACTTCGCAAGCATCGTAAACGCCACGCGGCGTCCGAGCCCTGAGCTGATGAAGCCCAGAGACAGAATGTAGGCGCAGAAGATGAGCCACACGGTGCCGGAAGAAAAGCCCAGAAGCGCCGCCTTGATGGTGATGGTTCCGGAAAAGAGCGCGAGCCCGAGCGCGAGAAAGAGGAGCGCCCCCGAGGGCAGCGGCGACGTGAGAATGCCCGCGATCATCGCCACGAAGATCGCAAACATGTGCCAGGCCTTGGGATCAAGCCCAGCAGGACAGGGCGAAAGCCAGACGCCCAAAAGGAGCAGGCCGGGAACAAGCCAGCGCCAGAGACTTTGCCATCGCATTTCTTTCATTTTCTACTCTCCTTCGTTGGCAGCCCGGCCCCCTCCCGGCGCGCACCGCCAGAAGCGCCCGGACTGCGGGGAAATTCGCGGGCGGCGCTGCAAGGCCGCCCGCCGCTCGTCTTTTAGTAGTGCGGGTCGTACATGGAGTCCGCCACGAACTTCTCGAGGTCAGCCGGTCGCTCGATCTGGGCGTTCCCCGTCTCAAAGGCGCGCTTGAGGATGTTCACCGTCACGGCCTTCACGATGTCTCGCACGATGTCAAACGGGGGATAGAGCGAGCCCTGCGCCAGATCAGCGTCCGTCACCATCGAAGCGACGGTTTCCGACGCGATCAGAAGGTAGTCGCTTTCGATCGTGCGGCAACGTCCGAGCAGGCCCGCCAGGCCGATCGGCGGATAGATGTAGGCGTTGTTGCCCTGCCGCGGCACGAAGTGCCGGCCGCCGAAATCCACTTCGGCAAAGGGGGAGCCGGAAGCAAAAAGCGCGCGGCCGTCGGTATAACGGTAAGCCTCCTCCGCAGAGCACTCCGACTTGCTGTTGGGGTTGGAGAGCGCAAAGACGATCGGATGTTCGTTGATTTTCGCCATTTCGCGGAGCACCGCCTCATTGAAGGCGCCGCCCACCGTAGAGAGTCCCACAATCGCCGTCGGACGAATCTTGCGAATGCAGGAAAGGAAGTCGCGGTCTTCCGCCATGTCCTTCACAAAGGGCTTGTGTGAATCAGCAATTTGGGCCCGATGCACAGTGACGAGACCATCGATGTCAAAGAGGAACATTCGGCTTCTCGCCTCGTCCACACTCGAGCCTTCCTTCACCATGGCGTTCACGAGCTGCTCGGCGGCGCCCGTGCCGGCTTCGCCCGCGCCAAAGAAGAGGACGCGCTCGTCGGAGAGCTTCGTCTTCTTCACGCGCGCCGCGGTGATGAAGCCCGCCACGACGATGGAGCCCGTGCCCTGAATGTCGTCTGAGAAGCAGCAGTAGCGCGGCATGTAGCGGTCGAGCAGCCGGAAGGCGTTGCAGTTGCCGAAGTCCTCGAACTGGATGACGCAGTGCGGCCACTTCTTGTGCAGCTCCACAAACACCTCCTCCACAAAGGCGTCGTACGCTTCGCCGCGAATGCGGGGATGCTTGTGTCCCAAGTAGTGAGGATCGTTCAGATAGCGCTCTCGATTCGTTCCCACATCGAGCGTAATGGGCAGAGTCTTTGCCGGATCAACGCCCGCGAAAGCGGTATAGAGGCCCAATTTCCCCGCAGGAATCGCCATGCCGTTGATGCCGAGGTCGCCCAGCCCCAGAATGCGCTCGCCGTCCGTGATGACAATCATGTCCACGTCCTTCTGCGGCGCATTTTCCAGAATTTCACCAATGCGCCCCTTGTCTTCAATCGAAAGGAACATGCCCTTCGGAAAGCGCCAGCAGTGGCTGTAGTTGAGGCAGATCTCAGCAACCGCCGGCGTGTAGGCGATCGGAAGCACTTCCGCCACGTGATGCACAAGGAGGTAAAAGAAAAGCGTTTCGTTGGAAGCGTGGATGGACTGCAGGTAGAGCGCCTTGTGGTAGTTCTCCTTGAAGGTGCGCAGCACTTCCAGCACGCACTGCGCCTCGTCTTCAATTGACGCAGGCACCGGCGGCAGCAGCCCTTCGAGCTTTCTGGCCTTGCGCTCTGCGAGCGCATAGCCCGTGCCGTGCGTCGCCGCAGCATCCGTGAGAAGGGCAAAGCCCGTTTTTTCTTCCTTCATTTTCTCTCTCCCAAAAGGATCGTTGAAATGAAGCCTGCCGCTTGCTCGTCGGAGGTCGCAAGGGAGGCTTCAATGGAGAGCGAGTCTAGAAACGGCACGGACCGTTGAAAATGGACTTTTGATAACTTAAACTTGTCAAATCGACAATCAAGGAGATCATCGTGAGCCGATCGGAAAGTCTCAAGACCTGGGCGCTGGCGCATGCATTTCTGCAACACGGAAGCCTCGCCAAGGCTACCCTCGCCGAAGGCATGGAGCTCTCCGACGCCTCGCGCCGGATGACCGCCTTGGAAAAGCTTCTGGGGGTGTCACTGCTGGATCGCACAACGCGTCCCGCAGGCGCGACGGAAAACCTGAAGCGCTACGCCGCCTGCGCTTCTCGCATCGCGCGAGCCTCCCGCGACATCGACCGCATCACCGCCGCCATCCACGCCGAAGCCGCCCCCGCCTCTGTGCGCACCGTGCGCCTGAGTCTTCCCGTCAACATGGACAAGGCTGGCGTCTTGTCGGCCCTGCAGCAGTTCGAGGACTCTCACCCTGACGTTCGCATCGAGCTTTCCGCCGACAGCGGCATTCCGATGCTCCTTGCGGGCAAGACCGACATTTCGATGGGCGGCTATCTCATGCAGCTCCCAGAACTCTTTGCCCTGCATGTGGAGGAAAGCTACAACTTTCTCATGGCGACCCCAGCCTACCTGAAGCGCCACGGCACGCCGCAATCCATTAAAGACCTCGAGAACCCGAAGCATCGCGTTCTCTTGAGAAACCACGACAACCTCTTCTTTTCCAACCGCCTTGAATCAATCAGCGGCGAAACGTTCTACCTTGGCGACAACGTGAACCTCTTCTACGGCGACGCCGCCGCATGTCGCGACCGAATGCTCGCGGGCGAAGGCATCGGCGCCGACCTTCACATCGGGTACGTTTCCGAAGCAATCGCTGCGGGCGCTGTGGTTCCGGTGCTCCCCGGCTGGCATCGCGCTCCCTGGAGCTACTACGTCTACTGTCGCACAGCCTGTGCCGAAGACCCTGTCATTCGCGAGCTGATGGCGATCGTGCAGAAGAACGCCTTTCGCTCCATTGCAAACCAATGGCGGTTCTGGTACCGCCGGCTGGGGCTCCCCACCCCTGAGAAATCCGGCGTCCGCCGGGCGTCTTGACGGTTCCCCCTAGGCAGAATCCCTTCGAAATTCAAGCGAAAATCGGCTAGACTTTTTTTCAAAAGGAGTCCGACATGTCCCAGAGCCGCCTCTCAGAGAAAAACGCCAGAACCATCGCCGCCAAATTCATTACCGAACATGACAAAGCAGGCCTTTTAGGCGGCTACTGCGAACCGGACTTTCCGTTTTTCTTTGCCAATGAGCAAATGGCAAAGATGCTCGGCTACGCGTCGGTGGACGAGCTCGTTCAGGGCATCGACGGCAAGGTGTCCCGCACCATTCACCCAGAAGACATGGCGCAGGTCTTGAAGGACCTCGGTCCCGACCTCTACGAGGGCCTCGTCTACCAGACCGCCTACCGCATGCCCCGCCGCGACGGCACCTGGTTCTGGACGGTGGATCAAGGCAAGGTGATCCGCACGGACGACGGACGGCTTGCAATCATCAGCCGCTGCAGCGACATGAGCGACTTCCTCGCACAGCAGCGGGAGCTTGAGGCCGAGAACCTCTTCTCCACCGTGATGCTCGACACCATGCCCGGCGGCTATCACCGGTGCGACCCGACGACAGAAGGCTACGAATTTCTCTATTTGAGCGACCGTTTTCTCGACATCCTCGGCTGGACGCGCGACGAAATCCGCACACGGTTTGACAACAAGTTCGTCAACCTCATCCATCCCGACGACATTCCGCTCACCGTGGAATACGTGAACCAGATTTCCCGCTCCCCCAAAGGCACGGTGCATCAGGACATCCTCTACCGGCTTCTCGGACGCGACGGCTGGCACTGGGTCACCGACGCCACGATCTTCGTTGAAACCGCCAAGAAGCCCATCCTGCAGGGCTTCATTTCCGACGTCACGGCGTTCATCGCCGAGCGTGACGCACGAGAAAAGGAGCTCGCCTGCGCCCTGGACCGCGCTCGTCGCGCCGACGTCGCCAAAACCGACTTTCTGAGACGCATGAGCCATGACATCCGCACGCCCATCAACGGCATTCGCGGCATGTTGGAAATCGCATCGCACTACCCGGAGGACCTCGCCAGGCAGGCGGAGTGCCGGCAGAAGATTGAGCAAGCCTCGGGCTTTCTCTTGTCGCTTGTGAACAACGTGCTTGACATGAACAAGCTCGAAAGCGGGACGCTCGTTCTCGAACAAAAGCCCTTTCAGCTCGACGATGTTCTGAAGGAAGTTGGCTCCGTCATACAAATGCAGTCCGTGGAACGCGGCGTCGCCTATGCGTCGTCCTATGACATCACGCACCGCCGTCTCGTAGGAAGCGCGACTCACTTGAAGCAGATCCTGCTAAACATCGCTGGAAACGCCGTGAAATACACGCCCTCAGGGCACGACGTCCGCATCACGACGCGCGAAGTCAGCTCCAGCGACGGCGCCGCGACGTTTGAATTCATCTGCCGCGACACCGGCATCGGCATGAGCGAAGCGTTCCAAAAGCAGGCATTCGAACCATTTTCTCAAGAGACACGGACGGGCGGCACGCAGTACGCTGGCACAGGGCTCGGCCTCTCGATCGTGAAGGAGCTCGTGCACCTGATGAAGGGCACGATCCGACTGGAAAGTCAGCCGGGCGTCGGCACCACCTTCACCATCACGATCCCCTTCGCGCTGGACGCCTCCCCTGAAAAGAAGCCCCGCAGCCCTCACGCCCAAGGCGTCAAAGGCGCCAGCGTCCTGCTCGTCGAAGACAATCTCCTCAACCTCGAAATCGCCGAGTTCATGCTGACGGAAGCGGGCGTCAACATCACGACGGCCGCCAACGGCCAAATTGCCGTTGATCGCTTTGCGGCCTCAGCCCCAGGAGAATTTGATGCCATCCTGATGGACATCATGATGCCCGTCATGAACGGCCTGGAAGCGGCGCGCGCCATTCGCGCCCTGCCTCGCCCTGACGCCGCCACTATCCCCATCATCGCCATGACCGCCAACGCCTTCATGGACGACATGGAGCAAAGCCGGGCAGCCGGGATGAACGAGCATCTCACGAAGCCACTGGACGCGAAGCGCGTCATCGCCGCCCTGGAAGAACTCCTGCCGCCGCACGACTGACGGCCTGCGCCTCGTTGGAGGCGTCCCCCTTGCCTGCGCAGCGCCGTCGCCGCACGTCAGAGAGAAAAGCCGCGAGCGTCACTGCTTCGCCGCCGGCAGCGCTGTCCGTCGCAAACCGCATAAACGGCAGTCCCACGGCAGAAAGCACCGCGTCCATGAGCCGGTCTCGCGCCGCCTGACGCGTGCCCGATCGATGAAAGGCCACACCGTCCACTTCGAAGGCCGCCAACGGCTCATTGTCCAAGGCGTCGTAAACAAGAAAATCGAGCCTCGCTCCATTTTGCATGTAGCGCACTGCCTCCTTAGGAAATCCAACAAGTGATCGCGGCACGAGTCGCAGCGGGTACTCCTGCACAAAGCGCCAGTCCGAAAAGCCTTGACGCAGCACCTCCACCAGCATCACGCGAAAGAGCACCTCGGCAGGCGACTCTTTCGCATGACGACGTCGCTCTGCCACTGCCCCCCCGGCGTAAAGCACATCAAAGACGGAACGCACCGAAGACGCTGTGAGCCACCGCTTTTCGGGATCAAGATGCCTTATGTAGCGAATGAGCGCTGCGACGTTCGTGTCGCCTTCAGCCGCACACGCGGGCGCCACCAGAATGAAACACGACCGAGCCCGCGACACGGCGACGTTGATGAGCCGCGGATCATCCGTGAAGCCCGATGGACGGTTCACCACCGTGTTGAAAATCACCACCGCCTTCTCGCGTCCCTGAAAGCGATGCACGGTGTCGGCAAGATCTCCGATGCGACGGGCGTGCGCACGGTAGGGCGCAATGACGCCAATGTCGCACGCCTTGACGCCCTGCGCCCGAAGTTCCGCCAATATCTCCTGCGTCACCGCCGCCTGCCGAGGGCTCGCAATGCTTCCATCCTCCCGCTCCACAGCCTGAGCTCCGGAATCAATCCACTCCAGCGCCGGCGACCGTCCGTCCGCCGACGTCTGCGCCGCCATAAAATCGACGGTTGCAAAATTCATTGACGTACTCCCCAGCCTAAAGGCAGAGGATTCTTGGATCAAACGCCGGATGCCGACTTTCGTCGGTCTGACTCCGGCTCTCCTTGACGGACGATCGTCC
>CAVJBF010000096.1:0-11127 GCA_963647785.1 Acutalibacteraceae bacterium
AACCGGAGAAAGCTTCCAGTGAACGCCGGCGTTTGGAACAGACTGTGGATGCTCTCGAAGCTGCACTGAAAGAATCAATTGGTCGTGTAATATCAATTAGCGGATTACTTTCACATTATTTTGATATTAAACTTGACGAGAACGATCAACTTATTTCTTTTGCTGAAAAGTCGGACGTTATCAAGAAAGAATTGCAGATGTGCGGCTATTTTTGCATTATTTCTTCGGAAAATATTAACGCTTCTGATGCTTATTTTCTCTACAAAGGACGAGATTCCTCAGAAAAACTATTCCGAGCAGATAAAACGTTCCTTGGTTCTAGAAGCCTGCGTGTTCAGTCTCAAGAATCGTTGTCTACAAAGACCTGGATTGAATTTGTCTCTCTGATCATTCGAAATCGCATGTACAACCTGCTCAAGGATGAGATGTTGCGATTAAATGTTAAGAAAAATTTCATGACTGTACCAGCAGCCATAAGAGAACTAGACAAAATAGAAATGGTTCGACGAAATAATGGCCAGTACCGATTAGACCGTGACATCACTCGAAACCAAAAAATCATTCTGAGCTCTTTTGGGCTCAGTGTTGATGACGTTCTAGCTGAGGCTGCAATTATTTCCGAAACACTTGCTAAGGTCGATAAAGCGAAGGAACATAACGAAAACTTAGGAGAAGACGATGCCGAGACAGAAATCGATGAAGACGCTGAATACGAAGATTCAGAAGACGAAATCTGAGATGGAACAGTCAAAATCTCGCTACAACCAGCTCTGCAAGGAACTGTTGAAACTACAGAAGGAGCAAGAACTGTTGGAGGCGAAGGAGATCTACGCCGCGTTCAAAAAAAGCCGGAAGACACTCCGTGAATTGATGACATTTTTGGGACGATAGTTGCTCATCCAAGGTTCGAGATCAAATTTTTTGAGAAGTTAACATTTCTCCATCATCCATTCCTTCCGGCATCTCAAAAGTCATTCGTCGCCATAGTCTGCATTTCATGGAAATACAAACAAATCTCACAAAGCATCATAGCAACAAATGCACAATAGACATGGCCATGCATGCTCCTTTCGAACTATCAAGAATCCCCCGCCTCGCCCAAAAAAGAAAGCCGATTCGCTCCGCTAAAATCCATCCGGAAGTTATTGGGAGCACAACATGGGCCGCTACATCAATCCGCCGAGCGTTGGTTTTGAATACGTGCTCGCCGACGGCAATTACGTGGACAAGACGGAGCTCATCGCCTACACCAATGCGACGATGAACACGTCGCGGCGCTTTGTCTGCTTCACGCGTCCCCGCCGGTTCGGCAAAACCTTCGCCGCTCAGATGCTCTCCGCCTTCTATTCCAAAGGCGCACAGTCGCGGCGTCTCTTTGAACGGCTGAAGATCGCCAAAACAACCGAAACGAAGTTCTCGAGCACCCCAATGCCGTATGACAAATACCTCAACCAGTGCAATGTCATCTATTGGGACATGACCCACTTTGTAGTCAACGGTCCGGCGCAGGCGCTCTCGCTGCTTCAGTCCCGTCTCATCCGCGAACTCCAGCACGAATTCCCCGCAGTCGACGCCTCCGGCATCGAAACGATCGCCGACATGCTGTGCGCCATCAATGACGCCACCGGCGAAACCTTCTACGTCATCATCGACGAATGGGACATGCTCTTTCGAGAAGCCAAGCAGGAGGCCGACATTCAGAAGCAGTACATCAACTTCCTGCGCGACTTGTTCAAGGACGCCCAGATTTCACGCTGCCTGTGCGGCGTCTACATGACCGGCATCCTGCCCATCAAGAAGTACGGCACATCATCAGCGCTCACGGACTTCACCGAATTCACCATGGTCAATCCGCGGGAGCTTTCGGAATACGTCGGCTTCACAACGGAGGAGGTTCGGACGATCTGCGAAAAGCAAGGCGCGGACTTTGCTGCGATGCAGCGCTGGTATGACGGCTATCAGTTCAAGCGCGTCGGGCACGTCTACAACCCGAATTCCGTGCTGGAGGCCGCACTCTCAAAGGAATTTGTCGGCTACTGGAACCAGACGGAATATTTCGAGCAGCTGCAGGCCTACCTTGACCTCAACGTGGAGGGACTCAAGGACAGCGTCGTTGCCATGCTGGGCGGCCAGCGCTGCCGCGTGGACGTCGGCTCCTTTGCCAATGACCTGACGTCGGTTGACACGCGAGACAAGGTGCTCACGCTTCTCATTCATCTGGGCTACCTCGCTTACGACGCGGCGGCTTCCGAGGTCTACATTCCCAACGAGGAAATCCGCGAGGAGTTCGTGCGCTCTTTCAAAAACGGCCGCCGCACGGAGCTTGTGAAGGCCGTGCAGCTCTCGGACGCCATTCTGGCAGCGACGCTTGCGAAAAACGAGGATCGCGTGGCGCAATATCTCGCCCAAGTGCATCTGGCTCAAACGTCGCCGCACTTCTACGCCAACGAACAGGCGCTGAAGGCGGTCATCGCCATGGCCTACCTATCCGCCGTCGATCACTACGTTCGATTTGAAGAAATCGGCGCGGGCCGCGGCTATGAGGACATGCTCTTTCTGCCCGTGGCAGGATCCGAAAAGCCAGCGCTCATTCTTGAATTGAAAAAGGATCGGTCAGCAGAAGCTGCGGTGAACCAGATCAAGGCCCGCCAGTACGCCGAAGTACTCGAACGCCACCGCTATCGAGGAAAAGTGCTGATCGCCGGCATCACCTTCGACGCCAAAACAAACCACCATCACTGCCGCATCGAAGAAACAGCGATTTGAAACAACGCGCCCAGAAGACGTGCCGGTCACCTTTCGTCAGATCGTCTCGCCCGTCCTCCCCAACACGTCAAAGCGCATCAGAGCCGCTGCGAGATAAAAGGCCGCAAGCAGCGCCATCTCGATGCACGCCAGCAGCACGTCCGCCGTCACGGCGCCCGCCTGCGCGGCGGCCCCCGCAAGAATCACGAGACACCAGGCGCCCGCACGACGCGCTCGGAAAGTGGCGGCATCTTCACTTCCTTATTTCACGGCCACCAGGTCGGCGCGTCCCAGCGACGCCGAAAAATCCGCCATCGCCCCGCAGGACGCATGCAGCATCGCCCAGGCCGCCACGAACTTGTAGGCGGCGGCGCGCTGCGCAATCTGCGCCCCCGTGAGCTGCGTCCTCGCCTCCCGCACGTCAAGCGCCGTGGAAAGCCCTTCCCCAAAGCTCTTTTCTCGAAGCCGCAGGTTTTCCGCTGCCAGCGCCACGGTGGAAGCCGTGAGGTCGTATTCGTCCCGGGCTTCCGTCGTGCGCAAAAAAGCCGTCTCCACCGCGCTCATCAGCTGATTGTCCGTCTCTTCCCGCGCCGCCGCAGCTCTTGCGGCCTGCGCCTTCGCAGCCGCGACGCCGCTCATTCGATCCTGCGTGTCCCAGAGCGTGAACTTCACGCCGACGCCAGCCATCCAGTCGGGCTCAACGGGCGTCAGGTAGTGCTTCACAAGGTTCTTCATCCCGAACGCAAAGACCTGCGGATGAAACGCCCCCTTGGCGGCCCTAACGCCCTCGGCGGCGGCTTCAATCTGCGCGTCCGTCTTTCTTAAAAGAGGCGAATTCACGCGCGCCTTCTTCTGCCACGCCGAGAGCGTTCCCAAGTCCCCGGTGAGCACAAAAAGCGGCGTCGCCAGCTCGGGGAGCGTCGCCTCGCGCAGTTCGTGCATGAGCTCCGCCTCCGCCACGTGCGCGTTTGTTTCCGCCGCGGCCGCCTCGCGCCGCGCCGCGTCGCGCGACACCTCCACGGACAGGCGCTCCAAGCCCGACACCAGGCCCTGCTTTTCAAAGCGCTTTGCCTTCTCGACCTGCGCCTCTTCGTCCGCGAGTCGCGACTTTCTCAAGTCCGCCACGCTGCGCGCAAGCTGCACGCCCCAGTAGCGCTGCGCCAATTCGGCGTCTTTGGATTCAAACCGCCCCGCCTGCTCGGCCTGCGCGACGCGCACTTCGTCTTCCAAGGCGTTTTGCTTGGCGCTGATCCTGCCGCCCGTATAAAGCGCCCACGTGCCCTGCAGCGCTGCGCGAGGGCCGGAAAAGTCATAGTTGTGACTGATCGAAGACGGCACCGACACCGCAAGCCCCAGATGCTGCGCGGCGCCGCTGGCGGCCCTTCTGAGGCCCGAAGGAACGTCCACCTCAACGTCCTTCTGGCCTTTCACGTACATCCCCACCAAGTCCACCTTGGGGCCGGAGAGCGCCTTCGCCGCGTCGGCAGCCGCGCGGGCGCGCGACACTTCCGCCGCGTCCGCCTTCAATAGTGCGCTGCGCTCGCGATAAAGCGCCCGGGCGTCATCAAACGTGAGGGCCGCCTGCGCCGCGGGCAGCATCGCCGCCCCCAGCGCCACCGTTCCAAAAAATCGAAAGAAAAGCATAAGAAAAAGCCGGCGTCCGAAGAGGCCGGCCCTCAAATCCATGTGAACGTACGGCTTGAGTTTAGCGGAAGAAAGCACCGTCTTCCGCCGCCAAAAATATCAGCGATTGCTAGAAGAGGTCGTCCGAATCCTCGCGCAGCGCCATCATGCGCTCCACATAGCGCGCGATGGTGTCGATCTCAAGATTGACGCCGTCCTGCGGCTTCAAGTTCTTCAAAGTCGTCACCTCCACCGTATGCGGAATGAGGTTGATCGTGATGCGAGAGCCCGCCGCCGTGTCTTCCACCGAATTCACCGTGAGCGACACGCCGTTCACGGTGACGCTGCCCTTGTAGGCGAGATAGGGCGACAATTTCTTCGGCGCCAGAATCACGAGCCGCCAGCTTTCTGCCACGGGCTCCATCACTTCCACCTGTCCCACGCCGTCCACGTGGCCGCTCACGAGGTGCCCGTCCACGCGGTCCCCAAGGCGCATCGCCTTTTCAAGATTCACAAAGCCGAAGGTGTTCAAGCCCACGGTTTTCGAGAGGCTTTCCGCGCTCACGTCAATGTGAAAGGAATCCCCTTCGATCCCGGTCACCGTCATGCAGGCGCCGTTGCAGGCGATGGAGTCGCCCACCTTCACCTCTTCGAGATGGAATTCCTTGGGCGTCACGATCGTAAGACGCACGCCGTCCCCGAGCTTTTCGGGCTCGCGCACCTTGCCCACGGCCTGAATGATTCCGGTAAACATGCCACTCACCTCTTTTAAGGTTGAAATTGAAACGAACGGGAGGCTACCCGAGTTTGGGCCGAAGAACAAGCCGCAGGTCACCCCCGGTGCGGCCGACGTCGCGAATGTCCCAGCGCAGCACTTCGCTCATCGCGTCAAAGTGCGGGAGCTCCGCCAGCTTTTTCCCGTGCCCCATGAAGCAGGGGGAGGCGTAGAGCACCAGCTCGTCCACCAGCCCCCGGCGGATGAGGTCTCCGGAAAGCCTCGCCCCGGCCTCGACGTGCAGCACGTTCACCTCGCGCCGGCCGATGTCCTTTAAAACGGCCGCCATGTCAAGGCGCCCCGCTTCAATTTCGGGCACTTCCACGACGTCGGCGCCCTTCTCGCGCAGCGCGTCGCGCTTTTCCTGCGGGGCTTCCCGCCCCACGTACACCGTGCAGGGCGCCCCCAGGAGGATTCTTGACGCGGGCGGCATCGAGGCCTTCGCGTCGCACACGAATTTCGGCGGATCCTTCCAGTCGCCCGGCAGCCGCACGTTCATCTGCGGATCGTCCGCCTTCACCGTGCCTACGCCCGTCAAAATGCCCTGCGAACAGGCTCGCAGCCGACGCCCGTCCTCGCGGCTTGCCTCCCCCGTGATCCAACGGCTCGCGCCGTTTTCCAAGGCCGTGCGGCCGTCGAGACTTGCCGCAAGCTTCATCCTCACCCAAGGGGTGCCTCGCTTCATGCGCGTCAGAAAGCCGATGTTGGATTCCACGGCCTCCGCTTCGCAGACGCCCGACACCACCTCAATCCCCGCGTCCCGAAGGATCGCGAGCCCTTTTCCCGCCACGAGGGGGTTGGGGTCCGTCACCGCCGCGACAACCCGCCCCACTTTTTCCTTCACAAGGCGCAGGGCGCAAGGCGGCGTTCTGCCGTAGTGCGAGCAAGGCTCCAAAGTCACGTAAACCGTGGCACCGACAACGCTTTCACCCGCGGCCGCCGCCGCGTTCAATGCCTGAATCTCCGCATGAGCGCTCCCCGGCGCCTGCGTGAAGCCGCGGGCGATTTCGCGCCCGTCCTTCACGATGACGCAGCCCACTGCGGGGTTGGGGGGCGCAATGAGGCGCGCGCCTTCGGAAGCCCGCAGGGCTTCGCGCATCCAATGTTCGTCCGCCGATTCGATTGTTTCAGCCATGGCGCTTCGTCTCTTCCAGATCCCGCACGAGGCTCTTGAAGCCTTCGGGGTTTTCAATGTTGAAATACACGCTAGCAAAGCGCACGTAGGCGACGCTGTCCAACTTCTTCAATTCGGCGAGAACAAAGTCTCCAATCCGCGAGCTCGCCACTTCCTTTTCGCCCGTCGTCATGAGCTTCAGCTCAATGGAGTCGATCGCCCCTTCGATCGCGTCCGATGACACCGGGCGCTTTCTCAACGCAAGCTTCATCGACGCCCTCAGGCGATCGCGGTCATAGTCGCGTCGCTCCCCATTGCGCTTTACGACCACTGGCAGATTGAGCTCCGCCCGTTCAAACGTCGTAAAGCGCTTGCCGCACGCCGCACACTGGCGGCGGCGCCGGATGGAAAAGCCGTCGCCGCTCGCGCGGGAGTCAACGACGGCCGAATCTTGAGCCTTGCAAAAGGGGCAGCGCATGGCGGAGTGTCCTTCTTAACGAGCGCGGGCGCCGCCTGCCGGCGCCTCGTCACAAGCCGTGATTGTAGAGGCGAACGGCCGCGGCGAGGCAAGGCCGCTCTGTTTTTCACCGAACGCGCTGACCGATGACGAGTTCAAAGCGCTCTGGATCCTGGCCTGGGAACAAGTAGTTGACTTCGTCCTCAAGATAAAGGTCCCCGATGCCTTCATGCCCCGCCTGCGACAGCCTCGCAAGAAACGCCTCCACGGCGCCCCGGGCCTCGAGCGCTGAAAGGCGTTTGCGCATCATGGCCCAGCGCCCCGCCGCAAGCCGCCTTATTCGCGGCGCTCCAGCAACTTTTGCCACGGCGCCGTTCTCCCGCGTGTACACGGCTTGCGGCACGAGCAGTCCCTTTTTGACGCATCCCGCCGGAATGATGCATCCCGACGGCGGCACCACCGCCGTTGAATGCGCAGCGTCCCAGTCCATGCACGCGGCGTAGGCTTCCGCCGACATCAAATCCGTCCAGTCTTCCGAAGCCGGCCAGGAGAAGACGCGCACGCGGCGCGCCGGTCGGCGTGTGACGACCAGCTTTCCTTCGGGCATCGCGAGCACGCGCTCCGCTTCTTCGATGAGAGCTGACAAGAGCGCCTCAGCCGCCAGCAGCTTCGCGATCTTCGCTTGCAGAGCCTTTTGCCGCTCCTTGACGGTCGTGAGCACCGTCTCCGCCGCGGGCGCCTTGAGAATCCCCCGAATGGCCGAGAGCGGCATGTCCGCCTGCTGCAGCAGCGCCACCATGGACATGAGAAAGAACTGCTCGGGCCGATAGAGCCGGTAGCCCGCCTCCGTCACCCGCGCGGGCTTCACGAGCCCCTCGCGATCGTAGTGGATCAGCGTGTCCTTCGTGGTGCGACAGAACGCTGCGAATTCACCGTTTTTCATAAGCCGCGGCATGACGCCTCCTTTTTTGCGCTTGACTCTGGGGTTGCCCCACACTTTAGAGTGCCGGCCGATTTCTTCCAACCTCCGGACGGCTGTCGTCCTCGCGCCATGAAAAACACCTTCTTCAAAACGAAGCTCGCCCTCCTCGTCTACTTCATCGTGCCGGGGCTTCTGTACGGACTCTTCACCTCGCGCCTTCCCGCACTCAAGGCGCAAACGGGCGCCACGGAGGGCGACATCGGCCTCATGCTGCTCACGTTTGGCGCGGGATCCGTCATCGGACTCCTCGCCGCGAGAAAGCTTTTGCAGCGATTTGGCGCCCGAGTCGTGCTGCTGCCGGCGCTCATAAGCCAATTTGCGGGTCTCGCGCTCGCCGCCTTCGCGACAAATCTTGCACCGCTCTTTGGACTCTCCGCCGCCATCGGCCTTTGCATCGGTCTCACTGACGTCGCGATGAACGCGCAGGGAATCGCGTTCGAAAAGCGACAGGCCAAACCCGTCATGGGATTCTTTCACGCGGGCTACTGCGTGGGCGGCGGCCTGGGATCGATCCTGGGTGCCTCTTTTGCGTCCCTGGGCTTTGGCATTGCAGTGAACTACCTCGTGCCAGCTCTCGTCATGACGCCCGTCATCGTCTGGGCCATCGGCTACGTGCAGCCCGACGAGGCGCGGCCTTTATCCGCCGCGAAGGAAAAGTCCCGCCGGTCGCTTCCCCTCATCGTCTGCGGACTCCTCGCCTTTCTCGCCTTTGAAGCCGAAGGCTCCTGCGGCGACTGGGGCGGACTGCTGCTTTTGAACGAAAAAGGGGCTTCCGAAGGCACGGCTGCCGCGGTTTACGCCGCTTTCACCTTCTGCGCGCTCGCAAGCCGCCTCTTGTCCGACAGCCTCCGGCGCCGCATCCCGCTCGTGCCCCTTTTATGCTCGGGCGTTGCGCTCGGAATCGCCGGTTTTCTCTTGATCGTCACCAGCCACGAGCCCGCTGCGGCGCTTGCGGGCGTGGCGCTCGCCGGGCTTGGCATCGGCCCCGTCGCCCCCATGATCTACAGCCTTGCAGGCCGCCTTCCGGGCGTCACGGCGGCGCAGGCTTCGTCCGTTGTGTCCATTCTGGGCTACACGGGACTTCTGCTCTGCCCGCCCGCCTTCGGCTTCATTGCGCACCACTGGCGCTACGGCGCCATCTTCGGCACGGTGACGGGGCTGCTCGTCCTCCTGCTGTTGGGCATTTTGATGCTGGCAGCGCTTTTAAAGCGCACGAACGCCGCCTGACTTCTCGCAACCACCAGCAAAAACGCCGTTCGGGACTCCCCCGAAACGGCGTTTTTTTAACCCAGCGTCAGCAGACGACTACGCACGAGTCCCGTAGACCGGGAACTTCGCGGTGAGCGCCTCAACTTCCTTCGTGACGCGCGCGAGCACCGCCGCGTCTTCCGGGGCGTCGAGAAGGTCTGCAATGAGGTTGGCAGTCTGGCGCACTTCCGCTTCCGTAAAGCCGCGGGTCGTCATGGCAGGCGTTCCCAGCCGGATGCCCGATGTCACAAAGGGCTTTTCGGGATCGTTGTGAATGGCGTTCTTGTTCACGGTGATGTGCGCGGCGCCCAGAAGGGCCTCCGCCGCCTTCCCCGTAATGTGCTTCGGGCGCAGGTCCACGAGCATCACATGGCTTTCCGTGCCGCCTGAGACGATGCGCAGGCCGCGCTTGGTCAATTCATCCGCAAGCGCCCGGGCGTTCTTGAGCACCTGTTCGCCGTAAGCCTTGAATTCAGGCTTCAGCGCTTCGCCAAGCGCCACGGCCTTCGCCGCCACCACATGCATGAGGGGGCCGCCCTGCACGCCGGGGAACACCGCGGAATTCATCTTCTTTTCCAAGTCCGGACGCACGAAGATGATGCCGCCGCGAGGACCGCGCAGACTCTTGTGCGTCGTCGTGGTGACGATGTCGGCGTGGCCGAACGGCGTGGGATAGACGCCCGCCGCGACAAGCCCCGCGTAGTGCGCCATGTCCACCATCAAGAGAGCGCCCACCGAGTGCGCAATGTCGGCAAAGCGCTTGAAGTCAATCTTCAAGGAATAAGCCGAGGCGCCCGCGACAATGAGCTTCGGATGGTGTTCCTTCGCAAGGCGCTCCACTTCGTCGTAGTCAATCGCCTCGGCTTCGTTCAAGCCGTAGGAAACGCAGTTGAAGTACTTTCCGGAGAAGTTGATCTTCATGCCGTGGCTCAAGTGGCCGCCGTCGGCAAGGCTCATGCCCATGAAGGTGTCGCCCGGCTCGAGAAACGCCATGAAGACCGCCATATTGGCCTGCGCACCCGAGTGGGGCTGCACGTTCACGGCCATCTCGACGCCCGCGGGCTCGCAAAAGAGCTTCTTCGCGCGCTCGATCGCGATTCTCTCCACCTCGTCCACGTACTGGCAGCCGCCGTAGTAGCGCTTGCCGGGATAGCCTTCGGCATATTTGTTGGTGAGCTGGCTGCCCTGCGCAGACATCACGGCCGGGGACGCGTAGTTTTCACTCGCGATCATCTCGATGTGCGCCTCCTGGCGCGCCATCTCCTTCGCAATGAATCCCCAGACTTCGCCGTCGGTGACGGCGGCCGTTTCCTTCGTGTCAAACATGCCGCAATTCCTTTTTGGATGGATTAAGGGAGCCTGCCGCGCTGCGCCACGGCCGACCGATCATTGAATTGTAGGGGATGACCGTGACAATCCTTGTCATGCATTCTGCTTAACCGCCGCTGACGTGATCCGAACGATCGTCTCCTTCATTTCCGGACTGGCGACGGCGTCAGCCAGCGTCATCTGGTTCAATTCGTCAAAAAACGCCTTCTGGGCCTTTGCCAAGGCAGGTATCAGCCCGCAGGCGTTCACAAAGGGGCAGGGCGGCTCATGGCAGTCGATCATGCACTCCACCCCCTCCATCCGCCGGCAGATGTCGCCCAGGCGGTAGTCCGACACGGGCTTTGCGAGAATAAGCCCTCCGGTGCGTCCGCGCACGGCGGTGATCCATCCCTGCTGCACCATGAAGCGCGCCACCTTCACGATATGGTTGCGGCTCCACTGCAGAGCGTCGGCAATTTCCGCAATGGCAATGGGACGGTCGGTCTTGTCCGACAAATAGTAGAGGACCCGTAGTCCGAGGTCCGTAAAGCGCTTGAGCTGCATGGTTCTGTCTCCAAGGGACTGGCCGCGCCTTGCTTTCCAGCTTTTGTTCTTCTTAAAGCGACGCGAGCGGCGATTATTAACCCAACACCAATTTATTCCCCGCTTGTAATACTTTTCTAAGAGAGGAAAACCTCGCGTTTTAACCCCCTGTGAGAGGGGGCCGCCGAAAGGCGTTTTTTTCGTACCTGAGCATGCGATCTACGCTTAATTATTCCCATTCGTGTTACAATTGCACCCCCTAACATTTGAGGGTTACTAGATGGCCTCCGAACATACCTCCAAGACACCCCCGTATGACCTGCGCTTCCGCA
>CAVJBF010000097.1:0-10772 GCA_963647785.1 Acutalibacteraceae bacterium
GAAGCTCTGAAGTAACTCGGAACCCCGCGACTTTAGTCGTCGGGAGCTGTCAGGAACGACAACAGTGATTCGCGAAGTAGTGATGCTGGCGGTGATCTCCCTGCTCGCGGAGTGCCGGCGCGGACTCTGCATTTCTCTGCGGCAGGGTGGAGCGTTCGAGATGTTGGATCCCATATGTGCCTATTTTTTAAGCATGAAAAACAAATTTTGCTATCTCAGCGGTTCCACGTTGTTCCACACGACTTGAGACCGACTTATCCGCAGAAACTGGGTAAAACTCCGGTTGACTTTCAGCCGCTGGGGCTACAAAATAAAAAATTCTGCGGTTGGTGATTTGCCTCATCAGCCTGCATGAAGGCGCAGGAGGCCATGGCGGGCAGGCACCGGTTTTGGCAAGCTGGTGCCTGGAGCACATTTCTGAATTTTGCGAGTCCGCGGGGCGACGCTGGCGGGGCGTCGTGCGCACATGGGCTGACTGTCGATGACGATGTATCTGCACATTGACGGAAACTCGTTTTACGCGAGCTGCGAGCGAGTGTTCCGACCTGATCTTGCGCACCGTCCGGTTGTCGTGTGCAGCAACAACGACGGCTGCATTGTGACGTTGACGAAAGAAGCCAAAGCGCTGGGCCTGAAGCGAGGGCTTCCGCTTTTCAAAGTGAAGGCGGTGCTCGAAGCGAACGATGTTGCAGTCTTTAGCTCCAACTACTGTCTATACGGCGACATGAGCCGGCGCATGATGCAGACAATTGCGTCTCTGGTGCCCGCCATCGAGCCCTACAGCATCGATGAGTGCTTTGCGGATGTGACGGGCGTGCCGGACTTGACGGCTCTTGCCGACCGCGTCCGGGCGCGGGTGAAGCAGTGGGTGGGGATTCCGACGTGCGCCGGCATTGGGCCCACCAAGACGCTGGCGAAGCTTGCGGATCACTTCGCGAAGAAGTATCCCGCTTTCAAAGGCACGGTCAATTGGAATGACCTTGCGCTCGCGCGGCAGGCGAAGGCGCTTGCAGTGACGCCGGCGGCGGATGTGTGGGGCGTCGGACGGCAGACGGCGGCGGCACTGAAGGCGATGGGGATCATGACCGCGAAAGAGTTTCGGGACGCAGACACGGGACTCATCCGGCGCCGTTTCGGCGTGATGGCAGAGCGCACCCAGCTCGAGTTGCGAGGCATTGACTGCATTCCGTTCGAACCGAAGGCAAAGCCTCGGGAGCAGCTGTGCCGCAGCCGCAGTTTTGCGGAGGAATGCACGGGAAGGGAGGCGATTGAAGCGGTGCTGGCGCAGCACGCGGCGGACGCTGTGAACGCGCTTCGAAGCGAAAAGAGTGTTGCAGCGGACGTAACGGTCTTTGTGCTCACAAATCACTTCAAGCCGGCCCAGCCGCAACACACGATTTATGAAACTGTGACGCTTGTGACGCCGACGGACGATTTGGGGATCCTTACGCGTGAAGTGCTTCGGCTTTTTCGCCGAGGCTTCAAGAAGGGCGAATCTCGGGCGGCGGAAATCGGGGCGGCTCAAGGCTTTGCGTACAAGAAGGCGGGCGTTGTCTTTCGCTTGGAAAAGCGTTCCTGCGGCGTGCAGCCGGATCTGTTTGCCTCGGCTCCCGAAAACGATGAGAGGCATGCGCGCTTGATGGCGGCTATCGATCGGATTGCGAAGAAATTTGGCAGGAATGTCGTGGTGACGGCGGCGACGCAGCTCTCCGAAGAAGCCTCCATGCGGCGGGAGCACATGTCGCCGCGATACACGACGCGGTGGAATGAGCTTTTGGAAGTGTCGTAGGCGTCAGAGAGACTTGATGATGTGGCGGACGACGCCAAAGCAGATCCATTCCTCAAATTCCGAAGGGAATATGTCCTTGAAGTCGGGAAGCTTGCTCTCGGGGTGAAGGAACGGCGTGCCGTCTGGCTTTTCCATGAAGCGCTTTACGGTGAACTCGTTGTTAATCTGCATGACGACAATGTCGTTGGCACGAGGGCTGCGGCTGCGGTCTACTACGAGCAGGTCACCGTCGCTGATGCCGGCTTCCGTCATGGATTCTCCGCGAGCGCGGATGACGAAAGTGGCCGGGTGGGTTCCTTCGAGGAGCTCGTTGAAGTCAACAGCCTTTTCGGACTCTCCTTCCGCAGGCGAAGGAAATCCCGCCTGAACGCTTGAAAACGCCATAGGAACGGCGGCGCAGGTGCGGGGGTGAACCGGCGTCAGGCCTTTGGGGAGCGGCGCGTTGGCGGGCGCCATGGTGAAGTGAGATTGTGGCGGCATAAGCGGCAAGAAGAAAAAAATTCGGAGCGGATGCTAACGCAAAACACGGGCGGCATTGGAGCGGTTCGGCTTCTGAAACAAGACGGTTGCGCAGACAGCGCAGGTATAATGAGCCGACCTGAGAGGAATGAATTCCGTCTGTAAATAAAGGAAAATAATATGAACAACCCCGTCAAGCTTAAAAAAGTGCCTTATGGCAACATGGGGTTTGAGGTCATTCGCTCTGACGATTTTGCCTATGTCGACAAGACGAGATTCATCGAAGTCTTGGAGAATTCGGGCGTGCACTTTCCTTTCATTGTTCGACCTCGCCGTTTTGGAAAGACGCTCTTTACCAACACTTTGAGAGCGTATTACGACAAGTCGGAGGCGGAAAACTTTGAAAAGAACTTTCGCGGCACCTACATCGGAAGCCATAAAACGCCGCTAGCGAACCAATTCTGCGTGCTGCAGTTCACTTTTGCCGGCCTGTATTCCGCCAACGCTGAGGAAGAGTTTCAACTGACGGTGTTGAATGCCTTGCGCACTTTTTTTCAGGTCTATCCTCATCCGGAGCAGGACAAGATACTGAATGGGAGCTTTTCGAGCGCAGGCGCCCTGATCGAAACGTTCTTCTCCATTCTTGGCTCGGAATATCGCCAGAAGCTTTTCATCATCATTGATGAGTACGATCATCTGACCAATGCCGTATTGTCCCGTGAAATAGAAAAGTTCAAAACCATCACTTCCATCGATGGCTTTTTCAAGAATTTCTATACCAAGCTGAAAAGCGCGGCCACCGATGCGGGGCCTGTGTCACGCATTTTTGTGACTGGCGTGACCTCCATCTCCTTGGATTCCATGACGTCGGGCTTTTCCATAGCCACGAACTGCACGACTCGCTCGGCTTACGCCGCCTTGTTTGGGTTCACGGAAAAGGAGCTGCGGCAGCTGGTGCCTCAGATTGTCGACTTGAAGAAGTACGGCCACACGATGGACGAAGTCGTGGCCCGCATGAAGGTTTGGTACAACGGCTATCGCTTCAGCGCCCGAGCTGATGAGTCGGTTTTCAATGCATCGATGTGCCTTTACTACCTTGGCTACATTCGTGATGAAAACGTTGAGCCGATCAACTTGCTAGATCCTTCGTTTGCACAGGATTTGCAAAAAATCCGTGGAATTCTGGACCTCGGCGATCGGGACTTCGTCCAGTCCGTTGTCACCCAGGCCTTGCGCAATGAGGCCATCGATTTCTCCTGCGGCGAACTGCAGATTCTTAACCTGAATCAGAACGGAAAGCTCGAGGCGGACGGCATTCTCTCCGCCATGTTTTACATGGGGTACCTCACTTTTGCTGAGGATGATCCGTACAAGCTGGTGGTGCCCAATCGGGCAGTGGCCATCCAGTTCTTTGAGTATTACCTGCAAAACATACTGGCATTTAGCGGTGCATCCGGCCGGTATTTGGCAAAACAAATGGGCGAGGCCTACCTGTCACTGAAGCAGGGCGATCCGCGGCCGCTCTTTCAGTCTGTGAGCGACCGATTTTCTTCGCAGAGCGATCCTGCGGCAGGTCTTCATTTGTCAGAGAGTGATTTCCAGACGCTGATTCAGGCGTCGCTGATTTTTGACGAGGACGTCAGCGTTGTTCGCGAGGCTCAGGCGGCAGGCCCCGAAGGCGGTCGGATTGACCTGCTGATCAGGCCGTCTCAGGGATCGGAGGTCAAGAACACGTTTTTGGTGGAGTTCAAGCACCTGACGAAAAAGCAGGCAAAGGCCGATGGCGCCTTGCCGGAGCGGGAATTGGCGATTGCCTTGAATCAGGCCAGACGCTATGCGAAGTGTGAAAACATCCGGTGCCTCCCGCATCTGAAATGCGTGGCCGCTGTGTACGTTGGAACCAAGCTCGACCGACTGGTTGTAGAGGATTTTGCTGCCGACGCTTCGGTCAGGAAATAAGGAAGCGAACGAGCTTCAAGCCCGCAAAGACGGCAATGAGGCGCTTGAGATTGGGAAGCTGGCAGATGTTGACTCCGTTGGCATACACGTCTACCTGCTCGCGAGCTCTTTTTACCGCTTGCTCGATGGCTTTGTCTGTCGCTTTTCCGATCGGCAGATACTTCAACTCAATGAGGTAGGCGGTTTTTGCCGGACTGTTTGGGGCGGGCAAGGCGACGATGTCGATGAAACCGGAATCCTTGCCGCGCACTTCCAGTTCTGTGAAGAGTTCGTAGGCGTCGGTCAGATTGAATGCGCCCGTGATCAATGTCTTGATGGAGGATTCGTCGAGCTGTGCGTAGTCATGCACGCCGCTGGAGCGCAGGCGGCGATCGCAGGCTACTTGGAAGAGCGGCGCGGGATCGCCGGCAACCAGAGAGGCCAGCGCCTTGACATAATCATTGGCGACGAGTCCGAAGGCGCCGATGCCCAAGGCATGCTTCAAAAAGTACTCAAAGAACTGGATGCGGATGGCGCGGTTCGGAATGACAAGCGAAAAAGCGTCCTCTTGAGCGTATGTCAAGTAGCCGAGGTAGAACATGGCCGACAGCAGCGACTCTTCATCGAGTGTCGCCTGCTCATTCAAGTTGAGCTCCTTGAGGCTCCCTGAAAATGCAATGGGCTCCCGGCGCAACGCCTGCGATACGGTTTGCCGAACGAAATCCGGGTCGCCTAGACGGAGAATGCCTTCGATCTTTTCAAGGTTTTGACCGAGATTCGAGTCAAGGAGCGACAGCGGTTCACGTCCAGTGCGCTGCAGGCTGTTCAAGTAGTACAAGCACAGGGATGAATTGAAGACCGTGTCATGACAGAAGGGGCTGAAGCGATAGCCGTTGTACCATTCCTGCATGCGGTGAAGAATCTCATCGATCGACATCCCGCAACGAGAGACATCCAGCACTTGAGGAATGAACTCGCGAAGCTCCGCTTCCGTAAATCCGACATAGCTCGCGAAGGCTGGGTCAATCGTCAAGTTGCTGGCAATGTTGAAGCCGGATGTCATTGAGTCCAGCGAAATGGAGGTTACGCCGGTGATGAAGACTCGGGCGACGGCTTTGTTGGTGGCGGATTTGAGGCAGGTGTAGAAGTCCTTCAGAAAGCCCTGGGCAGACGTGATGGACTGAAACAGGGACAAGTTCTTCGAAAGGATCTCATTGGCGAACTGGTCGTACTCGTCAATGATGACGTAAATTTTTTGGAAATACTCAACGGCGAGCAGTGCGAAAAAGCTGCTGATGAGAGACGCGGCCGTGTTGAATGAGCGGTTGAGAATTTCAGACTGCCGCGGATGCGGATACTTGGCGAAATATTCTACGAGGCTGTCACGGACTCGGTTCAGGAAATCCTCTGCGATTTTGGCAGAAGAAGCCAGTCCGGAAAAATCGAAGTGAAGCACCCGGAATGAACTGGCAAGTGCAGTTTTATGGCTGCCGATGTACGTGTCGGCGAAAGCTTTTTCAAACTGGGATGCGGCCGCTTCGTCGTAGTAAGCCGTCAGCATGCTCACCGTAAGCGATTTGCCGAACCGGCGAGGTCTGACGATGAAGGGATAATCCGAACCGCAGTTTTCCAGCGTTTCAATGAAGCGCGTCTTGTCGACGAAGGCCATGCCGCGCTCGCGAATGACTGAAAAATTGGCTTTGCCGCAAGGCATGGTTTTGAGGATGGCGGTGTCGGACATGTCGGAGCAAATTTCCGGACGAAGAAGTGGTTTCAAAGGCTTCCCATCAAGAAGCGAAGCCAGCGTCCATTATAGACTTCAAAAGAAAAGAAATTTAATTGCATTGTAATACTAAATGCGATGGCGCAAGGCGCCTTTTCGGGGTTTGCTGGAGGAGTTGCCGTTCGGGCGAAAAAATAGAAACAGGCTCAACCCGTGCGCAGCGTTACGATCGCCCGGAGGCCGCCTTCGGCGCGTTGCTCAAACCGCAGCCGGCCGCCGCATGCTTCTGCGAGCGACATCGAGATCGGGACGCCGAGCCCCAGTCCCGTGCCCGAGGAGGAGATGAAGGGCACCGTGAGCTGCGCGATGTCTTCATCTGTCATTCGCCGTCCGGAATTTTCAATGACGACCTCGGTGCGAGGGCCGTCAGACGTTGCCGTGACTCGTACGAAGGGTTTTTCTGACTTTTTCGCGGCAGCGGCGGCGTTGCCGAGGAGGTTGTTGAAAAGGAGCTCCGCTTCGAGCTGGTCGCCGCAGACGGCGATTGTGGAGGGGACATCCATTTCAATCGGCACGCCTTCCGTTACGAGCCGGGAGAGACTGTCCCTGGCGGTCGTGACGACGTCGGCGAGCCACAGGCGGCAGTCGCGGTTGACGCGGCCCTTGCTGTAGCTGCGCACCTTCTCCACGATGCGCTGGATGCGGGTGAGGCCGCGGTCAAGTCCTGAGAGGCTCTTTTGCAGTTTTTCGGGCGAAAGCATGTGGTTTTCCACGAGCAGCTTCAGGCCGTCGCAGAACGAGCGGGCGGCGCCCAAGGGCTGCGCAAGCTCATGGGCGATCATGTTGGAGAGCTGGCTTACGAGGTTCGCCTTGCGAACGCGCTCCATGCGGTCATTCAAGACAGCCAGACGCTCGCGGGCGGCCTCTTTTTCCGCCACGGCTTTCGCGAGCTCCGCCGTGCGGCGCCGCACGAGCATCGATACGACGAAGCTGTGCGCGATGAGAAGCGCCAGGCAGAAGAGCCCTGCGGCGATCCAGTGTTGATGGGCGTCGATCCAGCGCTTCACGCTCCATTCGCGAAGGTACGCATAGTGCTCGAGCTTCAAGAGCTTGTAGACGCGGTCCACGGATTGGAAGTCGGTGGCAAGCCCCCAGCGCTCGCCTTTGATGTCAGGCGGCATGTTGAGCAGGAGCCGCGCTATTTCGCGGGCGGCTCCGGGCGCCGCGCCCTGAAGCACCGCCACGGTGACGTTGGGGTAGGCGTGCGTGGAGTGCAGGCACGGATAACCCGGGTCTTCGTGCGGCGCAATGACGCGAAACTGGTTTCGGACTGATTCAGGCTGGGTTTCCAGCCAGCAGGACTGCACGAAGGCGGCGTCGGCTTCGCCTGTGAGCACTTTGTTGGCGATGGCGTCGATTTCCGGCGATTGCGTGAACGTCACGGATGAAAAAAAGTTGTCCGGATCGTAGCCTTCGGCGGCGATTTCCGCGAGGCCGATGCGATAGCCCATGAAGGCTGTTGGATAGCTTGCGGAAAGGCGCGCGCCCCGCAGATCCTCCAGCGTGTGGATGGCGGGGTTGCGGCTTGCGGTGAGGAAGGTGATGGCGCTCGAATGGTTCGGATCCGGGCGGTTCGGCGAGATAATCGTCGCAATGTCGCGGGCGCCGTAGGGAATCATGCGCCAGTAGAACCCGGAGCTAGCGATGAAAGCGTCCACACGCTTTTCGCGCACGGCTCTTTCCAGCTCCCGGCTTGAGAAGGTTTGAATCTTGATGGGAACGGGAGAGGCGGCCTTGAGGTGCTCAATTGTGCGGGCGGTGAGAAACTCCACGCGCTCAACGTCAGAAAGCGCGATGAGGCCGATGCGAAAGGGGCGGCCTTCGCGGGCCAGTTGCGCTGAGGCGGCGGAGACGGCGTCAGGACCTGCGGACGCTTCCGTCGCGGCGGCGATGGCGATAAGGAGCGTGAGAAGGAGGCGCCGCATGACGTCACCCGGCGAGCAGTTCGCTCAGATGGGTGGATTCGACCTGCGCGAGCACTTGCAGCAGTTCGTCGGTGTTGTGCACCCGCAGCTTGCCGTAGACCGTGTTGCGATAGTTCTGCACGGTTTTGGCGGTGAGACCGAGGCGCTCAGCGATGGCGCTGTTGACGAGTCCGTCCCTCAAAAGGCGAGTCACGGCTTTTTCTCGCGCGGAAAACCGCGAGATCACGTCAATGAGCGAGGTCTTGTCCAGACCGCCCTGCCGGCGGACGCGGCTCAGCTGCACCGCATTTTCCACGGCTTCAAAAAGATCGGCGGAATTGACGGGTTTTTGCAGAAAGTCGGCGGCGCCCATCTTGAGCGTCTTGACGGCGGAATCGACGTCGGCGTGCCCCGTGAGAATAATGATCGGCAGATCGATGCCGCGGGCTTTCATCTCGGCTTGCAGCTCGATGCCTGACATGCCTGGCATGCGGATGTCGAGAATGAGGCAGCCCGGCATGCTCGGGCGGTCGGCCTTGAGGAAAGCCAGAGGATCCTGATAGGCGGCAACAGTCCAGCCCTTCGCTTCAAGAACGAATGCGAGGCCTTCCAAGAAGTCGGCGTCGTCATCCACGAGCCGAACAAGCACTCCTTCCGTTGCCGCTCCGGTCATCGGTCTATTTGCCTCCGTGGCACTCATCACAACGCTTGAAATTGTACTGATGATGGCACTGGTAGCAGGCTTCGACGTTGGCAGGCTCGCGGTTCGGATCTTTCTTGGGCGGCATTGCGTGCGGCGTGTGGCACATCGTGCACTCCCAGATCTGATCCATGTCGCCCTTGCCGTTGTGCGGAATGTAAGTGTGGGGATTGACAGGCTTCGGATCGGCTTCAACCTGCACGTTCTTCGCTTTGAGCTTGTCAAAGGGACCGTGGCAGCCGAGGCACATCTCCTTGGTCATCGTAGCGGCGCCGGCGGTGGCAGCGACGAGAGCGGCCGAAATCGCGAAGGCCGCAGCGGTGAGAAACTTCATGACGGGGTCTCCAAGAAAGGGATGAAAAGGGCGGCGGCCGGGAAACAGTGGAGAGCTCAAAACCGGACGCCGCCCGAAGTCAGTCAAAGGCGATCAGGCGCGCTTTTGCTTGGCAGCGTGCTCGCCCGCCCAGCGGCCCGGCATGATGCCGCGAGGCATGCCGTTGCCCACGTAGAGGCCGCCGCAGCTTTCGCCTGCGGCGTAGAGGCCTTCGATCACTTGGCCGGTGATGTCGATCACCTGCGAGTTTTCATTGATGGAGAGGCCGCCCGGGCAGTTGTGCAGGAACACCACGAGGCGCACGGCGTAGAAGGGGCCGTTTTCGATCTTCGTCTTGAGGAGCGCTTCGGGCTTGCCGAATTCGTCATCCTTTTTGGCGTCCACGAAGCCGTTGTAGCGCTTCACCTGAGCCGGCAGCTCGGGCTGGTTCGTGATCTTCGCGAGCTCTTCGAGGGTGTCGGCCTTGAAGGCGTAGCCCGGCTGGCACACGTCTTTGGCGATCGACCAGTGGTTCTTCTTTGCGGTCTTTTCGTCAAAGATCGTCCACATGACAAGGTCGGGCTGCGTGAGCGCGATGTCATAGAACGTGAAGCCGCCCAGATCCTTCTTGTCCTCTTCCTTCACGAAGCGCTTGCCTTCCTTGTTCGTGAAGATCACATCCGCCCAGCGCGGGCCCTTCACGGCGATGCCGGGGTGGCCGTAGGAGGAGCCTTTCGGGAAGCCGTAGGTGGCCGTGCCGAACATGCGGCGCATGTAGGGCGTGTCCTCGCCGTGGCCGGCTTCGAACATGGCGCCCGCCTTCAAGCCCGCGATGATCGCTGAGCCGTCGGCTTCGTAGTGCGGGAAGCCCGTTGCGGGGATGTTCGGGTTGGCGTAGCGAGGATCGACATAGCGGCGCATCGGCACGTTGCTCTTGAAGTTGCCGCCAGCGATGACGACGCCCTGGCGGGCGCGAACGTTGAACACTTTCTTGCCGGCTTCAACGCGCACGCCGATCACGCGGCCAGCGGCGTTCTTGTAGACGTCGGTGACCTTGTGCTCCATCAGAAGCTTCACGCCCTTCTTTTCGCAGTAGGCCTTCAAGGGCATCATGACGCCGCGGCCGCCCATGAAGCCGCCCGAAGGCTGGGGCTTGCGATGGCCGTCGCCCGGATCGTCCGTGTAGACGTGCAGGTAAAACTCATGGTGCTGGCTGTCGAACTTGCCGGGAGCGGTCGCTGACGGCAGGAACTTCACGCCGTGGGCTTCAAGCCATTCCTGCGTCGGGCCGCAGTATTCGGAGTACTTCTTCACGAGCGCCGGCACGTTGCGCTTGTATTCCGGGTTCTGCGGATCGGTGAGGTGAGCGTAGAGGCGCTGCGGCGTGTCTTCGATGTTGTGCTCGCGCTGCCACTTGGTGCCGCCCTGCAAGGCCATGATGCCGCCGTTGATGACCGCGGCGCCGCCGTAGTTCTTGTCCTTTTCAAAGACGATGACCTTGGAGCCGGCGTCAACAGCCGCCGTGGCAGCGCACATGCCGGCGATGCCGGAGCCCGCGACAACGACGTCAGCGGTCATGTCCCACTTTCGGGGAGTCTTCAGAAGGCCCGGCGTCGGGGCCGCGAAGGCGGACGGGAGAAAGCCGGCGAAACCGGTCGCTGCGGCGCCGGTCAAAAAGGAACGACGGGAAGAATCCATGATGGTCTCCTAGCGTGTTTTTGGGAACCGGCCGGGCGGCCGGTCTGTCAATGCACGAGATTCTTTAGGAGGCGGTACCCGGGTACCTTGGGTTGCGTCAACTGGCGGCGGAATTTTGGTTCATCGTGGAATACTAGGAAAAACGCAAAAAACTTGACAAAACAGCTAAAAGCTGCATGGGGACCAAT
>CAVJBF010000098.1:0-10425 GCA_963647785.1 Acutalibacteraceae bacterium
CCCGCATTCTCAATGGTCATGGGGTAGGGGGAGTTTTTGCCTCCGATATCCACTTACCAGCAATTAGGTGTTTACCCTAGTGCCTCAATTCGCTCCCTGCCCATTTTTTAGAAGTGCCCTCAAGCTTCATTCCGGCTTGCTCAAGGTCCACCACTTCAGGCGCCCGCGTTCGCAGCTCGATTTCCGTGAAGCCGTAAAGGGCTGCAAAGGCAGGATCTATTGTGCAGTTCTTTGGCGGATGCTGACAAAGTCGGCGTTCCCATAAGGAGTGGCCTTGGGCTTGGGAGTGGCGGATATGGCAAAAAAGAAGAGAAAACAAGAAGTTCGAAACAAGGTTTATTGTACAAGACAGCAACGGGCGCCGAGGCTTCTTATGGCGGGGGCTTCATCGTGTCGTATAACACTCACGTTCCGGATCGAGAATCGAGCAGGCGCGTCGATGCGCTTGGTGCCCCAACCTTCGAGACATTCTGGATCTCAAGCGCGCTGCGGCGGCTTGAGCGGGAACGGTGCTTGCCCGGCCAGTTCAGGAAGACGGCGCGGCGTGAATGCTGCATCAAGCCAAGCGGGCTTTCCGTGTGCTGTTCTCCGGCGTCTTCGCGGCGGACTCGAACCGTCTTCGGCAGGGAATCTCAGCGGCAGCGTGGCGATCGACAGGTTTTTCGGGAGAGCGCGGGCCGATGCTAAAAGACGGCGGCTAGAGGCGCACGGGCTTGTTTTCGGCATTCCTGCCTCCTAAGACATTTGAAAAAAGTCAACTGAGCGCGCGCCCGCGCCAAGAAAAGGACGGAACCCACTAACATTTGCATTTCTCTTTCTTCAAGCGTTCCTTGCGGCTTTCCGCCGTTCGTTGTCCTTGCGCCATGCCGCTTTGCCGCCTCTGCGTCCGTCTTTTCTCCGCCGCCGTCGCGGGGCTCTCGGCTCTGCCGATGCCGCTTGCCGCGCCGGCGGCCGTGGAGAGCGCCCCCGACGCCATTCGCGTGGGCGTCATGGCCTATTCGCCGCCTTGGTACGACGGCGCTTTCATTGACGAGACGCTTCGCTACCTCGAGTGGAAGATGCCCGCGGTGCGCTTTTCCGTTGAGTATGCCAGTCCTGAGAAGCTCTCAGCGCTCATCGAGAATCGTCAAGTGGATCTGGTGGCGTCGGGCGCCGCCTTCTTCATGTCGCAGACGCGCTCGCTGCGGGATCTGGCTTCGCTTGTTTCCGACACTGGCAAAGGCGCCAACGAAGGCACCGCCGCCGCGGTCATCGTGCGCCGGGACCGCGCGGACTTGCAGGGCCTTGCCGACCTGAAGGGGCGGCGTCTGGCGGTCGTGGGCGAAGAGTCGTCGCCGGGATTGTGGGAGGTGGCGGCCGAAGTCGCCCGCCGCGGAGAAGATCCTGACGCCTTCTTTGGCGACGTCGTGACGGAAAAGCCGCTCGCGATGAAGCGCATCCTGCATCGGGTGCTGAAGGGCGAAGCCGATGCAGGCGTCGTGCGCGCCTGCTTTTTGGAAGACTTGTGGCGCGCGGGCAACGAAGACTATTGGCAGAACCTGCGCGTTCTGCCACCGCCCGAGGGCGCTTCAGACGGTCTTGTCTGCCGCCATTCCACGGCGGTCTATCCGGGGTGGCTGCTTGCGTCCACGAAGAGCCTTTCCGAAGACCTCGCGCGCGAAGTGACGGCGCTTCTTCTCACCAAGCCCGTCAACGCTTGGGGGCAATACTGGAGCATGACGACGGACTACTCCGAAGTTCTCTCCATGATGAAGACGCTCAAGATCGGTCCCTACGCCTACCTGCGGGATTGGACGCCTGCAAGGCTCTGGGCCGAGTACTGGCCCTTCATCACGATGCTCCTTCTGGCAATCGCGGGGCTTGCCGCGCATAGTTTCCTGGTGGAGCGCGCTGTGCGGCGGCGCACTGCAGAGCTCGTAGAGGCGAACGTGAGCCAGCAGGCCGCCGAGCGCAAGGCGCGCGAGACCACTGAAAAGTTTGAGGCGCTTCAGCGTCTGGGCGTCATTGGCCAGATGTCGAGCATCGTCGCTCACGAGATGAAGCAGCCGCTTGCGGCCATTCAAAACCTCTCCCGAGGCGCCGAACGGGCGATGGAGGAGCGAAGCGAGCCTGACGACGTCGTGACGGACGCTTTGGCGGGCATTGGCCGTGAGGCCGCTCGCGCCGCCGCCATCGTGGACCGCGTCCGCTCCTATGGCCAGGGCCGCAGTCGCCGCGAGCGCCTGCGCGCGGACCTCGCCTTGAAAAGCCTCATCACCCAGTTTCAGAATTCGGGCCGGCGCTGCGGCGCCGTGGTCACGGCGGGCCGGATTGACGCGGGCGAGCTCGTCATCGATCCCGTGGACTTTGAGCTCATCGTTCTCAATCTTTTGAAAAATGCTGCCGAAGCCGCCCTCGCTTCGCCCCGGCCCGTCGTGGAGGCGTCCCTTGTGCGGCGGCCCGGCGAGCTCGTTCTTTCGGTGGCGGACAACGGGCCGCCCTTGACGGACGAGGCGTTCGCAAGGCTGGGGGCGGCGCCTCTGGCGTCCGCCAAGGAGGCGGGGCTTGGCCTGGGCATCACCATTGTGCGCAACCTCGCCGAAAGCTATCTCGGCCGGCTGCATTTTCGGCGGGGCGTCAAGGCGGGCGTCGTCGCCGACATCATCTTTCCCGACTCCGCTCTCAAGGAGACCTCATGAGCCATTCAGACAACTTGCTCGTGCGCATCGTGGACGACGAAGAAAGCGTGCGCGAGTCGCTTGCCTTCATGCTGCGTCAGGAAGGCCTTTCGTGCGTCACCTATCCCGGCGCCCGCGAGTTTTTGCAAGGGGACAGTCCTTCGGTGCCGGGGTGCCTGCTCCTTGATGTTCGCATGGCGGCGATGTCTGGGCTTGAGCTGCAGGAGGAGATGATCCGGCGCGGCCTGCGGCTGCCGATTGTTTTTCTGTCGGCGCACGGCGACATCGACATGGCGGTGGACACCATGCAAAAGGGCGCAGTCGCCTTCATTCAGAAGACCGCGGACCGCACGCGCCTCATGGAGGCGGTCTACAAGGCGCTCGAGCGCAATGGCTCGAATCCGACGGATCCGGGTGAAGCGGCTGCTCGCTGGCAGTCGCTTACCGCGCGCGAAAAGGAGGTGGCGGAATTGATCGCCCAGGGGCTGCTCAACCGCGAAGTGGGCGCCCGGCTGGGCGGCATTGCGGTGAAGACCGTGCAGGTGCATCGCGGCGAAGTCTGTCGCAAGCTCGCCGTCCGGGGCGCCGCGGGCATCACGCAGGCCGTGCGGCGCATTCGCCAGATTTTGGGAGACGCGATGTGACCGGTCGCCGCGAATCGATTGCTGCGGGCGCTGCGGCGCTCTTCACTGGCGTGTCAGCGCAGGAGGAGGCTTGGGATGTCATCGTGATCGGCTCGGGCGCCGCCGGTCTTTCCGCCGCGCTCGAAGCCCGCAAGGCGGGCGCTTCGGTGCTTGTTTTGGAAAAGATGGACAGCATTGGCGGCAACTCCGTCATCAGCGAAGGCCAGGTCGCTGTGCCCGGCACGCCGATGCAGTCCGACGAAGGTCTCGCCGACAGCCCCGAGCTTTTTGCGCAGGACATGCTTACGCTGGGCTACATCAACAAGCCTGACCACGTCCGCTGCGTCGCCCGGGCTGCCCTGGAAACCTTCTTCTGGACGGAGCAGGAGCTGGGAGTCGCCTGGTACCACGACCGCGTTGAGTACGACATCGGCCACTCCGTGCGGCGCTGCGCGCTCTTGCGAAATCATTCGGGCTCCGGGCTTGTCTACCCGTTGCTTGAGCGCGTGACGGCGCTCGGGGCCGTCATCCGCCTTCGGCGCAAGGTCGAGCGCCTCGTGAGAGATCCGGAGACGGGTGTTGTTGCGGGGGTGACGACTTCGGACGGCCGCTTCATTGCCGCGCGCAGGGGCGTCGTGCTCGCCTCGGGCGGCTTCGGAGCGGACATTCCGATGCGCATGATGCAGAACTGGCGTCTCTCCGAACACGTCGGCACCACGACGCAGCCCGGCGCCACGAGCGAACTCCTGCGGGAGGCGATCCGCATCGGCGCCTGGGCGATTCACATGGAGTACATCCATTGCATTCCTGACGCGAGCCCTGACGAAAAGGGCTGGGGCAGCGCCTGGCGCTTTTCGCGCTACTGCGCGGCAAGCCAGGGCGTCTGGGTCGTGCAGGAGACAGGGCGGCGCTTTGTGAACGAAACGGCGCCCAACGACGTGAGAACCAACGCCGTGCTTGACGTCGTCAACGACGGCTGCCACTGCCTTGCTGTTGCCGATGCGCGCGCCGTGCGGCATCCGCATTCCGTCATCTTTGGCGCGGAGGACGTCGAGCGGCTCGTCGCCCGCGGGCTTGTGCGCCGCTATGACGCCTTGGAAGAGCTCGCGCTTGACGCCGCCGTGCCGCTGGCTGCGCTTCGCGAGTCGGTGGCCGACTACAACCGAGCGCTTGCCATAGGCGGTCCGGACGCCATGGGGCGTTTTGCCGTGCCCGAAGCTGAGCCCATGGAGGAGGGGCCCTGGTACTGCTCGCGGGTGCTCGCGAAGGTGCTGCTGTGCGGAGGCGGCGTCGCTACGGATCTCTCGGCGCGCGTCCTGTCGGTGGAGAACGACCGGCCCATTCCCGGGCTCTACGCCGCAGGCGAGGTGACGGGCGGCCTGCACGGCAACTCACGCCTCACGTCCTGCGGGCTTCTCGACGCTGTCATCTTCGGGCGCATCGCCGGGCGCGCCGCCGCGGCATCCAAAGGCGCCTAGAAAAAAACTCCGCAGAGGCTGGTTGCTTTCGCTGCGGAGGACAAGGATCGAGGAGAGAAAAGGGGCGCTGCGGTTTACGGCACCTTGAAATCGAACTGGTGGCACTGGTTGCAGAAGTTTTCGCCCGCTTCGTGGCCGTGGTGGCAGTTCGTGCAGTCGAGCTGGTCCTGATAGTGCGGCGAGGTGTGCGGATTCTGCGGCTTCACCTTGCTCGTCTTTTTGACGAGCGCCTTCGTGTTGTGGCACTGCGTGCAGGTTTCGGTTGCGGGTTCCTGCAGGTTTTTCTTGTCGGGGCCGTGGCAGACGGCGCAGGCGACGCCTGCGGCGGCATGACGGCCGGCGATGCCCGGCGCGTTGGCTGCGTCAGCGGAAAGGGCGGCCGCCGAGAGAGCGAGCGCCAGAAGGAAGCTTTTCATGATGGAAAACGATGGAAACGGGGTCAAAAAGCCTCCGGGCGCGTGCGGCCCGGAAGGAAAAGTGTCAAAGCGGCTGCGGCCCTGAGGAGAGAAGACAGAGCCGGCCTGCAGCCGCCTGAGGCGGCCTTACGCCGCTTTTGCCGCGCTTGCGCCCGCGACGCGGCCGTTGACGAGGCAGTCCAGAATGGCGCAGGAGCCCAGACGCACGGCGCCGTGCACGCCGCTCGTTGCTTCACCCGCGGCGTAGAGGCCGGCGATGGGCTTGTTGGTGGAGATGTCAATCACGCGGCAGTCCATGTCGGTGACGAGGCCGCCCATGCAGTGATGCACCTTGGGGCTCATCTCCGCGGCGTACCAGGGACCTTCGACAAGGGGCTTCTGCTCGTTGTTGATGAAGCGGCCAAAGAGCGTGTCCTTTTTCGTGCGCACGGCGTCGTTGAAGGCGTCTACGGTCTTCTTGAGCTCGGCCGTGGGAATGCTGAAGTCGGCTGCGACGTCGTCGAGGCTTGCGTACTGCTTCACGATGCCGTTTTCGAGGAGCTTCTTCAAGGTGCCGGGACGAGCGACTTCGTAGGCCTTGAGGTTGGGAGCCGTGCAGATGGAGACAGCGCGGTAGCCATTGGCCTGCTCGACCATGATGGCGTCGGCACGAATCTTGCGGTTGGCGAGCTCGTTCACGAAGCGCTTGCCGGAAGTGGACACCCAGAGGCCGAATTCCGCGGCGCCTGACTGGGAGAAAGTCCAGCCGATGCCCATGCCCTTTTCCTTCGGACTGTTCCAAGGCGTGCACTGGATCCAGTCGTTCTGCACCTGCGCGCAGCCGATGCGGCTCGTTTCGCGCCAGAGCTCCGCGGTGGCGCCAGGCTGGTTCGTGGAGTCAAGCTTTGCTGAGAGCTTCGGGTCCTGCATCATGCGGTAGGGCACATCGCAGGCAAAGCCGCCGTAGCAGAGAACGAGCCCCTTCTTCGCGGCGATGTTCTTCACGCGGCCGGAGCCCGCCTTCGGAAAGCGGTAGCCGTCGCGCACCTGCACGCCCACCACGCGGCCGTCGGCGTTGCGGTAGATGCGCTCCACAAGCACGCGGGTGCGCACCTTGACGCCGAGCGCCTTCACTTTCTCAAGCTCCTTTGAGACGATCCCGGAGCCCGAGCCGTTCTTCGTGAAGACGTAGCGCGGCACGCTGTGGCCGCCTTCCTGACCGATGGCGTCCTGGTTGTATTCCACGCCGAGCTCGTTCACCGTCCATTCGTAGTTGGAGAGCGCGGATTCGGCGACGAACTTCACCTTTTCGGGTTGATTCATGTAGAGGCCCGCGACCATCATGTCCTTGGCGAGCAATTCGGGCGAGTCCTTGATGCCGTGCTTGAGCTGCTGAGGGCAGCCCGTCGCCGACAGAATGCCGCCGTTGATGATGGAGTTGCCGCCAGCGGTCGGCATCTTTTCGAGGACTACGGCGGAGGCGCCGGCGGACTTGGCTTCGATCGCGGCGGCAAGGCCCGCAAAGCCCGAGCCGATCACGACCACGTCATAGGCTTCGTCCCACTTGGTCGGAATCTTGGGAAGGGCGGCGCGGGCAGCGGTGCCAAAGAGCGCGGCGGCGCCGGCAGCGACGGATCCCGTGAGAAGCGTGCGGCGGTTGATCTCAGTCATTTCATGTCTCCTTGTGGCCGGCGCGTCCTCCTGCATTCGGGAGGCAGCAGACGGGCGGCGTCGGCGGTTTGCTTTCAAAAAGGCGCTGCAAGCCTTGCGGCAGGGCGTCTTTGTTCTTCACGGCAGGATTATGAAAATCAACCCCTCCTAGGAGATTTGCGCGAGGCCAAGCCTTCGCCGCGGCAGCCTCCTAGGAGGTTTGTCCGTCGTTAACGGTCGATGAAAAACAGCGACATTGTGCCGCAGAACGCGAGAACAATGTCCTCGTTTTTTCTGGAGAAGGAGGTTCTCATGACTTTTTCACAAAGAGCGGCCGCGGCTCTGCTGCTTGGCGCCGCCGCTGTGGTTGAGGCGGCTGAGCCGCCAGTTTTCATTGATCCCTCGGACTTGCGGGATCCCGTCTTTGTCTGCATGCATCCGAAGGACGCGGAGGAGGCGTTCACGGAGAAGGAGCAGCCGCTTGTGGAACAGCTCTGGCGCGAGACGCTTGCCTACCTCGAAGCCTATGCCCGGGCGGTTGCCACTGACACCACCGGCCGTTGCCGGCATTCCGACACGGCGGTGACGGAGACCGTGGACGGGATTCGGACGCTTTGCATCACTGACAGGGAGGACGTTCGGCGCGCCGTAAAGCAGATTCACCAGATTCTTGCCGCGCCCGACAGGGCCAGGGCCTGCTTTTCGCCGCGCCGAGGCGACCGGTCGCTCCTGATGCCTTCAGGGCGGCTTCTTGAGAAGTCGCCTGTGGCGCAGTGGCTGAGGCGGCCGACCCTCGAGTCGTTTTTCAAGCAGGATGTGAAGAACCGCAATGTTCAGCGGGCGGGGCGTCAGTTTGCGGCGAATTTCGACGACATGGTGCTGGGCTCGGCACTGAAGACGCCCGCGAATTTCGGGCGTGATGTCACTGCCAATGCACTGCCCAACCTCTGGGCGTCGGTGGGCTGGATTCCGATGTACGCCGCCGAATCCGAACGCAACAAGCGCAACTTCACCGGCGTGCGCGGCGGTTACGCCTATGGCGAGGTGCTGGGACACTGGGGGCTCCTTGCGATTCGCTCCGTGAACGGCGTTCCCATGGGCGCCGAGATCGGCATGACGGTGCAGTCGGCGGGAACGCTCTATCCCTATCACAATCATGCCATTGCCGAGATGTACTACACGCTGCGCGAGCCGGCGTCGCCCGGGCAGTTCAAGAGCTTTGCTGTTCGTGACAATAATCCGAGGCTCAAGACGGTGCGGGAGGACGCCAGGGAGCGTCAGGTGGAATTCGACGCGGGAGACGTTCGGGAGCCGGAGTGGTGGGCGGCAACGGCCTGGAATCGGGCGCCGCTCGTTTACTTTCACGAAAACACGATCCATGCCTTTGACATGGGCGCAACGGGCGAGAAGCATCCGGCATCAAGCGCCATGGTGGCGGTCTGGGCCCGCACTAATGCCGACGACACGCGCAACGACTATGGCAACACCCGGCTGTGCCAGAGCGCGGCTGAACCTGATGCGCCGGCTCGCCGTGGCATGCCGCTGCGGTGCGAGCTCACGCAGATGAAGTATTGAGCGACAGGCGGTGCATGCTTTGCAAGAGCGAGCTTGCCGGCTTTTCTGAAAAAACGGGAGACGCTCACATGAAGCGCCTCCCGGCTGAAAGTTGTCTTCCAACAGGGACGGAAGCAACGGCAGCGACGTGATGCACGCCGCCGCGAAAGCCGCACTGTAAAGAGGCGCCGCCGTTGGCAAAAGGCAAAAACGGCGGCCCTAACTTTCCATTTTGGCAACTAGAATCGGGCGCTGCCAGAATGCTCGACAGAAAACGGCCTGTGGCGTCATCGCCGCGGGGGCATGGGTTGAAAGATGGCAGATTCAATGGAGAGTGACATCGTGCAGGCGGTCAACAACCTAAAAAACTGGCAACTTTTTGCGACTGTTGGCGACAGCGGATCGCTGTCGGCTGCGGCGGACGCCATGGACTTGGAGCTTTCGCATGCGTCGCGCCTCATTGCAAAGCTTGAGGACGAGCTCGGGTTTCCGATTCTGGATCGCACCGTGAAGCCTGCGAGGCTCGCAAAGGCTGCGGCGCCGCTCTTGCCTGCGGCGCGCGCCTTGGTGCAGATTCATGCATCGCTGCTGGCGACGGCGGGGACGCTCGCGCCGCGCCGGGCGCATTCCTTGCAGACGATTCGTGTCGGCGTTCCGCTCAACACGGATTGCCCGGCGCTCTACAAGGCGTTTCTCGCCTTTGAGGAGCGGCATCCGGGACTGCGCATCCAGCCCGCAACCGAATACGGCGTGGCGGAGCTCTTTTCACGTCGGACGGACGTCGTGAAGTGCAGTGAGCGGCCTCGAAGCGGCGAGCTCTTCGTTCGGCCGCTGGATTCCACAGTGACGATGCTTCTTGCCTCTCGTGAGTATGTCGCGGAGCACGGTCTGCCTGAGTCGCCCGAGGACTTGAAGCGGCACATGATGCTGCTGCGCAATACGGATCATCCGGCGTTTTCAACGCGGCTGGAAAAAGGCGACGAAGTCTTCTACCTCGACCGCAGCGGGCCGATCCGGCAGGGCGATGTGAACTACTGCATCAACCTGATGCTCGCGGGCGTGGGCATTGCAGTGGACGTGTCGCTGTCTCGCGTGCAGGCGGAGCTCGCCTCGGGCGCCGTGGTGCCAGTGCTGCCGGGCTGGCACCGGGAGCCATGGGTGAACAGCCTTGTCTGCCGGAAGATCGATGCCGAGAATCCGGAGATCATCGACGTGATGGACGTCATGGCGGCGCACTTCAACGGGCTCGGCACGCCTCTGTGGCATCACTGGTTCCGGCACTTTGGGATCCCTCTGAAAGCAGTGAAGATGCCGGCGGCTTGAGATTGAGCCGGGCGACTCGCAGCCCTGCGTTTCTGGCCGTCTCTTCGAGAGCGGCGCCGTTCATGAGGTGCTCGCAGCGCCCAGACGCCGGAAGGAGCGGAGCCATTGACGGGTCTCTTTTTTTCATGAGTCGCGCAAGCGATGCTTTCCGCCCACGGTTGCCGCCGCGTGCCGTCGTTGAATCCTCTGGGCCGGAGAGCGGGACAGAAGGTGTCGGTTGCCTGTCGGTGACGAGGCTGTCGAACGCCGAGCCTCCGAAAAGAGCCAGGTCAAGATAGCAATGGGATGGACTATGTATTTTGATGGCTGGATCTGTTTTTTAATGAATTTGTGATATCTTATTATTCATGGCGCTATAATTGAAAAAGGTTTGGCGGATTCTGCCGCCAGGCCATGTTTTGGATCAAGGACATGACCGATTCGCTCCAGCTCAAGCCTACGACCTACGGCGACACCAACTTTCCGGACATTCGAGTTCAGGGCTGCGCTTATGTAGACAAGACGCGCTTCATTGAAGAGCTGGAGTGGTGCGGTGTCAGGTTTTCCTTTCTTGTTCGCCCGCGCCGTTTTGGAAAGACGCTCACGACGAGCATGCTTCGGGCCTATTACGACGAAGCCGCCGCAGATCGATTCGAGCAAACGTTTGCCGGCACCTACATCGGTGCGCACAAGACGCCGCTGGCGAGCAAATTTCGCGTGCTTCATCTGGACTTTTCCGGCATCGCTTCATCAGCGTCAGACCACC
>CAVJBF010000099.1:0-9921 GCA_963647785.1 Acutalibacteraceae bacterium
CAGAAGCTCTGAAGTAACTCGGAACCCCGCGACTTTAGTCGTCGGGAGCTGTCAGTTCAGTTGCTTGAGGTGGGAGCTCTTCAGCATGGCGTATTCAGAAATAGAGGATCAGATGGATTCTCAAGGAAGTCTGTCGATGTCTGACATGGTGAGCTTGTGTGGTTTGTCGAGGCGTTCTGTCACGGCCAAGGTGGGACAGATGGTCAAGGAGGGCGTCCTTGAACGAACGGAACCCGAGCGCAGTCCCAGGCAGCGGTATCGCCGGATCAAGTGAGCCGAAGGCTGCCTCAAGTTCAGTTTTGAGAAACATCGCTCCAAAAATTAAGTAGAAAACCCTAAGTCAGCCCCTGCGCCTGAGGCATAAACTCAAAATTTCCGCCGCTCGATACCAGCGGCGGCATCAAAGAAATCGCATTTCCCAGACGGAGATTACGCATGGACAACAACCGCCTCATTATTTTTGACACAACGCTGCGCGACGGCGAACAGAGCCCCGGCGCTTCGATGACGAAGGACGAGAAGCTGCGCATCGCGCTACTGCTTGAGCGTCTTGGCGTGGATGTCATGGAGGCGGGCTTTGCGGCGAGCTCTCAGGGTGACTTTGAAGCGATTGAGCAGATCGCCCGCCACGTAAAGGATTCGACGGTCTGTTCTCTTGCTCGCGCGTCCCTGAAGGACATCGAGCGCGCCGGCGAAGCGATCAAGCTTGCGCCGCGCCGCCGCATCCACACGTTCATTGCGACGAGCCCCCTTCACATGCAGGCAAAACTTCGGAAGACGCCGGAAGAAGTATTGGAGCTCGCCGTTGCTGCGGTGAAGGCTTGCGCGAAGTACACGGACGACATTGAGTTTTCCGCCGAAGACGGCTCGCGCTCTGATCCCGACTACCTCGCCCGCGTGTGCGAGGCGGTGATCGCCGCGGGCGCCACGACCGTGAACATTCCGGACACTGTGGGCTATGCCGTGCCGGAAATCTTCGGCAAGTTCCTTCGCGACCTGCGTGAACGGGTGCCCAATTCCGACAAGGCGATCTGGTCCGTGCACTGCCACAACGACCTCGGCATGGCCGTGGCGAACTCTCTGGCGGGCGTCTACGACGGCGGCGCGCGCCAGATCGAATGCACGATCAACGGCTTGGGCGAGAGAGCGGGCAACTGCTCTTTGGAAGAAGTCGTGATGGCGGTGAAGACTCGCCACGACTACTTCAACTTGGAAACCAACATCAACACGACGCAGATCGTGCCGGCGAGCAAGCTCGTGAGCACGATCACGGGCTTTCCTGTGCAGCCCAACAAGGCCGTGGTGGGCGCCAACGCCTTTGCGCACGCCTCGGGCATCCATCAGGACGGCGTTCTGAAGTCCCGCGAAACTTACGAAATCATGCGCGCTGAGGACGTGGGCTGGACGCACAACAAGATTGTGCTGGGCAAGCTCTCCGGCCGCAACGCCTTCCGTCAGCGCGTGAAGGAGCTGGGGATCCCGGTGGCGAGCGAAACCGAATTGAACGACGCCTTCTTCCGCTTCAAGGACCTCGCTGACAAGAAGAGCGAAATCTTTGACGAAGACATTCAGGCCCTTTTCAAGGGCGACAACGTCGCGGCGCATGCGGACCGCTACCGCTTCGTGAGCTTGAAGCAGGCGACCGAAACGGGGGAAACGCCGACCGCCACCGTCGTCTGGGCCGAAGACGGCGTGGAAAAGCAGTCGACTGCGACCGGGAACGGCCCCGTGGACGCCGCCTTCCGCGCGATCGAAGCGGAAGTGAAGTCCGGGGCGGAATTGCAGCTTTACAGCGTCAACGCCATCACGGGCGGCACGGAAAGCCAGGGCGACGTGACGGTGCGCCTGGCGCGCTCGGGCCGCATCGTCAACGGCACGGGCGCCGATCCCGACATCATTGCGGCGTCGGTGAAGGCGTACTTCAATGCGTTGTCAAAGCTGGCGTCTGAGGCCCCCTGCAACCCGCAGCACACGGTCTAGCTCGATCGAAACGAATCCGGCCGGTGAAAAACGAACGGGATGCCCCTTGTTTTTTCACCGGCTTTTCCATAAAATCACGCTTTCCCGCAAAATCACGGTTCGGGCGTTAGACACCCGGCGCCGCCTGTTTTGCAAAACCCTAAACACTAAAAAGGTAAGAAATGTCTGCTCAGTTCAACAAGGCTGAAGTTGTTGCGAAGTTCCAGCGCACCCCCGGCGACACGGGTTCTCCCGAAGTCCAGGTGGCGCTCCTCACGACCCGCATCAACGGCCTCACGGATCACTTCAAGGAGCACCAGAAGGATCACCACTCCCGCCGTGGTCTTCTGAAGATGGTGAGCCGCCGTCGCAAGCTTCTCGACTACTTGAAGCGCACCGACGTCGCCGCGTACCGCAAGCTCATCGACGCTCTCTCGCTGCGTAAGTAATCCGCGACATGCGAATTTAGGACAGCCTGTTTGTTCTCGAAGCAAACAGGCTGTCCGCTTGTCAGACGAACCCATTTTTTCATTCCCTGCTGCCCGAAGCCGTTTTCTTTTAGTGACAGGTTCGCGCGTTGCGACAAAAGGGCTTTCCCCCAGAAAAAAAGCCGTTTTTGCCGCAGCGTGCCGTCAGTCCGGGGCGCCGCGCCCTCAAATGAAAGCGTTCGGGCACTCAACCTCCCTTTAGGATGCGTTAACTATGACGATGTTCAACAAGGTTTCGAAGAGCTTCCGCTTCGGCGATCACAACGTGACGCTCACGACGGGCGAAATCGCCCGCCAGGCGACGGGCGCCGTGGTGTGCGCCATGGACGACACCGTGGTGCTCGCCACCGTGGTCGCCAAGAAGGAAGCCAAGCCCGGCCAGGACTTCTTCCCGCTCACTGTCGACTACATTGAAAAGACCTATGCCGCGGGCAAGTTCCCCGGCGGCTTCTTCAAGCGCGAAGGCCGCCCCTCGGAAAAGGAAACCCTCACGAGCCGCCTCATTGACCGCCCGATCCGTCCGCTTTTCCCGGACGGCTTCTTCAACGAAGTGCAGGTCATCATTCACGTGCTCTCCGTGGATCCCGACATTGATCCGGACATCGCCTCCATGATCGGCGCCTCCGCCGCGCTCGCCATCTCCGGCATTCCCTTCAAGGGCCCGATCGGCGCCTGCCGCGTGGGCTACATCAACGACCACTTCGTGTGCAACCCGCGTCTTTCCGAGATGCACTCGAGCAAGCTTGATCTCGTCGTCGCCGGCACCGAGCGCGCCGTGCTGATGGTCGAATCCGAAGCCGATCGCCTTCCGGAAGAAACGATGTTGAATGCCGTGATGTTCGGCCACAAGGAAATGCAGGTCGCCATCAACGCGATCAACGAACTCGTGGAAGAAGCCGGCAAGCCCGCCTGGGACTGGCAGCCCCCGGCAAAGAACGAAGCGCTCATTGCGCGCATCCATGAACTCGCGGACGAGGGCCTCGCCGCCGCCTACCAGCTTCGCAGCAAGCAGGATCGCAACGACAAGCTCCGTGAAGTCTACGAAGCCGTGGAGGCGGCTCTTCTGAAGGAGGCGGAAGCCGCCGGCGCTGAAGAGCCCGACATGAACGAAGTGCACGGCATCCTCTTTGAGATGGAAGCCCAGATCGTTCGCGGCAACATCCTCTCGGGCAAGCCCCGCATCGACGGCCGCGACACCCGCACGGTGCGTCCGATCGAAATCCGCCAGTCGGTGCTTCCGCGCACCCACGGCTCCGCGCTCTTCACGCGCGGCGAAACGCAGGCCCTCGTTCTCACGACGCTCGGCACGAAGCAGGACGAGCAGGTGATCGACTCCATCATGGGCGAAAGCCGCGACCGCTTCATCATGCACTACAACATGCCCCCGTTTGCGACCGGTGAAACGGGCCGCGTGGGGTCCCCGAAGCGCCGCGAAATCGGCCACGGGCGCCTTGCCAAGCGCGCCCTGAAGGCGGTGGTGCCCTCGGCGGAAGAATTCCCGTACTCCATCCGCGTCGTAAGCGAAATCTGCGAATCGAACGGCTCTTCTTCGATGGCAAGCGTCTGCGGCGGCTGCCTCTCGATGTTGGACGCCGGCGTCCCCTTGAAGGACTACGTCGCGGGCGTCGCGATGGGCCTCATCAAGGAAGGCAACAAGTTCGCGGTCCTGACCGACATTCTGGGCGATGAAGACCACCTGGGCGACATGGACTTCAAGGTGGCGGGCACCGAAAACGGCGTCACCGCCCTGCAGATGGACATCAAGATCGAAGGCATCACGGCGGAGATCATGCAGGCGGCTCTCGCGCAGGCGCACGAAGGGCGTCTGCACATTTTGGGCAAGATGCACGAGTTTGCGGGCGGCGGCGTTCGCGAGATGTCGGAATTCGCGCCGCGTCTCACCACGATCAAGATCAACCCCGAGAAGATCCGTGACGTGATCGGCAAGGGCGGCGCCACGATCCGCGGCCTCTGTGAAGAAACGGGCTGCCAGATCAACGTCGAGGACGACGGCACGGTGACGATTGCTTCAAACGACGCGGAAAAGGCGGCGATCGCGAAGAAGCGCATCGAAGACATCACGGCGGAAATCGAAGTGGGCCAGGTCTACACGGGCACCGTGCAGAAGCTGCTTGACTTCGGCGCCATCGTGAGCCTGCTGCCGGGCAAGGACGGCCTTCTTCACATCAGCCAGATCGCCAACGAGCGCGTGAACCAGGTCTCCGACTACCTGAAGGAAGGCCAGCAGGTTCGCGTCAAGGTGATCGACGCCGATGAAAAGGGCCGCGTGCGCCTTTCCATGAAGGCGCTTTTGAACGAAGAAGCCGCTCAGTAATCGAGCCTTGAAACTCGGTCCGCCTGGGGCAGCACGCGCCGGGCGGACGCTTTCGCATCCAATCCACCCAAAGGACAGTCCATGACCCGCAGAAAACTCGTGGCGGCCAACTGGAAGCTCAACGGCTCCCGGGCGGCAAACGCCGCCTGGCTTGACGGCTTCCTGCCGCGCGCAGGCAGCCTTGATTGCGACGTCGCCGTGGCGGCGCCCGCTGTCTACCTAAGCGACCTCGCCAAGGGCTTTGCGGGGTCGAACGTGGTTCTGGCCGCCGAAGACGCGAGCGTCTACGCTTCTGGCGCCTACACGGGGGAGGTTGCCGCCGAAATGCTCGCTGACGTGGGCGTGAAGGCGGTGATTCTCGGGCACAGCGAGCGCCGCGCGCTTTTTGGCGACACGGACGCCGTGGTGGCCCAAAAGACGGCGGCGGCGCTTTCGGCAGGCCTTTCCGTCATTCTTTGCGTCGGGGAAACCCGCGCGGTGAGGGAAGGGGGCTTGGCGGAGCGCTTTGTGGCGACGCAGGTGCGGGACTCCTTGTCGGGGATCAGCGAAGCGGATGTCTCACGCGTCACGATCGCCTATGAGCCCGTCTGGGCGATTGGCACGGGACTCACGGCGACGCCCGAGGTCGCTCAGGCCATGCACTGCGCGATTCGCGCTGAATTCGCCCGAAGGTATTCGGAAGCGAAAGCGGCTACACTGCGGATTCTCTACGGCGGAAGCGTCAAGCCCGAGAGCGCGGCGGGCCTTTTTGCCGAACCTGACATTGACGGCGCCCTTGTGGGCGGGGCTTCCTTGAAAGCCGACGATTTTTACCGCATCTGCCAGGCGGCAGGCGCGGCCACTACAGGAAAGTAAACAAACATGCAGATGTTGATGAACATCGCCATTGTGGTGCAGATCATTGCCGCAGTGGCCGTGATTATTCTGGTGCTCCTGCAGCACGGCAAGGGCGCGGATCTCGGCGCCGCCTTCGGCTCCGGCGCCTCGGGCTCGCTCTTTGGCGCCTCCGGTTCCGCCAACTTCTTGTCTCGGTCGACGGCGATCGCCGCGACGGTCTTCTTCTGCGCCACGATCGCCGTGACGCTGGGTTCCGGCGCTTTCCAGAAGCACGCGCGAGCTGACAAGGGCGGCGTTTTGGGCACGGTTTCCACCTCTCAGGACGCCTCGGTTCCGACGGCTGAAAAAAAGGACTTGCAATCTAACCAGATTCCGCGTTAGAATGCGCACCTCGCTGATGAGGACGAAAGAACAAGTCAGCGAGAACTGAAAATTTGAAGTGCCCGCGTGCGGTCGTGGCGAAATTGGTAGACGCGCAGCCTTGAGGTGGCTGTGGCGAGAGTCATGAGAGTTCGAGTCTCTCCGACCGCACCATATCAGGACTGGGGTATCGCCAAGTCCGGTTAAGGCAGCGGATTCTGAATCCGCCACTCGTAGGTTCGAATCCTACTACCCCTGCCAAGCCGTTCTGATAAAGGCGCGGAAGCTTCAAATGAAAAAATTTGCGGTCGTGGCGAAATTGGTAGACGCGCAGCCTTGAGGTGGCTGTGGCGAGAGTCATGAGAGTTCGAGTCTCTCCGACCGCACCATATCAGGACTGGGGTATCGCCAAGTCCGGTTAAGGCAGCGGATTCTGAATCCGCCACTCGTAGGTTCGAATCCTACTACCCCTGCCAAGTCCTTCAAAAAAGAATCCTGCACGGCGAGACCGGCGGGATTTTTTTGTATTCTGCCCGCAGGAAATTACCTCATGCCCGCTCATCCCGATGACTGGAAGAAAGCGAAGAAGCTCTGCCGCTTGAATGAGGCGGACATCCGCGCCGCTAAAGAACTGGGCTTTCGCCCGAAGTCTCTCATCCTCAACATTCCGACGAAGGACCAGCAATGGAAGCTTCCGGTGAAAGCGTGGATCTGGGACTTGTGGGAGGCCAAGATCGGCGCCAAGACCGGGAGGACGCGGCCCGCGAGCGCCGGGGCGCGTCACTCACTGACGTCCGCCGCTGGAGTGGATCGATCGGCGAAATTTGCGTTCGGCGGAAAAATTTGAGGAGTGGACAAAGCCGTCGGGAGGGTTGTCTCTGGGACGGCTTTTTGTTGTCTGAATGAGTGCACTGAAAAATGGAAATGAGAATGTTGAAAACGGGTTTGACGGGGGGTACCCGGGGGGGGGTAAAATCAAAATATTGCAGTATCTTGCTATATCTTTCAGTGCAGTCGCTATTAGTTGATTTTACTGATGGCGGCTGTGTTTGTCTATTGCGATAGTAAAAAGTCGGGCCAGAGGGCCTGCAGAAGGGAATCAAACATGAGAAAGACTGCGATTTCATTGGCAGTGGTGGGCGCGCTTGCCGTGGTGGCGAATGTGCAGGCTGAAGATTTGGAGCTTGATCTCAAGGGGAAGACGACGACTGTCAATGCTGCCAGCATTGATTCGACGAAATACTCAGATGCAGAGGTTTACGGTGGGTATTTGGTGAAGACTTCGGATGCCGCGACGGCTAAGGATTCGGTCACGGGTACAAACGTGACTGTGGAAAGCGGCAAGTGGAAGAAGGTGGTGGGCGGCCACTACTCCGGGACGCTTACGACTGTATCTCAGAAATTGACCAGTTCCTTCGTTACGGTTAAAGGAGGAGAGATTGGCCAATTTGTTGGTGGTTCGTACTACTCGGGCAAGGAGACTGGGCAGGAATTCAGTGGAACCAACGGTACAACAACCGTCACCATTGATGATGGTACGTTTGGTAAAGCGAATCCAACAACCGATGCAGTGGAGTTAGTTGTTGTCGCTGGCGATATGGTCAAATTTGGTAGTGACAAGGGGTCGACGGTCAACGCAAAGGCCGAGTCTCAGCTGAAATCGGCTTCCATGACGATCAACGGAGGCACGTTCAATGCCGCCGTGGTAGGCGGCAGCGTGGCTAATGTTTGGTACGCCAATGTTGAGAAGGACAAAGGGTATGCCAAGGCATCGGTTGCCGAAACGAACCTCAACATCAATGGCGGCACGTTCTACCACGCAGTGACAGCGGCTGGTTTCGGCGTTGGACACGAGGCAGTGTCGTCGGTGACGACGGCCAATCTGACCGTGACGGGAACGACAGATAAGAAGCTGACCTTCGGTGAGAAGGCGGATATTTATGCGGGTGGATTGGTAGATACGACGTTTGACGTGGCTTATGGCCAGTCCACGGTGGGGACGTCGAACATCACGATTAACAATGCAACCGTCAATAACATCTATGGCACAACGGGATACGCTACCATTCATTACTATGTGAAGGATGGCGAAGAAAAGCGGGTTGAGTACGCTCCGACGAATGGGAGCAATGGGCCTACCTATGTAAAGACGAATCTCACGCTGAACGGTGCCACGGCAGAGACGGTGCAGCTGGGCCTTGATTCTGTTCTCACGGTGGCTGGCGAATCCAAGGTGACTACTTTGACGCTTGATGGCGACGCTGTCAAGATTGTTGGTAGTAACAACGGCACGCTTACTTACAAGACGGGCACCTTCAATAAGGTGACGTTGGGCGGTACGCTGACTTTGGACGGCAAGGTGAACGGCACGGCGGATATTGTCGGCACGGTCACGACGGTTCCGACTGGCACGGGCACTTTCAACGTGGACTCTAAAGGCACGTTGGTAGTGAAAGGAACCGATCTTTCCAACCTGACAGGGACAGGCAACATAACGCTTTCAGGCGGTACGTTGCAGGCGGCTTCCTCTGTCGTTTTTGTGACGGACAACAAGCTCATAGCGGACACGGCTTCTGAGGTGACCACGTCAGGGACGACAGCGCTCAACAGCAAGGTGAGCGGCACGAGCGGCACGCTGGCGATTTCGGATGGCGGCGTCTACACGAAGGACTCGCTTGCGAAAATGATGGCCGCTGCGAAGGACAAAAAGTTCAGCCTGACGATTGTGAACGCCAAGAGTGCGGATGCTGTCGCTGTGTTGGACAAGGACGTTGTCAAGGCGAATGACACGACGGTGGCGACCGTTACGACCAAGACGGATGACAGCACCACGGGGACGCTCAGCGTTGAGAAAGGTTCGTCGGGCGGCGCCACCATTCAAGTGGATGTGGCTGTGAAGAATGTGGAGCTGACAGCAGTCACGACTTCGACTGATACTGATAACAAGACCAATACGGTGGTGGTTGCTGGTACGACGTCGGGTGGCGCGCTCATCACGAATTCAGAAGAGGCGGCCGTAGAGAAGGTGGTCGTTGGCAAAGGCGTAACGCTTCAGCTGGGCGTTGCCGATGCCACCAAGGCAGAGACGCAAGGGTCCTTGAATACGCTGGTTGTCGGTGAGGAAAGCTCGGGTGATACCGGTACAGGTACAGCGGCTGCCAAGGTGGCTGTTTCCAACATTGTGGCGACAGTTGACAAAGTAACGTTGAATAAAAATGCTGAAGTCAGCATCGGCACCAACGACGGCAGCAGCAGCGGCCAGCGCGGCGAACTGGTGGTGAACACGCTCAAGATGGCTGAAGGCGCCAAGATCTTTCTGGATCCGGTCTGGCATCCTGAGGACAAGGTTGGAACAGCATCCTGGCTTGTCGTTAAGGATACCTCCGAAGCGCTGGGCCAGATTGGCGTGGGCGCCCATTCCGTGGTGTCGTTTGGCGCTGAAAAGGCGGAAGCGATCTTGGCGATTGAAGACAAGCTGAACCTCGGCTGGGGTACGGATGTGACGGCGGCCATCTATGTGGCCCAGCCGATTACGATCAGTGCGGCGGGATCCATCAAAGTTGATGATTCGATGACCAGTTCTACGGCTGCAACCGATCGCTATGCGGAGAAAAAGAGCGTTGTCGTGGCTGGCAAGGGCAAGGGTCTCCTCGCTGTGGATCAAAAGGCGATCGGCAACAAGACAGCCATTTCGGGCGCTACGGTGACGTTCGAGGACGGCAGCCTGCTCGGCATCGTGAATGCTGCGGAAGGCTCATTCACGCTCGCCTCTAATGTTGAAGGTGCAGACAAAGTCAAGGTTGTGACTGACACCCCCTTCATCAAGGGCACGGTCTCTGGCGGCAAGCTCACGAATACCTTTGACGCCGAAGGCGGCCTCGGAGCGTTGGCTTCGACCGGCATCCAGTCCATGGCGCAGCGCGCGAACGACAACTTCCTCAT
>CAVJBF010000100.1:0-9712 GCA_963647785.1 Acutalibacteraceae bacterium
TTGAACTACTCGAAACCAAGGATATTGTCAAGAAATGATTCATGCAATCGCCCTGAGGAAAGCAAGGGTTCGGTTTTTGAGAGAAAGTGACGCAACAGCGTGGTTTTGCCGCACTGACGCGGACCGCCGATCATGACGACGCGCATGACGGAGGCGAAGGTCTGGACGTCGGATTCCATGAGGCGAGGGATGTAAGACATGATGAAGCCAGAAAAGAGGACCTGTTCCAATTTTACATGCAACTTTGTCAAAATTTATTTTTTGATGTGTCATATTTTGTTTTCTAGTTGAGGGTTCATAATGAAAAAGAAGATTGTGCGATGCGTAGCGTCGGCGCAAGTGGGCTGATTATAAAAGGAATAGCAATCGATAATAAACTGCTAAAGTTTGTTTTTCAGTCTGTCATAAATCGTTTTTCGATTTGTCATATTTTGTTATAGTGTGACGCATCGATTGGGAAGACGGACAAAAAGCGGGCGGCTTCCTTGCGGGAAGACCGCCCGTAAATTTTGAGAGGAGACCGCCGGAGCGCCGTCGCCGACGCCCCAGTTGTGAGAGGGAATGCTTATGCCTTCAGGGCGTTCAACGCCGAGCCCGCCTTGAACCAGGAGAGCTGCTTGGCGTTGTAGGAGTGCTGCGCCTCAAAGCGCTCTTTCTTGCCGCTTTCGTGCGTGATCTCGATCGTCACGGTCTTGCCCGGGGCGATGCTGGCCAAGTCAAGCACGGAGAGCCGGTCCTTTTCCTGAATCTTGTCGTAGTCGGCGGGATTCACGAAGGTGAGGGCGAGCACGCCCTGCTTTTTCAGGTTCGACTCGTGGATTCGAGCGAGGCTCTTCGCGAGCACCACCTTGACGCCGAGGTAGCGGGGCTCCATGGCGGCGTGTTCGCGGCTCGAGCCTTCGCCGTAGTTGTCGTCGCCCACGATCACCGAGCTTACGCCGTGGTTCTTGTAGTAGCGGGCGACCTTGGCGGGCGTGTCGTAGGCCTTTGTCTCCACGTTCCAGACGCTGCCTGTCTGGCCGTTGAAGGCGTTGACGGCGCGCTCCAAGAGGTTGTCCGAAATGCGGTCGATGTTGCCGCGGTACGCCAGCCACTTGCCCCCCGGGGAGATGTGGTCGGTGGTGCACTTGCCCTTGGCCTTGATGAGAAGCGGCAGCTCGACGTAGTCCTTGCCGTCCCAGGCTTCAAAGGGCTCGAGAAGGCGAATGCGCTCAGCGTCGGGGCTCACCTTGATCTCGATCTTTTCATAGGTCGGGATGATGCAGCCCTTCACTTCCTTCACAAAGCCCTTCTTCGGCAGCTCTTCGCCCTTGGGGGCCTTCAACTGGTAGTTCGTGCCGTTGGCAGCCTTGAAGGAGCCCTTGATGGGATTGAACGCGAGGTCGCCGTTTACAGCCATCGCCATCACGATTTCAGGCGAAGCAAGGAAGGCGTTTGTCTTCTTGCTGCCGTCGTTGCGACCCGCGAAGTTGCGGTTGAAGGACTCGATGATCGCGTTGGGCTTCGTGGGGTCGCCGATCGTGCGCTTCCACTGGCCGATGCAGGGGCCGCAGGCGTCGGCCAAAACCGTGGCGTTGAGCTTTTCAAAGCTCGCGAGAACGCCGTCGCGCTTCAAGGTTTCGTAAATGCGCACGCTCCCGGGAACGACGAGAAGCGGCGTCTTGAAGGCGATGCCCTTGTCCACGATCTGCTTGGCGATCGAGGCCGCGCGAGTGATGTCTTCATAGGACGAATTCGTGCAGGAGCCGATGAGCGCCACTTCAAGCTTTGTGGGGAAGCCCTTTTCCTTGGCGATCTTCGCGACGTCCGCCAAGGGCATCATGGCGTCAGGCGACATCGGACCGTTGATGCACGGTTCGACTTCGGAGAGGTTGATCTCGATCACGCGGTCGTAGTACTTCTCGGGGTGCGCCGTCACTTCGCGGTCGGCGGCGAGATCCTTCTTGACGCCGTCAGCCAGTTTCGCGACCGCCGTGCGGCCGGTGGCGGCGAGGTAGCGCTTCATCGCGTTGTCATACGGGAAAACCGTCGTCGTGGCGCCCACTTCCGCGCCCATGTTGCCGATCGTGGCCTTGCCGGTTGCCGAGAGCGTGGCGCAGCCGTCGCCGAAGTATTCGATGATGCAGTTCGTGCCGCCCTTCGTGGAGAGGATGCCTGCCACCTTGAGGATGACGTCTTTGGGAGAGGCCCAGCCCTTCAGCTTTCCCGTGAGCTTGATGCCGATGATCTTCGGCATCTTCAATTCCCACTCCATCCCCATCAGTGCGTCGCAGAGGTCGGCGCCGCCCGCGCCGATTGCGAGCATGCCGAGGCCGCAGGCCGTGGGCGTGTGAGAGTCCGTGACGAGCATCATGCCGCCCGGGAAGTCGTAGTTCTCAAGGAAGATCTGGTGGCAGATGCCGGCGCCCGCGGGCCAGAAGTCAAAGCCGTAGCGGCGGGAGACGTCGCGAAGGAACGAATATGTTTCGTAGTTGTTCTTGTCGGCGATCTTGAGGTCGGGGATGGCGCCCGCGTTGGCCTGCACGAGGTGGTCGCAGACGAGGGCGGCGGGAAGGGCGATCCGCTCCTTCTGGGAGGTGAGGAACTGAATGATCGCCATCGGGCCGCCGATGTCGTGGGTGCCTGCGCGATCGGGCTTCAATTCCACGTAGTCGGCGCCGCGCTTGAAGTCGCGGAGGTCTTCGGGGTGGTAGAGGTGCGCAAAGAGGATCTTTTCCGTCAAGGTGAGCGGACGGTTGATCTTCGCGCGCACGGCCTTCATGCGCTTGGGGTAGCTCGCGTAGAACGCCTTGATCATGTCGAAGTCGCGGATCGACGCCGTGGCGTCCTTGGCCGCAGCGGCGGGGGCGGACGTCATTGGGAGCATCGACACCGCAGCGGCGGCGCCGGCGCCTTCGATGAGATGGCGGCGCGAGACGGTGGTCTGGGTCATGGGGGTTCTCTCCTTGTCTTGGGTTTTGTGTTTTCCCCGAGAGGGCGGCGGGCCGCTTTCTCAGGGAGGAGTCGTTTCGGAAGGCCGCAAAGGACTCGTCCGATGCTGGCATTGTCTTTCCGACGGCCCACTAAGTAGCCGTGCGGGAAGTCAAGAAAGTGCGAGGCGAGAGGCGTTGGAGAGGATTTTGCGCGTGGAAACAAAGGCTTTGACAAGATGGGCCGACGTGAGTAAAATGCCGCGTTTTCGCATCCTTGCCGCACCGATACGACGCTCGGGCGGCTTATTTCCGCAAGGAGGAATCAATGCGTCATTACGAACTGTGCGTCATCGTGCACCCGGATCAGTCCGAACAGGTTCCCGCGATGATCGAACGCTACAAGGCTCTCGTGCTCGAACAGGGCGGCAAGGTCCACCGCATCGAAGACTGGGGCCGTCGTCAACTCGCCTACCCGATCCTGAAGCTCGTGAAGGCTCACTACGTGCTCATGAACATCGAATGCACGAGCGAGACGCTTGCTGAGATCGAAAACGGTTTCCGTTTCAATGACGCCATCCTGCGTCACCTCACCGTCAAGATGAAGAAGGCTGAAACCGCCCCCTCCGTCATGATGAAGTCGGTGGAAAAGGACGAAGCCCGCAAGGCGGCTGCTGCTGAAGCTGCGGCCCGCGAAGCCGCGGAAGAAGCCGGCAAGGCTGCTGCCGAGGCTTGATCGGACGCTTGGGTGGACACCGCACCGCGCGAACATAAGTGACTGGATCTGAGGAGAGTGCGAAATCTCCCGGCGTCAATCAATTGACGTTGACGGGAACGATCACGGAAGCAAAGGATCTGCGCTACACCCCCGGCGGCATCGCCGTCTGGGAGGGGACGCTTCACCACACGGCGAACGTGTTTGAAGCGGGCGCCATGAGACGGCTTGAGTTTGACGTCTCCGCCATCGGGTTTGCCGACGCAGCCTTGAAGCTCGCGAAGGAGCCCTTGGGAAAAAGCCTACGGTTGATCGGATTCATCGCCCCCCGTTCAGTGAGAACGCAGCGGCTTGTGGTACACATCACGGAATACAGAGAAATTTAGGAGTTGAAAAATGGCATTTGGTGCTAAAGGTAAGGGCAAGCCCCGCCGCACTAACCAGCAGAGCGCTCTCTTCAAGCGCAAGAAGTTCTGCCGCTTCACGGCCGAACACGTTGAGCAGATCGACTACAAGGACATCGACACCCTGCGCGATTTCATTCAGGAAAACGGCAAGATCATGCCGGCTCGCCTGACGGGCACGAAGGCGCACTACCAGCGTCAGCTCGACACCGCGATCAAGCGCGCTCGCTTCCTCGCTCTGCTGCCCTACACCGATAACCAGGGGACGCGTTAATCATGCAGGTCATTCTTCTCGAAAAAATCAATCACCTCGGTGAACTCGGCGCTGTCGTCAAGGTCAAGGACGGCTATGCTCGCAACTTCCTGATCCCTCAGGGCCACGCCAAGCGCGCCACGAAGGCTGCCATTGCTGAATTCGAAGCCCGCCGCGCGGAACTCGAAAAGGCGCAGGCTGACCGCATTGCCGCCGCTCAGGAGCTCGCTGGCAAGATCAACGGCCAGACGATTTCGATTTCGAGCAAGGCCGGCGTTGACGGCCGTCTCTTCGGCTCTGTCACGAACGCTGACATCGCTGAAGCGCTCGACAAGCTCGGCTTCCAGATCAAGAAGAGCCAGGTCCGCACCCCGCTCGGCGCGATCAAGAGCCTCGGCGACTACACGATCACCATCGGCCTCATGACCGACATCACCGCCGATGTGACGGTGCAGGTCGTCGCCGAAGAGTAATCGACGCATCGCTTGCTTGAGTGAAGTCCGTCCTTCGGACGGACCCGCCTCAGAGAACCGATTCGAAGCGCGGATTTCCGCTGTTTCGGATCGGTTTTTGTTTTCAAAAGAGAGATTGACGGCAATGTCAGGCTTGTCCCGTTTAACCATAGTTAAACACTTGAAGGGGCTGATCGAAAAGGACTGGTCGAGCCCACGGAAAACAAACGCAGCCCGCGGCAACGTTATCGATTGTTGCGTTCGGACTGGGAAGACAGTGCGGTAGCTTTGGAGTGACAGAAGAAATTTTGAGTGTGAGGCAAGGCGCTTTAGGTTGAGGCAGCTCGGTGGAGGCTTTGTTCGACGCGTGACAAGTCAACTTGTATACATAGCAACTGTATAAATCACTAAAAACCATACGAGTTGACTATGCAAGTTCAATCGACTTTATTTGGGAGGAAGGGGGAAACATGTTGAAAACTATGAAAATAAGAGATGTCACAGTTTTCAACCTGGCCGAGATCAGCTTTGCCTCTGGATTGAACGTCCTCACCGGTGAGAACGGCACGGGCAAGTCGCATGTTCTTAAATTCGCCTGCAGCTTCATGGCGGCGATGTGGCAGCCTAAGAAAAAAGAAGAGCCGCCGGCGAAAGGAAAAGACGACTAGCACGACGGCGAGACGACGGTAGAGGCGGTTGACTCGGCAGATGCGCTGACCGTGCTTTCGATGCTCGATGAAGAGCTGAAACAAACGGATCGGTACGCATCACGCGGCGTGACGCAAGGTTGTTTTATCAGTTAATTGAAAGAAAATCTATCCATGGACGACATCAAAATAGTGGAGCCGGGCGATCTGCCGCCCGCGGACGTCATCGAGCCTGCGGGCGAAGCGGTTTCGGAAGCGGACCTCGCCGGCGTGGACATTCCGGCGGCGGAGCCTCATGAAGCGGTGAGCGCGCCTGCGGCGGCCGCGGTGCCGGCAACCGGGGCGTCTTATGACCGTCCCCGCGAAAGCGCGGAAGCCGACGTTGCGTCCATCCGCCGCCCGCCGCAGTCAATTGAAAGCGAGCAGGCGGTGCTGGGCGGGCTTCTTCTTGACAACAACGCCTTTGACCTCGTGGCAGACGTGATTGGGCCAGACGACTTCTACCGGCGCGACCATCGGCTGATCTATGAAAAGATCCAACAGATGTGCATCGAGGGGCAGCCGGCGGACGTGGTAACGGTGTTCGGCGCTCTGCAGGCTGAAGGCAAGGCGCAGGAAGTCGGAGGCTTGCAGTACTTGAACAGCCTTGCGATGGGGACGCCCTCGGCGGCGAACATCCGCCGCTACTCTGAAATCGTGCGCGATCGCTCGATTCTGCGCCAGCTCGTTACGGCGGGTGACACGATTGCGACGTCGGCGCTTGCGCCTCAGACGGACGACATTTCGGTCTTGCTTGATCAGGCGCAGGCCATGGTGTTTGCGATTGATGAGAAGTCCAACAAGGGCAAGAAGGGCTTTCGTCCCTTGAATGAATTGGCGGCGAGCGTTACGCGCGAGCTGCAGCAGCTTTATCAAGAAAAGAGCCGCGAGGATGTGACGGGGCTCCCTACGGGGTTCCTGCAGCTGGACCGCATGACGTCCGGTTTGCAAAAAGGCGACTTGATCATTGTGGCCGGCCGCCCCTCCATGGGCAAAACCTCCTTTGCCATGAACATCGCCGAATATGCGGGACTCTCGCTCAAGATGCCGGTTGCGGTGTTTTCGATGGAAATGACCGCCGAGCAGCTCGCAAAGCGCTTGATCAGCTCCGTGGGACGGATCGACGCGCAGAAGATGCGAAAGGCGCGATTTGAAGACAGCGACTGGCAGCACTACACCGAAGTCGTGGCGCGCATGAACAAGCTCCCCTTTTACATCGACGACACGCAGGGTCTTACGGTGAACGAGGTGCGCGCCCGAGCAAGGCGTCTTGTGAAGCGCGTGGGGCGCCTGTCGCTCATTGTGGTGGACTATCTGCAGCTCATGGCGGGGTCCGCGCGCTTTGCCGGGACGGACAACCGTGCGGCGGAAATTGCGGAAATCTCCCGCGGGCTGAAGGGGCTTGCCAAGGAAATGGCGGTGCCCGTGATCGCTTTGTCGCAGTTGAACCGAGGCGTGGACGCCCGCACCGACCGCCGCCCTGTGATGAGCGACTTGCGTGAATCGGGCGCCATCGAACAGGACGCTGACATGATTCTCTTCATCTACCGCGACGAGGTGTACCACAAGGACACGCCCGACAAGGCGGTGGCGGAAATCATCATCGGCAAGCAGCGAAACGGCCCCACGGGCACGGTTCGCATGCGCTTTGACGGGCAGTTCACGCGCTTTGACAATCTCGCCGAAGACGTGCAGCTGCCGCCCGAGATGCAACAGTAGGAGTGTTGAGAATGATGGAGACTCTTTCAAGCGTCAACTGGCTGGACGTTGCGCTGTGGCTCGTCGTGGTGGCGCTGATCGGCGTCGGCATTGCTGGGACCATCATCCCGGCGCTTCCTGGGCACCCCATGATTTTTGCGGGCGGCTGGCTTGCGGCATGGATTGGTCACTACGAAGACATTGGGTGGGTGACTCTCACGGTGCTGGGCGTGCTCACCGTCATCGGCTTTGCCGTGGACTGGGTGTCGCAGACGATGGGCGCCAAAAGGGCGGGCGCCACGAAGTACGGCACCGCGGGCGCCCTGATCGGTACGATTGCCGGGCTTTTCATGGGACTTTTCGGCATCTTCTTCATGCCGCTCATCGGCGCTTTTGTGGGCGAATACATCGCACAGAAGAACCTCAAGATTGCTACGAACGTCGGCTGGGCGACGTGGGTCGGCATGATGGTGGGGGCGGCGCTGAAGGTGGCGATCGCCTTCATGATGGTGGGGATCATCATCCTCGCGCTTGTCGTGTGAGCCGGCGGTAAAAGGCATAGGAGGCGCTCGTTGTCTGCGGATGGCGGGCGCTTTTTCTTTGCGTCAAGCGATGGATCGAGCTGGCGGTTGGCGGATGTCCAGCGTTTCTAGCTTGAGCCCGACAAAGAGCGCCGCGATGCGCGTGAGTTTGGGCAAGCATTTCACATTGTCAGCCTTTTCGTAGCGGTGAATCTGCTCCCAGGCTTGTGCCAGAGCCTTCGCCTTGGCTTCGTTTGTAGCCGCCTTGGGCGCGAGATACTTCACTTCGATGAGGTAGGAAGTTTCGGCGCGACCTTCCGTGGAGGGCGTTGCGAGAATGTCGATGTAGCCTTTCTCTGCGCCGCGGACTTCCACTTCGCTAGTGACCGTGTAGGCGTTTGTGAAGTTGAGAGCGCCGATAAGCAGCGTTTGAAAGTCGCTTTCCCTCAGGTGCGCGTGCGAATGCAGGCCGCTCGCCGTTTGGAAGCGATTGTAGGTGACCTCAAAGAGCGGCCTCGGGTCCCCCGCAACCAGCTTTTCCAAGGCGCTGAGGAAGTCTTTGGCGATGAAGGCGTATTGGTTGGTGCTCAGAATGTGCTTCAGGAAGTACTCGAAGAACTGAATGCTTACGGCGCGGTTGGGAATCACCAGGGATGGCGAGTCGCCCGGACCAAAGGTGAGGTAGCCGAAATAGAACATGGCCGAGAGCAAGTCTTCATTGTCGAGCTGAGACTGCTGATTGAGGTTGAGCGTTTGCAAGTCGCTAGAAAACTCAATCGGCTCGCGACGCAAGGCAAGCGTCACGGTTTGCCGAACAAAATCAGCGTCGCCCAACTGAAGAATGCTTTCGATTTTTCGGAGGTCCTGCCCAAGGTTGGGATCAAGAAGCGACGGCGGCTCTTTTCCACGGCGCTGCAATGAGCGCAAGTAGCCAAGGCACATGGTCGGATTGAAGACAGTGGCGTCGCTGTAGGGACTGAAGCGATAGCCGTTGTACCATGCCTTCATGCGGGTGATCAGGTCGTCAAGATGAATGCCTAATCGGTCAAGATCCAGCACCTGAGGCACTAGTTTCACAAGCTCCGCTTCCGTAAAGCCGAATAAATCGGCAAACTCCGGGTCAATCGTGCAGTTGGTGGCAATGTTGAAGCCCGAAGTCATCGAATCGAGTGAAATGGAGGTTACTCCCGTGATGAAGATGCGTGCCACCGTGCGTCGTGTAGCGAGCTTTAGCTTAGCAAAGAAATTTTTCAGAAAGCCTTCGGCTGACGTGATGGCTTTGAAGTGATTCAGGTCTTCAGAAAGCACGTCGTTGGCAAATTGATCGTATTCGTCGATGATGACGTAGACGCGCTTGCGTGTGACACCTTGCGAAATGAGCGAGAAGAAGCGTCCGATCAGAGTTGCGGCATCGTCAAAATGTCCGTCGAGGATTTTGTTCTGCTGGGGATGCGGGTACCGAGAGAAGTAGTCTGTGAGCGAATCAAGAACGGCGTTTTGAAAGGCTCGAGCCAAAGCGTCTGGCTTGGGTGAGGCGATGCCGGAAAAGTCGAGATGAAGAACGCGATACCGGGTGGCCAAAGGCGTCTTGTGTGCACCGATGTAGGTTCCCGTGAAGACGGCATCAAAACGATCGGCCGCCGCTTCGTCGTAGTAGGCCTCGAGCACCGAGGTTGAAAGCGTTTTGCCAAAACGGTGCGGTCGAACAATGAAGGGATATTGAGAACCGCACTGCTCCAAAGCCTCAATGAACTGGGTTTTGTCAACGTAGGCGAAATCCTGTTCGCGAATGGACACAAAGTCTGCGTCGCCGTAAGACGTGGTCTTGAGTTGAGAGGCGGTGGACATGACAGAGCTTGGAAGACAGGTTGCAAATGCTCTCGATTATACGGGAGTTTGATTAATGAAGTGCTTGAAATTTATTGAAAAACAAATGTTGCATAACGCGAGCAGATGGCGGACTTGATGGTGCCGGCCATTGAAAGTGACGTCATCACGCATGCCGTTTTTTTAAACCTGCCAAACTTGTCAGAACCCCGGCAGGCTTGCTTCGCTCTCAGCCCCGAAGGACCAA
>CAVJBF010000101.1:0-9607 GCA_963647785.1 Acutalibacteraceae bacterium
CAGAAGCTCTGAAGTAACTCGGAACCCCGCGACTTTAGTCGTCGGGAGCTGTCAGCAAAGCGTCCGCAGGGACTCGCTCCTGCCGCGCATCACCCCCTCCCACCAATGTATACAAGGAACCTTCGACATGCTGGAAAAGCTATTTGGCTTTGATCCGAGCAAGCACTCCGTGCGCACGGAAGTCATGGCCGGCATTACCACATTCCTCACGATGGCCTACATCCTCGCTGTCAATCCGGGGATCTTCTCGGCGCTTGCAGACAAAGGCATGCCGACCCAGGCGGTCTTCACTGCCACTGCGCTCGCTGCGATTGTTGGCACGCTCGTCATGGCGCTCTACGCCAAGAAGCCCTTCGCGCTCGCTCCGGGCATGGGGCTCAACGCGTTTTTCGTTTATACGGTCTGCCTCACGATGGGCTACTCCTGGCAGTTCGCCCTCACGGCGATTCTGATTGAAGGCTTCCTTTTCATCGCCCTCACGCTCGGGAACGTCCGCGAAACGATCGCGAACACAATTCCCGTCACGATGAAGAAGGCGATCGCCGCAGGCATCGGCCTTTTCATCGCCTTCATCGGCCTCAAGAGCGCGGGCGTCGTTGTTCACAACGATGCAACCCTCGTTTCGATCGGCAAGCTCTCCGAACCCTCGACGCTGCTTGCGATCGCGGGCTTCATCTTCATGGGCGTTCTTTCTGCGCTGCGCGTTCGCGGCGCCCTCCTTTACGGCATCCTCGCCGTGACGGTCGCAGGCATTCCGCTTGGCATCACGCACATGAACGGCTTTGCGTCCGTCCCGCCCTCCATCGCACCGATCGCGATGCAGTTCGAGTACCACAACATCCTCTCCTGGGACATGGCAATCGTCGTGATGACGTTCCTTTTCATCGACCTCTTTGACACGATCGGCACGGTGGTCGGCGTCTCGATGAAGTCTGGCATGGTGGACAAGAAGGGCAACATCCCCGGCCTGAGGCAGACCCTCATGAGCGACGCCGTCGCGACGGTGGCGGGCGCCTGCTTCGGCACGAGCACCACGACCACCTACGTGGAAAGCGCCGCGGGCGTCGCTGAAGGCGGCCGCACGGGGCTCACCGCTTTTACGGTGGCCGTGTGCTTTGCGATCGCGATCTTCTTTGCGCCGCTCTTTCTCGCGGTGCCCTCAGTGGCGACGGCTCCGGCCCTCGTCCTCGTCGGTCTTTTCATGATGGGCGCCTTCGTCGACATCAATTTTGATCACTTCCCGGAATCGATCCCCGCCTTCGTGACCTTGATCGCGATGCCCCTCACCTACTCCATCGCCAACGGCATCATGCTGGGCACCATCACTTACGTCGTCCTCAACGCCCTCACCGGCAAGGCTCGTCAGATTGGGCCCGTCATGTGGATCCTCGGCGTTCTTTTCGTCGGGTACTACTACTTCACGGCATAAACATGCGCTGAAGCGGGACGAAGTCGTCCCGCTGGTTGATTCTGAGAGCGGCTGCCTTCGGGCGGCCGCTTTTCTCAAGAGCCTGCAAGGCCTCGATATCGCTCGCCGCAGAGACCGATGGAAGAAAACATAGGCGAACACTTCAGTCCAAAATGAGGACAGTTCAAGTCGTCGACATGGGCGGCATGTGAAGCGAAAAGTGACTGACGGGCAACCGGAAAGCGCCCGGCGCCCCGCCGGAGGCAGAGGGCGCAGAATTTGCCTTGGGCCGTTTTCAAAACGCCGAAGGGCATGGCGCAGCAAGCGTTCTTTCCCTGCGTAATCGCCGAAACGCACGGGACTGGCGTCCCGCCGGAAAATTCAGGGCAGCTGCCTTGCGCAGCCGCCTTTTTTATTGGGGCGCCGAGCGAAGCCCCGGCGCCCCGATTCAAGCGTTGACATCCTTCCTCTACTTCTGCAAGCTTCCTCAATGGCGTCGCCACCGCTGCGGTGGTGCCCCTCCTCTCGATTTCTCCTCTTTTTCGCACACCGGAATGCGTTTTTCCGTACTTTCCCATGTTTCAGCCTGAACATGTTCAATTTTCAAACTACCCGAAAATAAGATTGTTGATTAAATTGATAGAAATTTTCTCACTGCTTACCCTACCTTGTGACAAATCTCAACGGGGTCCGTTAACGACTGCTGAATTTAAAGGAGTTTTCTCTCGGCACTCTTTCACTCCGACGGTCTGTATTGCGGATTTTATTGTGAGGTCTATTGTGGATATGCCTTCCGCAGCTAAAATGTCGTCATTCTCCACACTTTCATGGAAATCACTGTCATGGCCAAGCGCAAGATGAGCAATCGCCGCATCCTTCTGACGGTCACGGATGAAAACCCCTCCGCGTTCCTTCAGACCCTTTGGGCGACATACAACCACCAGCGTCCGCTCCCCAACGAGATTCAGATTCTCACGACGGCCCCGGGCTGTGAGGTTCTGCAAACGAGCGTGTTTGAGGAAAAGGAAGGCTCCTTCGGCAGGCTTTGCGAGAAGCTCAAGATCAAGATTCCCTTCAATTCCGACTTCGTCAAGGTACTTACGGACAACGACGGGCGCGAGATCGAGCGGCTCGACACCCCGCGCCTGCTCTCGGCTGCAGCGGACTGCCTGCTCACCCACATCCGCAACCTCACGAAGGATCCCGGCACGGCGATCGATCTGACGCTCCCGGCGACGAGCCCGCTTGCGGGCTTTGCCTGCACGGTGATGTCCTACTTCGGCCGCGATGAGGACGAGGTCGTTCTCCTTACCGCCGCCGGCGACGCCCCCGACGCAAAGCTTGACACCGAGGCGTTCTGCGACGGCTGCCGCGCCGCGGTGCTCGATCTCTTGCCGATCGTCTATCCGCACTATCGCGAACGCGTGAGCTGCGCGCTCACCGCGGGGATCGATCGCCTGACGCTCGCGCAGGTTCTTGAAAAGACCCAGCCCGCTCTCGCCAAGCCCGTCCTGCGCCTTGACCTCTCCGCCGGCCTTCTCATTTGCCGCGAGCACGCGGTGCCGCTTGAAGCCTCGGTATTCGCCCTCTACCTCTGGATGGTGAACCGGCGCCTCGCCGGCAAGCCCGACGTCGCCGCCTACGACGAAGGCGCCGATGAAGAATATCTGCAGACCTACGCCTACGTGGTGAGCAAGGGCCGCACGAGAAGCGTGAAGGAAAATTCGCACGTGCAGGCCCTGCGCGAAAAGATAGGGGACGGGTCGCTCGACTTCCGAGCCTATTTCTTGGAGCGCAAGTCACGCATCAAGCAGGTGCTGAGCCGGCACATGGGCGCCATCGCCGCGTCCGAATTCACGATCCGCGGCTTCGGCCGTCCGCGCCACCTGCGCTACAACATTCCGATCGACGCCGACAGCATCCAGATCATTCCGTTCCCGCAGAACGTGCAGGCGCTCGTGGAGAACTTTGAGGAAGAAGTCTCTGTATCGGAAATCCCCTGCTTGAGCCGCACCCGCGCAGACCGCGCTGCGGAAGCGTCCGCGGAGAAAGCCGACGCCGACGCGAAGCCCAAGCGCCGCCCGTCGTGCCGCCGCACCCGCAAGACGACCGAAGAATAAGTCCTTTGCAGAGGCGCCTCTCGCGCGTGCAGCCGGACGCTCTTTGCGGGGCGCCCGACCGAGAAGCCTCGCCAAAGCGGATCAGATGCCGCGGCGAGGCTTCTTCTTGAACGCAGCGGCGCGCAGCCGTCCGTCACTTCACTACAAAGCCGCGAGGAAGCCCCTGACTTTTAGTCATGGGGAGGAATCGCGTTCCGCGCGAAAGCGCGGTATATTCCTATTGACCCAAGCATGTCGTAAAAGGGCTTCGCCGATTTGTGATAGCGAGAAAGGCGTTAAACGGGCGGAAGCGCAAGCACATGGCAGGTACCAGGATGCAGTACCTCTGCTCTGCCGGGCCGATGAAGTGCATTCCCTTTGCGGAATAGCTCCGTTAATTTCCGATGAAACCGAGTCAGTAGCGATTCGCAGACTCTTCGTTCGAAAGGACGAGATAAGGTGGTCGCAGAAGCTCTGAAGTAACTCGGAACCCCGCGACTTTAGTCGTCGGGAGCTGTCAGATCGCAAACGGCGGCGAGCTCTTCCGTTGTCATGCCCGAATAAAGGGCGCGATACTCGCCCGAAGCCGTCTTGAATACGCCGAAGGGGACCGTGCGGCAGGCGTTCTTGCGAAAGATCTTGCTGTTCACCCACACGGCTTCTCGAGCCTTCAGGGGGAGCTTCTCGGCGTAGCGAATGCCGCGAAAGTCCTTGTCCTTGAAGTGCGCGTCGTGCTCGAGCAGCTTGGCGGCCCGGTCCTTTGCGCTCAAAATAGCGGCGCCCTGCGGCTCGGAATGAATGTTCAAGACCGCCACCGGCATCCACACGAAGTCAATTTTCTGCTTCAAGGGAAGCGCGGCGGCGAGAAGCTTCACGCACCACGGGCACTGAGGATCAAAGGCAATGAAAGCCTTCGGGCGAGCTGCGGGGCCGGCAAACGACACGCCGTCGCCGTCTTTCTCATACTGCGTGAACATGCCTTCGCCGTCCCAGTCCGTGGGAACCTTGGGAAAGTCCTTTGCGAACGCTGCGGGTGAAACGGCCGCGGCGCCCGCCGCCAAGAGAAGCCGGCGCTTTGCTGCTTGAATCATTTTGAGTCTCCCGATGGCCGGCAACCCGCCGGCGTCTTGCGTCATTATCCACGCAAGACGAACGCCAGCGCCTCCAGAAAACGCCCGATCCGCCTCCCGAGGAGACGGGCAGAATCAGGCCGGAAATTGCCCGAAAACGCTCTACGCAAGACCCGGCGCCCGACTGACAATGCCTCTCATCCTTTTTTCTCACGGAGGCATTTCGCCATGCACGAAAAGATCACCCGCCGCACGGCGCTCGCTGCTGCTGCCGCCGGCCTCACAGGCGCCGCTCGTCCCGCTCTGGCTGCCCGCCCCGCGGCGGACGACCCCGCACTTGCCGCAATCGAAGCGCGAATGACGAACGTCGCGCACCGCGCTCCTTCGCTTGCTCCCCGCCAGAAATACGCCGCGCTTTTCGCTGCCGCCGTCGCCGCCGGCAGCCCCGCGCCCTTCTTTGCTCTGACGCAAGGGGCCCTCAAGGCGGGTGTCACCGCTCTCGAAATAAAGGAAATCCTCTATCAGGCCGCGCCCTACGCCGGCATGAGCCGCGTCGCGGCGGCGCTTGCGGAAGTGAACCCGGCCCTGAAGGCCGCGGGCGTCAAAGTGATGACCGACCAGACGACCGTGACGGACACAACGCGTCTTGCCAAAGGCATCGAAGTGCAGACCGCGATCTTCGGCGACGCGATCGCAAGGATGCACGCGGGGGCCGCCGAGGACGAGCGCTCGCTCCTCGTGGACGACCTCTCGGGCTGGTGCTTCGGGGACTTCTACACGCGAAAGGGACTCTCCATCGCTGACCGCGAGCTCGTGACCTTCATCACCATTGCGGGGCTGGGCGGCTGTGAAGCGCAGCTCAAAGCCCACGCCGCCGCGAACGCCCGCGAAGGCGCAACGCGCGCCAATCTCATCGACGCCCTGGCCGCGGCGCTCCCCTACCTCGGATTTCCCCGCACGCTCAACGCGCTTTCGGTCGTGAAGGACACCGTCAACGCATAAGCCCGGCGCCCGCTGGTCCGCGTATGATGCGAGACACCCATCATCCCAACGGAACTCAATTTATGGAACTCATTGAAAATAAAGAATTTGGCGGCGAACGCCCGCTCTACGCCCTGCAGAACACGGTCTTGCGAAACGTCGTCATTCACGCAGGCGAGTCGTCCCTGAAGCACGTTCGGAACGTGCGCGCCGAGGGATGCCGCTTTGAAGGGAAGTACCCCTTCTGGCACGCGGACCGCTTTGAAGTCGACCGCTGCACCTTCACGCCGGGCGGCCGCGCGGCGCTTTGGTACGCCAGACACCTGCGGATGACGGACACGGTCGTGGACGCCCCCAAGATGTTCCGCGACATGGAGGACATTCGCCTGAGGCGCGTGACGTTTTCGGACGCCGCCGAAACCTTCTGGAACTGCCGCGGGATCGATCTCAACGACGTGACGCTCGCCAAGGGCGACTACCTCTTCATGCACAGCGCTGACATCCGCATCGAGAACTACCGGCATCAGGGGAACTACGCCTTCCAGTACTGCCGCAACGTGACGATCCGCAATGCCCGGCTGGACGCGAAGGACGCCTTCTGGAATTCGGAGAACGTCACCGTGATCGATTCCGACATCAACGGCGAATTTCTCGCGTGGCATTCGAAGAATCTCACGCTCGTGAACTGCCGGATTTCCGGCACCCAGCCCCTGTGCTACTGCGACAACCTCGTGATGGAAAACTGCACGATGGCCGAAGACTGCGACCTCGCGTTCGAGTATTCGTCCGTCACCGCCGACGTGAAGGGCCCGATCACGAGCATCAAGAACCCGACCACGGGGCTCATTCGCTGCGACGCAGCGGGCGCCGTGATTCTCGACGAGCATCTCGCGCCCGGCGCCGACTGCCTCATTGAAACGCGCGCGTGAGGAGGCGCTGCTTTCATGACGACCTTTGACTTTGACGAACTCACCGAGCGCCGCGGCACGATGTCCCTCAAATGGGACGGCACGCCTGACCCCGAGGTGATCCCCATGTGGGTGGCGGACATGGACTTTCGCACCGCAGACGCCGTCACCGACGCCGTCATGGCGCGCGCCTCGCAGGGAATCTTCGGCTACACGGAAATTCCCGCCGCCTACTGCGACGCCGTCACCGGTTGGTTCGCGCGGCGCCATGGCTGGCGCGTGAACCCGGCATGGATCGAGGTGACCTCGGGCGTCGTGCCCGCCTTGTCCGCCGTCATCAAGGCAGTGACAACGCCGGGCGACCAGGTCATTGTCTCCACCCCGGTCTACAACTGCTTCTTTTCCTCCATTCGCAACAACGGCTGCGAAGCCGTGGAGTGCGCGCTTTCCGAAACGCCGGAAGGCTGGCGCATCGACTGGGCGGCGCTTGAAGAGGCGTTCGCGAGCCCCTTGGCGAAGGCGTACGTTCTCTGCAATCCCCACAACCCCTCGGGGCGCGTGTGGACCCCAGAGGAGCTCAAGCGCCTTGCGGACCAAGCCCTGCGGCACGATGTTCTGGTGATCGCCGACGAAATTCACGGCGAATTCGTGTTCGGCGACACGCCCTACACACCGTTTGCGTCCCTGCCCGGGCACGATCCCGCCATGACCGTGACGCTTTCGGCGGCCTCCAAAGCCTTCAACATCGCGGGACTGCAGAACGCCTTCATCATCGCGGAGGACGCGTCCTTGAAGCGCCGCATCAACCGAGCGATCAACATCAACGAAATTTGCGACGTGAATCCCCTCGGCGTTGCGGCGACGATTGCGGCGTACACGAAGGGCGAGCCGTGGCTTGCGGCCTTGCTCGAGTACTTGAAGGAAAACGCCCGCATGACGGTGCAGCACTTTGCCATCGAAGCGCCCGCCGTGAAGTTCTCTCGGCTGGAAGGCACCTACCTGCTCTGGGCGGACTGCCGCTATTTGAATCTTCCCTCGCAGATGATCGAGGACGAATTGAAGACAAAGGAAAAAGTCTGGATCAACGCCGGCTCGCACTACGGGAAGGCGGGCGAAGGCTTCATACGCCTCAACATCGCCATGCCGCGCGAGCGGCTGCGAGAAGGGCTCGCTCGAATCACGGCGGGCCTTGCGCGCCTCGCTGGCAAAAAGCGCTGAATTTTTACGCGCGAATGTAACTTTTCACACCGCACTGTTGCAGAAGTCCGGCTCCCTCAATGCCCGCCCAGCCCCGGCGGGCATAATCGTCTGAAGTCCTTTTTTCGGAGTTTCTCATGACCGGCATCATCGACTTGCACCATCACATCGCGCCTCGGTTCTACAAGGAGGCGCTCGCCCGTCTCGGCGTCTCCGCTTCCGCCGGCAAGGCGGTTCCCGACTGGACGCCGGAGGCGAGCCTTGTCTTCATGGACGAATTCGGCATCGAGAAGGCGTACGGCTCCGTGTCCGATCCCGCGGCGATCCCCTTTGTCGCCGCTTCGCCCGATCAGGCCGCAAGCCTCTGCCGCGGCGTGAACGAATTCATGGCAGAGATGAAGACGAAGTGGCCGGGCCGGTTCGGCGGCTTTGCGCTCGTGCCGCTGCCCGACGTCGAGCGGGCGGTGGCGGAGATCGACTACGCACTGGACGTCTTGAAGCTGGACGGCGTCGCCCTGCTTTCAAACTACGGCGCGGCGTTTCTCGGGGACGCCGTTTTTGATCCCGTGATGGCGGTCCTTGAGCGGCACGCCGCCGTGGCCTACGTCCACCCGTCGGTCCCGGCGCCCGGCGCGGCGAAGCCGCAGTTCGCGTGCCTGGACTTCATGGCGGAGTTTCCCTTCAACACGACGCGGGCCGCCGCCAACCTCATGATGTCAGGCACGATGGAGAGAACGCCTCATGTGCGCTTCGTGCTCGCGCATCTGGGCGGCGCGCTTCCCTATCTGCGCCAGCGTCTGTCGCTCACCTTTCCGGCCACGCCCGAAGCGCAGGCTGCCTATGACGTGCCCGACGAGGTTCGGCAAGGCTGGGCGAGCGTGAAAAAGCCGTTCGCCGAGCTTTGGCAGCAGTTCTGGCTTGACACGGCGCTCTCGGCGGACCCTCAGGTGCTGCAGCTGGCGCAAGCCTCGGCGCCCGGCCGCACGGTGTTTGGTTCCGACGCCTTCTATGCGCCGGAGGCCGTCGGACGGGCGATGCTGCGGATTCTTCAGGTCAAAGTGCCGCTCGAAGTGCGCGAGATGATTTTCCGCACGAACGCGGCGCGGCTTTTCTCGGATAAATGATTTTCTAAAATCATATCATTGAAAATACTTTCTCTTTCCTCCGAAAGCCTTTCCATCTGTCATAAGGCGTATCACGCTGGAAAAATTGTCCTCAAGCAGAAGCGGGTGCAAAGTTTTCGTGACGCCGCCTTCATGGGCAACATGCGGCGGACCTTCTTCTGCCGTTTGAAAGCGCAGCATCCCGAAATTGAGGTGCTGAACACCTGCGGCTGCATCACCAAGAACAACCGAATTCAGCACGGCATCAAAAAGACGCATCATGCGTCGCGTAGGTTGTGTGTGATCTTGTCAAGCGTTTGCCGCGTCTAGATCAATGCTCCAGTGCCCACGGACACAGGCGGCAATCCATTTCCATTGCACCAGACCTTGCGCACGAACGCGGCCCTGCTCGGCCAAATGATTTTCTGAATCGAGAAATCAGAAAATGCTAACAACCGCTTGTCGCCTGCGGGCAGCCTGACTCCTCGGCTTGTGGTGATGTCAGGCACCGACGAGTGCGCCACTATTTCAAACGCTTTCTTCGCCATTCCAGCAGTTTTCGAAGCGCTGCCGCTGTGCAGACCGACAGCAAGGACGACGCCCCCCGCAACATTGGCGTTGACACGCCCTGATCGTTCTAATTTTCGCAACAGAACGACTGGTATAATCAAAAGACTGTAGCTTAGTCCCCTGTCAAATCCCTCTAATAGTCCGCCTGCCATGTCTGAAAGTGTCGTTCTCAAGAAAAATCCGTACACCCTCGCCCAATTTGATACCATTCAAAAAGGCGGTTGGGCCTATGTAGACAAAACGCGCTACATCGAGGTTTTAGAGAACTACG
>CAVJBF010000102.1:0-9604 GCA_963647785.1 Acutalibacteraceae bacterium
ATTTTTTAATGACAAACAGAAAAGTTTTTTGCACTTACCTCATGCAATCGCCCTGAGTTCAACTACTACGGTGCTTCCATCTACGGCAAGGCGAAGGCAGGCTCGGTGGACATCCTGGCTGACGCTTCCGCAACGTTCGTGAAGAGCGATCTCACCGTTGGCGGTGGAGCTGACGTGGACACGGACGTCACGACGTCGGTCTACTCCTTTGGCGTGCAGGGCCGCACGACGTTTGAGCTTGCGGCGGCGGATGTTACGCCCTTCATCGGAATGGACGTCTACCACGTCCGCGGCGGCTCCTACAGCAACGGCCACGGCGCGCACGTTCAGTCTTCGAACGCCACGGCGGTCGAATTCCCGGTGGGCGCCGAGGTGTCGAAGGCCTTTGCCACGGCTTCCGGCCTTTCTGTGAAGCCGGCGTTCTCGCTTGCAGTGGTGCCGACGGTGGCGGACCGCGACATCGACAGCAAGGTGAAGATGGAGGGCGCTTCGAGCACCTACAACTTCACGTTCGCAGACGATGTGAAGGTGCGCACGAAGCTTGGCATCGAAGCCCAGAAGGAGAACTTCACGTTCGGCCTTCAGGCGGGTTACGAATGGGGCAATGAAGAGCGTTCTTCGGCGAATGTTGAAGCGCGCTTGAAGTACTGCTTCTAATAGGCGCCGTCACGGCCGTTCGGAGGGCGAAAGCTCCGGACGGTCGTGGAAAAAAGCGAGGTCTCCAGTGATCTGAAACCACTGGAGGCCTCGCTTTTTTTTTTAGTTCGCTGTGAACGCCGGGAAATGATGGAAATTGCAAAGGCGGGCATTCCTTCGCTTTGCGTGCCACGTGCCTGGCAAAAGGCCGAAGTGGAAACAGATCCCGCCAAATCAGAAGAACCAAGTTTTTCACGACGGACCGTCCTTTTGCGGTGAAGCGGCTTTATGCCGCGCAGGCGGCGTTCGGGTTGGGCAGGGTGACGCGGCCGTAGGCGAAAGAGAGCGGCGGCCTCAAAAAAATCCGGCGTCGCCTCTATTTTTCGGCCATTGAAATCGATAGAATTCCGCCACTTCGTTCGAAGTGGCGGAAGGCAAGACGGGGCGTGAGCATATTTTTGAGATACAACGGCGCGATTTCGGACGCTTCTCCAACTTTCTAGCTACGAGGAGAGTTGCTGTGACGGCGCGACTGCGGCTGAACAACATCACCAAGACCTACCCCGGCGTCCGGGCCAACGACGGCATCAGCCTCGAGGTCGATCCCGGACGGGTGCTCGCTGTGCTGGGCGAGAACGGCGCCGGGAAATCCACTCTCATGAAAATCATCTACGGCGCGGTCCAGCCCGACTCGGGCACGATGGAATTCGACGGCAGCCCCGTCGTCATCCGCAGCCCCGGCGAAGCCCGGTCGCTCGGCATTGCGATGGTGCACCAGCACTTTGCCCTCTTTGAAACGCTCACGGTGGCGCAGAACGTGCTGCTGGGGCTTGAAAAGGGGGTGTCGCTTGCGGAAGTTTCCGAAAAAATTCGGGAGCTCGGCACTCGTTACGGCCTGGAAATCGAGCCCGACAGCTTTGTGTCCGAGCTTTCGATGGGCGAGCGGCAACGCGTGGAGATCATTCGCGCGCTGATGACGAACCCGAAGCTGCTTATTCTGGACGAGCCCACCTCGGTGCTGACGCCGCAGGCGGTGACGCGGCTTTTTGTCACCTTGAAGCAGCTCGCGGCGGAAGGCCTCTCCATTCTCTTCATTTCCCACAAGTTGGATGAAATCCGCGATCTCGCCGACGCCTGCACCGTGATTCGGCAGGGAAAGGTCGTGACGACCGTGGATCCCAAGCTGGCGACGGCCGATGATCTCGCTCGTCTCATGATCGGCGCCGAGCCCCAGAAACTGATGCGCCGCGAAGGCAAGCCCGGGCGCGATGTGCTCGTCGTGAAAAAGCTCAATTTGGACAGCGGCAAGCGCATCTGCGGCTTGGAGAACGTGCGCCTTACGGTGCGCGCAGGGGAAATCGTCGGCATCGCGGGCATCAGCGGCAACGGCCAGTCCCGCTTGCTGGGCGTTTTGGCAGGTGAATTGCAGCCCTCGTCGGGCGTCGTCACCCTCATGGGGGAGGACGTGACGAAGTGGGGGCCCGAGCAGCGCCGGCGCCTGGGGCTTCGCTACGTGCCCGAAGAACGCCTCGGCCACGGCACGGTGCCGGAGCTCCCCTTGGAAGAAAACACCCTTTTGACGGGCGACCGGCTTCATGCGCAGGGCGTCATTCGCCGCGGCGCTGTGGCGGACTTCACCAATCGAGTGATTGATCGCTTCAAGGTGGCCTGCGGCAAGCGCGGAAAGAGCGAGGCGCAGGCCTTGTCTGGCGGCAATCTGCAGAAGTTCGTAGTGGGGCGCGAGGTGCTGAACCACCCCGCCGTGCTTTTGATCGACCAGCCTACCTGGGGCGTGGACGTCGGGGCGGCGGCTGTGATTCACAACGCCCTTTTGGAGATTCGTGACCAGGGGGCGGGCCTTTTGATCGTCTCTGAAGAAATCGACGAGCTTTTTGCGATCTGCGACCGCATTGCGGTGATGTACCGCGGCTGCATTTCGCCTGCGGTGCCCGTGCATTCCATTACCGTGCAGGAGATCGGCCTTTGGATGGCGGGGCTCTGGGCGGGCTGCCGCTGCAAGCCTTCTGAGAAGTCGTCCGAGGCCGCAGTGAAGACCGTCAAGGAGTACAAATAATGGCCTTTCCGATTCGATTGACGGCGCGTCCCGAGCCCTCGAGGGTGATGCGCTATTTGTCGCCTGTGGCGGCGCTGGTGCTCACCGTTCTTGTAGGGGCGGCGCTTTTTGCGTTTCTGGGGAAGGAACCTTTGTCCTCCCTCTACGTCTTTCTGGTGGCGCCCTTGGAAAACCTGCGCGGCTGGTGTGAGGTGGGCCTGAAGATGACGCCGTTGCTTTTATGCGCCGCGGGGCTCACGCTTTGCTACCGCGCCAGCATCTGGAACATCGGCGCCGAGGGGCAACTCATCATGGGCGCCGTTTCAGGCGCTTGGGCGGCCTTGCTGTGTCCGCCCGACGCGGGGCAGCTCTATGTCGTCTTCGTGCTTTTGGCGGGCATCGCCGGGGGCGCTGTTTGGGGCGGCGTGACGGCGGCTCTTAAGACCGTGTTTCACGCGAACGAAATTCTTGTGAGCTTGATGCTTGTCTACGTCGCGCAGTTCTTTTTGGCGTGGTGCCTGCAGGGGCCTTTGCAGGATCCGGACGGCTTCGGCTTTCCGCAGTCCCCCTTGTTTGAAGCGGCGGCCTGCGTGCCGACGATCCCGGGCTTCGGGCGTCTCGGGTGGGGGTTTGTGATGGCGGCGGCGCTCGCCCTTGCGGGAGCGCTGCTGATGAGCCGCTTCTTCATCGGTTTTCAGATCCGCGTCTCCGGCATGGCGCCGATGGCAGCAAAATACGCGGGGATCAAGCCCTCGCGACTCATCTGGACCGTGATGCTGATTTCCGGCGGTTGCGCGGGACTGGCGGGCATCTGCGAAGCGGCGGGGCCAGTGGGACAGCTCACCTTGAACATCAGCCCGGGCTACGGCTTTGCGGCGATCATCGTGGCGTTTGCGGGGCGGCTTTCGCCGATGGGGTGCATTCCGGCCGCCTTCGTGCTGGCGCTCTTTTATCTGGGGGGCGAACTGGGGCAGAGTCGTCTGGGGCTGCCGTCCTCCATCACCGGGGTGTATCAGGGGCTCCTTCTTTTCTTCCTTCTGATCTGTGACGTGTGGGTGCTGTACCGCCCGACCTGGGTGGGCTTTGCGAACAAGGAGGGTGCAAAATGAGCACGACTGCTGCGCTGATTGCTTCGACGCTTAATGCTGGAACGCCGCTTCTCCTCGCGGGCATCGGCATTCTCATTCATGAAAAAAGCGGCGTCTTGAATCTCGGCATCGAAGGCATCATGCTGATGGGCGCCGTGGCGGGGTTCGGCACCTGCTACGCGACGGGGTCGTTCATGCTGGGCTTTGCCGCGGCGGCTGCCGTGGGGATGGCGCTCGCGGCAGTCTTTGGGTTCTTGACGCTGGGGCTTTACGCGAACCAGAACGCCGCGGGGCTTGCGATGGCGATCTTTGGCGCGGGGCTGGCGGCTTTCATCGGGCAGCCTTTGCAGGGCGTGTCGCTTGCGTCTCGCGCGGCCGAAGGCATTCCCTTTTTGAAGGACATTCCCTTTGTGGGCGAAGCGCTCTTTTCGAGCCACATCGCCGTGTACGGCGCCCTCATCATGGCGGGGTTTGCAGCGTGGTTTCTCTACAAAAGCCGCTGGGGGCTCATCCTTCGGGCGGCGGGCGAGTCGCCGAAGTCGGCGTACGCGCTAGGCTACCCCGTGCGCGCCATCCGCTTTTCGGCGCTTTTGTTCGGCGGCTTCATGACGGGGATTGCAGGCGCCTACCTGTCGCTTGTCTACACGCCCCTCTGGGCGGAGGGCATGACGGCGGGGCGCGGCTGGATTGCGCTTGCGCTCGTCACGTTTGCGACCTGGCGTCCGATGCGCATCGTGCTCGGGGCCTACTTGTTTGGCGGCGTCACGATGGCGCAACTCAACTTCCAGGCGGCGGGCATCGGCATTCCCTCGCAGCTGATGGCGATGACGCCCTATCTGGCGACGATCCTTGTTTTGGTCATCATCAGCCGCAATCCGCGCTGGATTGCACTCAACGTGCCTACGGGGTTGGGGAAGACCTTCACGCCGGAGAAGTAGTTGGGCGCAAGGATGAGAACGCGGCGGCTTCAGGGAAGGTTCGCCGCGTTTTCTTCGACGAGGAAAACCAATCGAGGAGCCGTGAGGCTCCTTTTGCGCGCGGTTCAGACGCCGTGCTGCGTCAGCACTGCTTCATCACGAGGCGCCCGACGCGAGCGCCCGCGAAGACGGCGAGAATCGACACCACCATGAGCACGGTGGTGTCGGCGATGTACTGGGCAAGCAGCGTGTGCGCGCCCCAGCCCGCGCCGATCGCAAAGCCGAAGATCACCACTTCGTCCAAAATGGCTCGCAGGCCCGAGGTCTTGAGACTCATGCCTTCAATTTCCTTGTCATGCTGTCAAATTCGCTGCGCAGGTTCTTGTCGTAGAAGGCGGAGAACTGGGGCGCTTCAAATTCAAAGACGCTCTTGAGGTCGTTTTCGGAGGTCTTCATCACGTCCACGAGCTCGGCGCCGACCTTGACGGTGCGGAAGGTGTTCACGGCGAGCTCGAAGTTGATGAGCATCTCTTCTCGCAAATGCCGCAGCTCTTCGCGGCGGTTGATGAGGTGGGCTTCGTAGAGCTCGGCCATCTCGATCGTGCGGGCGTTCAATTCACGGTTTGTCTTGGCGGCGCGGCTCGTCTTGTGCGCCTTGCCGATGAGCCGGTCGGCCTGCAGAAGCTGCTCGCCCGCGCTTTCCTTGACGGCCTTGAGCTTCACGAGGTAGTTCTTTTCCACGGCCACCAAGGCGCGCTCCACGGCTTCGAGATAGATGCGGTAGCACATCATGAGAAAGCCGGTGTAGGTTTTGGCTTCCGCCGCGGTGGCGTCAGTTTGGGCGAGAAGATCTGAAAGGCGCTTTTCAATGCTGCGGATGTTGTCCGCGGCCGCCATGACGCGGGCAATGTCGCTGCCTTCGGCGGAGTAGAGAAGGCCGTCGAGCTGCTCGGGCGTGAGTTCCACTCCGGCCGCCTTGAAGTCGGCGAGTGCTTCGGTCTTGATCTGAGCGATGGTCGCTTCGTCGGCTTCAATCGCCTTCTTTTCGCGGGCGATGCGGCCTTCGAGGCGTTTTCTCGTCAAGCGCAGCGGCAGCAGCGACGTCGCAGGCGCCGAAATGAGCGCGAGCTTCCACGCGTTGATTTGCTCGCGCCGCTCATTGAGGCGGTCTTCGATGCGGTGGATGCGGGAGAGCGCCTCGGTGATCTTTCCCGACATGAAGTCCTTGAGGCAGGCGTTCACGATGCGGGTGATCTCTGCATCTCGAAGCGTGATGATTTCAAGGAAGGTCTTGTCTGCGTGCAGCACGTCCCCGTCATGGGAGTCCACATACTCCACGCCCTCGGCGAGCTTCGGCGACACCTTCTTCCAGAAGGCTTCGAACGTGCGCGCGGCGAGCGTGTGCGAGGCGGCGAGAAAGACGGCTTCGGCAACAACGGACACAAGAGGCGATTTCATCGGGGTTGGAAATTAAAGATTAGGAATGCGAAAGGATACCGCAACTTGTGGCCTCGTCTCCTTAAAGCGGCGGAAAAGTAGGTGGAATGCTGTTGATTTTTGTGTGAGAAGCGGCAGGAGGCTCCGCTACAATGGCGCCCAGCAAATTCTGGTGGAGTCCGCTGTCCGTGTTGCAACTGCAGCGAATTCTGAAGTCATTGGTCCTTTTTGGAGATTCTCCATGAAAAAACGTCTCACCCTCCTGCTGGCCGCTGCGGCCTGCGCGCTCGTTGCGGGACACTCTGCGGCGGAAGAACTGAAGGCTGCCTGGCTTTATCCGAGCCCCCGCGCCGACGAAGGCTGGAGCAAGCAGCACGATGAAGCGCGCGAAGCGATTGAAAAGCAGTTTGCGGGCAAGGTGAAGACGAGCTTTGTGGAGAACGTCGTGGGCGTGGCGGATGCCGAGCGCGTCATTCGCGATCTGGCCGCGCAGGGCAACAAGATCATCTTTGCAACGAGCTTTGAGTTCATGAATCCCGGCCTCAAGGTCGCGCGTGAATTCCCGGATGTGAAGTTCGAGCACGCGACGGGCTACAAGACTGCAAAGAACTTCAACTACTACAACGCTCGCTTCTACGAGGCGCGCTACCTCGCCGGCAAGCTCGCGGGCGCGATGACGAAGGACAACAAGCTGGGCTATGTCGCCGCTGTGCCGATTCCTGAAGTGCTTCAGGGCATCAACGCCTACACGCTGGGCGCTCAGTCCGTGAATCCCAACATCGAAGTGCGCGTCGTGTGGACGAACGCCTGGTATGACCCGGGCAAGGAAGCCGACGCGACGAAGACCCTGATCGGCCAGGGCTGCGACATCATCACGCACCATACGAACTCACAGGCCGTGGCCGCCACCGCCGAAGGCGCCAAGGTGCCGGTGATCAGCTATCACTCCCCGATGAAGACCGCGGCCCCGACGATGCTGATCGGCGCCGTGACGCACCACTGGGACGAGTACTACGCAAAGCGCATTCAGGCCGTGATGGACGGCAAGTGGAAGGTGGAGCCGCTCTGGGGCGGTGCGGAGCTGCACATGGTGAAGCTCTCTGCCATCACTGACAAGGCTCCGAAGGCCGTTGTGGACGACATCAACGCCGTCTACGGCAAGATGGAGAAGGAGGAATTCAACGTTTTCACCGGCCCCGTCGTGACGAACGAAGGCGTGACCGTGATTCCCGCGGGCTCGGCCGCGGATGACAACCACCTCCTCAAAATGAACTACTTCGTGAAGGGCGTGGTGGGCAAGGTGCCTGGAAAGCACTGAGTCGCTTCAATTTCGTCCTGAGAAAAGGTCCGCCTGTGTCGTGCAGCGCGGGCCTTTTTGCAACCGATGGATTGGTCAGAGCGCGGACTCGGGATTGCCGAACCGGTTGGGCGCCGTGCGGCCGGGATGCGTGAGGAGAAGGAGAACGACGAGTCCGAGGAGGGCGCCTGCGATCGAAAAGCCGTAGGCGGGCTCCATGAAGCCGCGGTTTTGCATCGTGATCGACGTCATGTTGAGAAGCAGGATGCCGCCCACCCACCAGCCCGAGCGGTCGGTGTCGTGAAGGCGCCACACGGCCGAGGCGATCATCGGAATCGACGTTGCAACGAAGTGGATCGTGAGAAGCGATCCCGCTACGGTCTTCTCGACGAAAAAGAGCGCAAAGAAAAGCGCGTAGAGAGCGGCGGTCACGCACCAGAAGGACCAGAACTCGCGGCGCGAGGCGCGGCCGCGAAAGCGCACGAAGTTGCGCAAGGCGAGGCTGCGAAAGAAGATCTTGATCGCGGAAGGTAGTGAAAAGCTTGTTGCCATGAAAGATCTCAAGAAACGAAAAACCGCTTCGGCAACGCGGTCGAAGCGGTTTTGAAAAGGCGCGAAAGACCTAGGCCTTCACGGCGGGAGCGACCGGCGCAGCGGCCGCAGGCTTCACGGGGTCAGCAGGCTTTGCGGCCGCCTCTTTGGGGGCGGAAGCCTTCTTTGCAACGGGCTTCACTGCCGGAGCTTTCGGTGCGGCCTTGGGGACAGGCTTCGCGGCGGGCGCCTTGGCAGGGGCTGACTTCTTCGGGGCGGCAGCCTTTGCCGCCTTCACAGGTGCCTTGGCAGCGACTTTGGGGGCCGCTTTGGCCGTCGGCTTGGCTTCAGGCTTGCCAGCCGGCTTTTCAGCGGCCGGCTTCTTTTCCGTCGCCTTCTTCGCTGCGGACTTCTTTGTGGAAGCGGCCTTCGTTTCAGATTCTTCCTTCATCGCAGAGGCGCGCTGCGGAATCACGTCTTCGATGAAGGAGACGGGGTAGCCAGCTTCCGCGGCGGCTTCGTTCAACTCCGCCACGGTAAGCGTTGTGGAAACGGAGGCCGGTGCGATTTCAGCGTCGTAGTTGAATTCGAGGCCGAAGGTTTCGACGGCGCCAAGGCCGAAGGCGCGCAACTCGTGCGCAGCGAGGCCTTCGGGCGTGTCAAGGGCGGGGGAGAAGCATTCCCAGCCGTCCACGACAGGAAGGCTGAAGAATTCTTCAAAGACGCGGGCGATGACCTTGTAGCTCTTTTTGGAGGAGAGGAGAAGCCAGTGAGAGGGCGGCATCGTCACCATGTCTTCGAGATCTTCGGACAACTGGTCGGCATTGGGCTCGAGCTTGTCGAGAAGCTTGATTTCAGCCTTCGTAAAGTCGCGGTCGTTGTCATTGATCGCAGTCTCGTAGATGCCGTTGATCTTGTCGGAGAGCTTGTCGAGCTCCTTGGCGAGGATGTCCTGCGCTGCGCCCATCAGGCCGACGGCGGCGGTGAGGACGTCGGGATCGGAAGCCACAGCGGCGGCGAGCTTGGCTGGATCCTTCTTCCAGCCCTTCTTGAGACTGCCGCCCAGCGCATCGCCGAACGTGCGGGGTTCAAAGTTCTTGACGGTGATGAGGCCGTTGGAGGCGACGAGATAAACCGCGTTCGTAAGCTTTTTTGCCATGTTGGTGCAATCCCTCTGAAGTTGGGCCCGCCGGCCTCCCAGCGAAGCCGGCCCGGCGCAAAGTCGCTTTGTAGTGCGCTTTCCCTCAGCATAGCGCGAAAGTGGGTTGTCATGTAGAATCCGCGACCTGTTCGAGGCGAACTTTTTTCGCTTCGTTCGGAAAGTTGTTTCGCGTCTTTCATTCGGGCCCATAGCTCAGTCGGTTAGAGCAGGGGACTCATAATCCCTTGGTCGTAGGTTCGAGCCCTACTGGGCCTACCATTTCTGTGAAAATTCGAAACTCGTTGAACGCCCGTCGCCATTGGCCTCGGGCGTTTTGTTTTAGTACTGGCGGGGCTTGGCGGGCTATTTGCCCCGAGGAGCCGAGTGATAACAAGTGTGTTAGCGCACAGCGAAAATGTCACGGTTTAAGTGGAGCGTCATGTCAGTCCGCGGCAACCAAAACCGTCACCGCTTAGCAACGCAAGATGACACTAGCTAGCAATG
>CAVJBF010000103.1:0-9506 GCA_963647785.1 Acutalibacteraceae bacterium
GGACGATCGTCCGTCAAGGAGAGCCGGAGTCAGACCGACGAAAGTCGGCATCCGGCGTTTGATCCAAGAATCCTCTGCCTTTAGGCTGGGGAGTACGTCAACAGATCTCAACTAGTAACGCAGATAACATGTTCTAGCGTTACATTGCTCGTTTCCGTCCTTGCCGAACGGGAAAAGAAGTCAGCGAGTGTCTTCATGAAGACAATTTGAACCAGAAAGCTGAACGTACTGGTTGCCCGTTTCCGTCTTTGTCGAACGAGAAAAGCGGTCGGTATGTGTCTTCATGAAGACATTTTTGACCAGAAAGCGGAACGTGCTGGCTGTCCGTTTCCATCCCTGTCGAACGAGAAAAGAAGTTGCCGAGTGTCTTCATGAAGACATTTCGGACAGGAAGTTGGTGTGGCGCTTTTTCGCGATTTTCGCTAAAAAGCCCCGCTTAGAGCGTCAACGCGAGGGATAGGCTGTATGCTTCTCCAACATGTGTTTCTCGCCTTGAAAATGACCTTCTTCAATCGACTCAAAAATCGCGCCTTCGATGCTCTTGTCAAGAAGAGCGAAAAATCCCTGAGCGGCATGGAAAAGCTTTTCTGCATGCTCAAAGAGCATCCCGAGCTCGCCTCGGGGTGCTTCTGTGATGATGCGGCTTGGGGCAAAATGACTTACATGGACTGTTGCGCCGCCATTCAAAAGGCCGTAAAGCTGGGAGTACATGCCGTCGAATTTGCTCCAGACTTTGACCTTAGCAACCCCTTCTGTCTTCGGTACAAGGCCAAGAAGGGGAGTGCCGCTCCCATCGTCTTTATCGGCAATGTGACAGACGAGGTGCCTCCTCTGAGCATGCGATTTGACGTTTTCGTGATGCCTGCGGATTTGGACACCGTGGCTTATATGATGACCCGCGTATGGTGGATCACATTGCTGTCCCAGAAGTTCAAAGATCCGGCTCTGGCAAAGGACGCTATACAGGCGCAGTTAAACAGTCTTCAAGATCGAATTACTCAAGCCATTGTGCAGACACGCCGCAGTTTGCGCCCTGAGCTCTTTTATGGGCAGATGAGCGTCAACAACTATCAGCAGGGTCTGGTAAGCATTGCGGAGAAGGCTATCGGTCTCTGCGCTCTTGATGCTCGTTGCGTGGTGGACGAGTTGCACCAATATTTGCTTTCCATCGTGTGCCGACAGAATACGGCGACCAACTGCACTCCGGCTCGCACTTCAATCAAGGCGTACCTTGCCTTGACAGGGAATCAACCGCCCAAGATCGTAAGCGACTTCATCTCCACCTACCACTCCGCGTCGGATTTTGCGGAGACATGCCAAGAGCTTTGGCATCTCTATCCTGCACCCATCCAACTCGCTGTTGAGGAGGATTGAAGTGTCTTCATGAAGACACTTCAATAGCAAATGAAGGGTGACTTCGGTCGCCCTTTTTTGTGTCTGTTGGACGAGAAAGGGGAGAGGAATGTGTCTTCATGAAGACACTTTGACGCTAAAAGCAACACTTTTGGTCAAAAACATTCATCACGTTTGATGCAGATCATGCCGTTTAATAAAGTGTGTATCAATAACTGATAGTATTTGCATCATCACAATTCCACTGTGGAGCGTTTCAATGACTGCCAAGATCATCACGTTTGCCAATCAGAAAGGTGGCGTCGGCAAGACTATGCTGACCGTTCAATTTGCCCACTATCTGAGGGCGCGGCGAAACAAAAAGGTCCTCGTAATCGACATGGACAAGCAGGCAAATGCAACTCTCAATTTGCTGGGCTTTAGTGAGAACGACGATCCGAACGGAAAACCGATTCGGAATAAGCCCATTGAGGGGGCGACGACGATGTTCGATCTCTTTGAGGAAGATCTTGCGGAAATCAAACTGACGCATACGAAGAGCGGAATTGATTTGATTTGCGCACGTACGGACATCTCACAGGTCTTTAAGGAGGTGTTGGCAGACGGCAAGGACACAGTGATACAGATGTCATCTGTTTTCAACCCGCAAAAGAACTTGCGGAAGTTGGGGTGCATTGATAAGTATGACTACATCCTGATCGATTGCCAGCCGCAGCTCGCACCGGGGCTTATTGGCCCGATGCTGGCCGCAAACTATGTGGTGAGCCCGCTGAAGATTGATGTTTTTGGTATTACCGGCGTGAAGGATATGTGGGAGACTATGGCCAAGCTGAGGAGGGCATGGAACCTTGAATATGTGGAGCTTGGCCTTGTTCTGAACGACTTTGATGATTCAAGTAACCAGCGAAATATCGCCAGGCAGATGATGCTTGATCCTGTGATGGGCGGGTATTTGTTTGATACGATGATTTCGCATCGCTCGCCCATTGCTACTGCCGCCAGTGATTGTGAACCGATCTGGATGGTGAAGAATTCTAAGGTGTCGAACAAAGAACTTTGCGATCTCTTCAAGGAGATTGAGGAACGTATTGAGCTTGCTGAAAACGGCAAACTTAAGTCTTATTTTGAGAAGCATGCTGCAAAGAACGCCGCCATTGCCGGGGGAGCGAACTAAAAATGGCCAAACTGTCCGCAGTCACTAAGAAGATCAAGCCGAATAAAGGGGCTCATCCCAGGGTGGCGGCTATTCTCAATCTCGAAAATAGACAGAAACTTGAGCTGAGAACGGTTCCCACGAGTTACATCATGCCGAACCCTGATCCCGAGTTGCAACAGCCTCGCACTGAGTTCGACGAAGACATGATTGCTGCGCTAGCTCAGAACATGAAGGAGGTGGGGCAGCTTCAGCCTCTTCTGGTTTCGCCAGCAGAAATTTCTGGTGAAAATGAACGCAAGTACTACATTCAGGATGGTGAATGTCGCTGGCGAGCTGCCAAAGTAGCCGGACTGTCGGAGCTTAACGTTTACGTCAATCCCCGAAAGCTCACGAAGGAAGAGCTTTTATTGGTTCAGCTTTCCTCCAATGAACAGCGCAATCCGCTCAAAGTGTTTGAGCTGGCGTTGAGCATCAAGCGATTGGAAGCTTTGGGGATGAGCATCGTAGAGATCGCGGATCGCATGGGAAAACCGCGTTCCTACGTAACGGATGTTAATCGCCTGAATACGGCTCCTGACTACCTTTGCGACTATTTCCGGCGCACGAAATTCCGCGACACAAACAGCATCGGTCTTCTTGCTACGGCGGCATCGCGAGATCCTGTGCGCTTCAAGGCGCTTTTCCAGAAGCATCTAGAAGAGGATACGGAAGAGCTGCACGTCACGCGTCGTGAGTGCTTGTACATCCGAGACGTCATCGCCAATAAGGTGGCCCCAAACGAAGCCAAGACGGAGGAAGGAGCTTCGTCAAATGCGCCCGTTGCTTCGACGGAAAACGCTTCTGACGCCAGTTCGGTTCCTTCCCCGATTTCTGAAGAAGCGCGTAAGGCTCAGGAAGCGGCGCGGAAAAAGGAAGAGGAACGAATAGAAGAAATTCGGCGATACGAAGAAGAAGCGGCTAAAGACCCGGATGTTCGGAACAACCCGTACAGTTTCCTGCCGCCTATGGACGATGATTACGAAGAGGGCGGAGACTATGAAGAAGACGAAGAGGCTAAGGAGGTTGAAAGCAAGCCCAAGTCAAAAGTGAAGACTGCGACGAAGCTTCAGGAACAGTCGCGTTGGGAAGTGCCCGAAGGCGCTATGACGCTTTCTAATCTTCAGGCGCTTTGCTATCGAGCGAAGGTTCGTTACGGCGACGTTTATCGACACGGGACGCTGATGAGCATTGTGATACTGGCGGAGAAGGACAAGCAGGCGTTCCTCTATCAAGGCAAGGTGACGAGCGTTTCCAACGATCAGATTGTGGCGATTGAGGGCTCCGTAATAGCAGATCAAGTGCGGAGTGATGAAGACTGGGAGGAGGCAGCGTGACAACTCAAGTCAAAAAGGGCGAACCCAAGGGGCCTGCCAAAGGGCCGAACAGGGAATACATGGCTAGTCTGGTGCAGTTGGTCTTTTTGCTTGAAAACCTGCCGCCGCAAAAGCGTACGTTGGGAGACTTGTGCAAGATTATGCAGGTCAGTCAGGGTAAGTTTTTTCGGATGGCGAAGGATCTCGACGCGGTTTTTGGTGTTCCAGTGCGGAGAGTAAAGTTGCTCGGGAGCAGTCGGTTAGTGGACATGGCGACGGGGGATCAGAATATTCGCGGGTACTACTGCGCTGATGAATCGGGTCTTCTAAATCGAAAAAAGCTCAATGAAATCTTTTTGAGCTTCGGCACCCGTGAAGAAACGGATCTTTCCGTCCAGAGAGAGCATCTGGACTTTGTCAAAAACACGCTAGAGACCGTGAACAGCGCTCGCATACTCTACAACCTGCCAGCGATTGCTCAATAGTCGTATTTGAGAAGTTACAACCCCCGAGATATTTGTTTCTTCGGGGGTATCTTTTTACTTCTTCGCGAGCCATGACAAATTTACGGTCGGTTGCCGCTTGCGACGGGAAAAGGATGGCCGACCGGGGCCAAGGAGAAGGATTGCTTGGGGGAGATGCAATGCCCGTCATCGCCCTATTGGCGGGGTGCGAGCGGTGTTTTCTGCAAGTTGAATCCTTCGAGCGTAAGCACTGTGACGGGGGCGCCCGCTTCTATGCCAACCATGACAGATTTACGGTCGCCGAGACGGCGGTAGAGGCCCGCTTTGACTTTGGCTATATCGAAAATCGCTTGCGAATAGCTTGAATCAGTGAGAGAAGTTGGCAGGATGTTGGGGAGGGCTTTCGCGAAAATGCCGATAAGTCGATAGACCGCCGGCGCCGCAAATTCGTCAGCGATGCCGGGAACACCAAGGCCAATGGTTTCGGAGCCTACGGCGCCCGTGAAGCGGGCTTCGAAAACCTCTTTTCCCGTTGGCGCGGAGCAGAAGAAGAGATCGGTCGAGAAGCGAACGCTCTCTGGGTTCGCGTAGCCATAGCCCGCAGCCAGAATCCAACAATCCGAAGTCTTGGCCTTGACCGCGGGCGGCAGGGATTCCGGCGCTACCCGCAAGAGGGCTGGCGGTGCCGCCAACGCATTCAACTTCCCAAAGTCGAATTGGCCCTGTATGGGAAAGAGACCGGGTGTCGCCAGAACGGCTTCAAGCTTTGTCCCCGAAGGAACATCGACCGGTAGAGCAGGGGCGGCCGCTTCAGGCTTCAAGGCAGACTTTTCCATGGGCGAAGAGGCACAGCCGGCCAAGACAACGGCGGCTCCGACGGCGCACAGAAAAAGCCGTGCCCGAGCGGAATTCGCGGAAAACGCCATATTTGGAAGTGTGAACCTGTTCACGAAAATTCTAATTTTAGAAGAGATCGATGACACGGAAGCGGAACAACCGTTCGATGATTCCCAGCTTCTCATTGCCAGGTTCGGACGGCCAGCGGCGCTTCAAGACGTAGCAGATCGCCATGATCGCTATGAGCGAGCCAGCGAAAACTAAAAGGTGCTTGCCGCCAAGGGAAAACGCTGCAGGAACAACGAAGGCAAGCAAAGCGCCGGCAAACGCTTCGGTAAGCCAGAACCAAGGCTCTACCCAGAGTGGACGCAGAGCGAGCGACACGGCAGAGACAATGACGCCCCAGCTCAGAAAATCAAAAAGCCAGAGAAAGAAGTCGGTGTTTTGAGCAGACATAGGTGCTCCGAATAGTCAAAGGGTTCGCTGGATGCGAGTCCAGCGTTGAACAAGACGGCGAATAGCCGAACGAAAGAAGCGAACAAGCGTCATGGGTCGATCTCCGAGGCGGCCTTCCGATCATCAGCGCCCATCAAGCGAAGCCAGTTGTGCACATGCCATTCCGCGCGCTTCACGAACTTGTCATAGTCGCGCATGGAGACGGCGCCGCGAATGCGGGCTTCGTCGAGAAGCAGCATCAGGTCATCAAAGGTCTTTAAAAGTTGAAGCGTCTGTCGAGCGGCGGGCGTGGTGTTTCCGAGTGTGATGGTGAGCTCGCAGTCGGTCTCAACCGAAACGCCCGCGAACATGTGGCCGATCACCTTTTCCAGAGAGCCCGTGAGCTTCACCGCATCCTTCACAAACCGCTCCTTGGCGGCGTCGTAGGCAGTGCGGGTGGCGTCATTGAAACTGGCGCCAGCGTAGTCATCTTCAAAGAGGCGGGAAGCGGCTTCTGCGAGCCGTTGGGCGCGGCGGTTCTTGAGAATACAAAGAGCAGGGGCGGACATAGAGGAATCCAAAAAGCAGAGAGCAAAGCGTACGGTACGGGATAACAGAAACAGACAGTTCGCGTCACGGATTTCGCCGAGGTTTGAGAGACCAAGGCCAGCGAAGGCGGCTCTTTCCTTGGCTCCGGTCAAAGAAAAGCCCCGAAGCGAATCGGGGCATTGGAACCGCTACGCGGCGGGCGTTTCGGTTGGCGTGGCTGTGTCCGTTGCTGGTGCGGCGGGAATCTCCATAGGAGTCTCCGCGGGCGTTTCCGGGGCAACGGCAGCAGGGGAGGCTTCTGCAACAGGCGCGGTCTCGGAAAGTGCTTCCGCTGCCGGCGCTTCTACCGCGGGAGCAACCGGGGCAACAGCAGGCTTGTCTTCTTCCTTGCGAGCAGCTGTTGCGGCACGACGAGCCGCCATGCGACGGGCGCGTGCTTCGGCGGGGTTCGCTTCCGTCTTTTCTGAGCCTTCCGGCTTCTTTGCCTCAACAGGAACGTCCTTGCCGACAAGGCCCTTTTCCTGCTCGTTCTCACGCGCCACCTTCTGTTCAATGGCGCGAGCCATCTGTGCATTGCCAGTCTTCGCGGCGAGGTCCCACGCTTCCTTGCGGATGCGGAAGATGTCACGCACGGCATTCGTCATCTCGGTGTTCCAGTGGCCCAGCGTAGAGCGGCGGCCATGATCGTCGATAATGCCGTTGAGCCAGCAGCTTTCTACGCGCGCCACCAAGCGGTCAAAGAGATTCACTACGGAGAGAAAGCGCATGGCAAGCGGGGAGTGCACCGGTGGCGTGTAGAAGCGCTTGTGGTCGTAGTCCGCCGTGTCGCTGTCAGAGGCGCCGTTCTCCTTGAGAATCTGCTTTGTGTTCTCAATGGCGGCTTGCAGAGTCTTCTGCACTTTGGTGAAGAGCTCGTGCATGCGCGCTTCAGCCTGTTCACCGGCCTGACGCCCGCCGGCACGGGTGTAGATCGTGCTCGCCACGATGAGGGCGCGGTCCACCGGCTCGTAGTTGCGTTCAAAGAAGGTCTGCGCCGCGTCGGAGTACACGAAGAAGTCCTGCTTCAGGTATGCGCGGGAGAAGTCAGCTGAGTTGCGACGCTGCTGAGGGCGAATGCGCGGCACTTCGGGATCGGCGTAGTCAAAGCGGAAGTTGCGTCCATTGCCGCGTTGATTGCCCGCTACATGACGAAGGCTCATCACCTGACGAGGCGGTTCGTTGCGATTGCTTCGGCGTCCGTTGTTGCCGCGAGATGCCGCACCTTCGGGATTTGTGCCGCCCGAAGCGAAGTCAATCTTGATCGCCTGGCGGAGTTCTCCCGTGATGGTCTCCATGACGGAGGTCTCGACGGCATTCGCCTTCTGGATCGTTTTCTGCCCGGCCTCTGCGGCGGGCTTTTCGTTCTTGTTGCTTTCAGGCATTTGGGTTACCTTGAAGAGTGAAAAATGCAACGAAGAACATAAGAGCCGATGCGCTTGTCACGGAGGGGCTTCTAAGTGAAATTCGCTTGGAAGATGAGTTTTCGCTGACGGAGGAAGAAGATATTGGGTAGGGATGATACCAATTGACACCAATTGATACCAATGATTTCCGATATTGTTATCGGACAATATCAATACAGAAGTTAAAAATTATCGTACCAATGGTATCAGAAATGGTATCAGGAATGGTATCGAGTGATACCATTTGGTGATACCATTCGGATACCATTTGTTTTGGAGAATGTCATGTCGGGTATCGCCAAGCGGTTGTTGCAAAGCGGGGAAGGGCGTTGCGTTGAGTTCAAGGCCAGCGTTTCGCCCAAAAGCGAGACCTATCTCAAAACAGTACTCGCGTTCGCCAACTGCGCAGGCGGCACCCTTCTATTTGGTATTGACGACAAAACCCATGGTGTTCTGGGTTTGCCAGACGAAGATGTGTTCAAGACGCAAGACGCCATAACCAATGCGATTTGCGATCGCTGTACACCGCTGGTGCCGTTCAATATCGATGTCGATGAGATCGATGGCAAAACTGTCTTGCGTCTCGATGTCGCCGAAGGGCGGCAAAAACCGTACTTCTTAAAGTCCTTAGGGCGAGAGAACGGGACCTATGTTCGCATAGCCGCCACGAGCCGTCACGTGGATCCTTGGCAGTTGCAACAACTGGAATTTTCCTGCCGCCCGCTGACATTTGATCAAACGCCGCTGTCTCGGGAAGTGACGGTGAAGGAAGTCGATGCACTGTGCCTTCGGTTAAACAAACACGCATCTGATCTAGCACGGAGCAACCAAAAGAATCCGCCTCGGCCCATCGGACGCAGCCAGCTCCTGTCCTTTGGCGTCTTGTCGGAGGTCAATGATCATTACTTCGCGACGCCTGCTTTTGAACTGCTCTCCGGTCAAATTGCGGATTTCCCCGAAGCCGTCATTCGATGCGCTGTTTTCCGTGGGGAAAGCAATACGACGCTCATCAGCAAAAAAGAATGCTCGGGACCAATAGACGAGCAAATCGAGGAAGCCTATAGCTTCCTCCTGACGAATCTGCGGCTTGGGGTTCGTGTTGAAGGGTTGGCCCGAGAAGAGTTTCTAGAACTGCCAGCTAGGTCGGTGCGAGAAATGATCGCTAACGCTGTGTGCCATCGGTCGTACCTATATCCGGCGCCTATCACGGCGGCGCTCTTCGCCGACCGGTTGGAAGTGGCTTCGCCGGGGATGCTCGCGGCAGGGCTCTCCATTGAAAAAATGAAGGCCGGTCGGTCGAAAATCCACAATCGCGCTATTGCTTCCGTATTTCGGAGTATGGGACTCATCGAAAACTGGGGAACGGGCATCCCTTCCTTGATCGAGGATTGTGAGGCCTATGGATTGGGCGAGCCGGCGTTGGTTGAGGACGGCGAGTATTTCAAGGTCAGTTTGCGCCGCAGGGATTTCGAGATGGATGATCATGGCGCCGTCAATCCTGTTCGATCCAAACCTGTCGTCGAAGTTTCTCAAGCGTCGTCCGCGACAAGCCCCGTGATTGAACCATCGACGGAGAAACTGGGCTATGCCTCGGAGGCTGTGTTGGAACAAATTCGAAAGCAACCGGACGCGACACAAGCGGAAATAGCCAAGGTGCTCAAAGTATCCCTTGTCTCCGTTAAGCGAGCCTTCAAACAGCTCCAGCAGGCGAGGCGTCTTCGCCGTGTCGGCAACAATCGCAGGGGGCATTGGGAAGTTGTCGAATAATCGGCGAGGGGAAGATGCCTCTATCCAAGCGAAATCCGCTAGGCCAATATTGGCGGGGCTTGCGCGGATTTTGGATTGGTGTATAGTCGCATCATTACTGACAGAGTAGTAACGGGCGGGACGATCGTCCGTCAAGGAGAGCCGGAGTCAG
>CAVJBF010000104.1:0-6827 GCA_963647785.1 Acutalibacteraceae bacterium
AAGGCCTTCTTTATGAATATATCCGTCTGCTTTCATGTTAGTTTATTTATTGATTAGCTAACATGATTATACCGCGCTTTCGCGCGGAACGCGATTCCTCCCCATGACTAAAAGTCAGGGGCTTCCTCGCGGCTTTGTAGTGACTCTCCGCCCGAGCAAGGTCTGCGACATGAGCCAGGCATTGCGGACGTTCGGTGTGATATTTGTCGTGTGGTACTGTTATGCGGCGTAGCGCTTGTAAGCACAAGGCTCTTCCGAACAACGGAAGCGATCGGACCCAGCGCCATGCTCTGACGACTACCGGTGACAACGCCCGCCGAGAGCCGCGCCGCCCACCCCGTGAGATTCTCGGAAATCGTGACCTGCGCGGCCCCGATGCAAAAGCAGTTGAAGATCAGAAGGCGGCTGAGCCAATGCAACTGCTCGAACTAGGGCGTCTTGAAGTTGAACTTCGCGTCGCTGCTCTTGTGGCAGGTCTTGCAGTGATTCACGCTCTGAGCATGCTCGCGGTGGCAGAGCGTGCAGCGCAACTCGCCCGCATGACTGTCATGCGGATTAAGCTTCAGCTTCGGCTGCTTCTGGGGATCGGTCTTTGCGGCGAGCGTCGCATAGTCATGGCACTTCATGCAGCTCTTCGCCTTTGCTGGTGTCGAGGGTGAAGAGACGCCGTGGCACTGGGCGCAAGCAACGCCGCGCTGCATGTGCTTGAACTGCATGTCAGCCGCCTGCGCCGAGGTTGCAAGACAAGCGGAGGCGCAAAGCGCAAGAAGAATGCGGGAAATCACGAGGCTTCTCCAAAAAAGGAAAGAAGGCCACGGCCGAACAAGGAGGGATTTTCGGACGCGGCCTTTCTCAAACTACTGTTGAGCTTACTTGCGGCTCTTGATCGCCTTGATGGCGTTGTCCGCCGCCAGACGACCGGACGTCATGGCAAAGGACGAGGCGGAGCCTTCACAACGCAGGTCATAAGACGAGTCATACAAACCTCCGATATCCTGACCGGACACATAGAGGTTATCGATCACGTCGCCCTGCGGATTCAGCGCTTCAAACTTGTCGTTCACCGCTACGCCGCCCAGCGTAAGGAAGAAGGCGCGAATACCCTTCAGGGCGTAGTACGGGCCTTTCTTCAAATTGAAGGTGGCGAGATGCTCAGGCAGACGGCCAAATTCCGGATCCTTGCCATCCTTGGCATACTGGTTCACCTTCTTCATCGTCGCCTTCAGGTTTTCGGGCGGCACGCCGATCTGGTTGGCGAGGTCCTCGATGGTGTCCGCCTTGAAGGCCCAGCCGCGCTGCTGACCAACTTCAAAGGTCTTGGGAAGCGCCGTCAAAGGTACGCCAGCGAGCACAATGGCGTTGAAGGGCAGCAAGGCGCCCTTCTTCACAAGCAGGTCGTACTTCTCCTGATCGATGATGTTGTACATGACGCCGCCCGCGCTCGTCATGGCGTTGTAGACGTCCACGAACACCGCGCCGCGGGATTCGTTGAAGAAGCGCTTGCCGTGCTGGTCAACCCAGAGCCAGGGCTGCGCCAAGGCGCAACGGCCTTGCTTCAAGTAGTCGTCACCCATGAACTGATTGATGGGCGGCATGTCTGCAAGATACGGCGCGTTGCCCGCCAGCGCATGCATGCCCTTCACATTGGCGCCGATCAGTTGCGCCATGCGAATGCCGTCGCCCGTGCGGCCGTCGCCATTCTTGCCGTCGGTGACCGGACCGCGGTACCAGACCGGCTCAAACATGCCGAGCGCCGAGGAGTCTGGCACGTACTTCGCAAGCATCTCCTTGTTGGATTCAAAGCCGCCCGTGGCGAGAATCACCTTCTTCGCATGGATGATGATTTTTTCACCTTCGGCGTCCACTGCCTCTACGCCCACCACCTTGCCATTTTCAACAATGAGCTTTTGAGCCGGCGTTTCCGTCAAAATCTTGCCGCCCTTGGCGCGGATTTCCTTCGCAAAGCGCTGGATGATGCCCGCAGCGCCGCCCTTGAAGAGGTGCCACGTCATGAGGGACTCTTCCTTCGGATACATCGTGCGGATGCCACGCATCTGAGCGCCCTTGTCCATCACCCAGTCAATCGTCTTGCCGGATTCCGCAATGAGAACGCGAAGCACGTCCGGATCAGCTCGATAGTGATGGAACTGCAACGCAGCGGTAAGCACCTGTTCAACGGTGGTCTTGATGCCATGCTCTTTCTGGTAGCGCGTCCCGACCCCCAGGGAACCTTCAGGGAAGTTTCCCCCGCCGCCCAGCGCCGCCTCCTTTTCAAGGACAATGGGCTTCACGCCCTGATCGACAGCGGACTGTGCCGCAGCAAGGCCGGACAGGCCGCCGCCCACGATCACCAGATCGGTTTTGAGCTGCTGAGTAGCAAATGCCGGGAAGGAAAAGGACGAAGCCAGCGCGGCGGCGACCGCGCAGCCAAGCAACTGTCTGCGGAACATGATGAACACCTCTCTCTTGGAATTCTTATGCCAACCTGAGTACCACCTCAGGGCGAGAGCATTCTACTTTCGGCCTAATTCCGACAGATGCCGAATATCGGGATTGAGTAATTGCGTAAAATGCAACTGACAGTCCCGTTGAGAGGAGAATGCCATGGACAAGATTTCCGAACTCTCGCTGCAGGACCTGCAGTTTCTGCTCGGAGTAAAGAAGCTGGGCGGCATCGTGCGCGCAGGCGATCTCTTTGGCCTCTCGCCCTCCGCCGCCTCGCGCGCCATGAACCGCATCCGCTCGCTACTCGGCGACGCCTGCTTCGTGAAAGGACAGGACGGACTCGTCACGACGGAATACTTCGACCGCATCGAGGAGCACGTCGTCCGCATTCTGGAAACCTCGAGGCTGCTGCAGCGCGAGGACGCCTTCAATCCCGCCGATTGCCGCACAACGTTTCGCATCTCATGCGTCATGGCCGAAGCCGGCCACATCGTGGGAGGCGTGCTGCCGCAACTCATCCGCGAGGCGCCAGAAGCCACGCTCGAAGTGAGTTACCACGGCGGCGAATTCGCCGGAATCTTCTCCAACACGTTTCACTTCGCAATTGTGACAGCCGTCGAGCTTCCGCCCAACGTGCACTACCTCAACCTCTATCCCACCGACCGCGTCGTCGTAGTGCGAAAAGGCCATCCTCTCACTCGCCTCAAGCGCCCGTTATCGCTCGACGACCTGCAGAAGTACGATCGCGTGTCGGGAAAACTCGACCGCACGTCAGCTTGGACTGGTCCAGACCAGGGACTCTTTCCAAACGAGCGCCATCACGCCCGCGCCAAACTCGTCACGACACGCCTCAACCTCGGCTGGGAAGTGCTCGAAAACACCGACCTCATCTGCATTCTGGGCTGGAGAGCCGCCGAAATCGGCATGCGCGCCAATGCGCTCACTGCGCTTGCGTTACCGCGGGCCATGCGTGAGTTCAACCCGATGTGCCAGCTCATCTGGACGGACTACACACACAACAACAAGGCCTGCATCTGGCTCCGAGGACTCTTTGCGCAATGGCGCGCCCAAGAGGCTAAGCGCATCGCCCAACTCGTAGCAGAAAAAAAAGGGCCACCGGGCTACGCCGAGTAAGCCCGCAAAAAAAACAAACCCCGGCAGCTGCTCGACTGTCGGGGCTTCTTTCCTTCAAAAGCGGTCAAACCCGCTTTTCGATCTTCGCCCAGCGGGCAATGTAGATCGTAGGCTCGCCAGCAGACACGGCAAACGACTTCTTGCGAGCCGTGTACCAGCTCGTAAGCACCATGAGCTTCTTGCGGGGCGACAGGCCAAAAAGGCCTTCCACGCGATAAAAGCCGTCCTTATCCGGAAGCTCTTCCGGATAAGCGTGCCACTCAATGCCGAGGTTTGATTGCTTGCCCATTTTTTTCTGGTCTCAGTTTGCCCAAAGAGTGGTCATTGTAACGGCCCCGAGTCACGATGCCAATTTCCATTGAACGTAACGAGATAACGTTACGCTACGGTAGTATACTGTCACGGTCAACTGCCATAAATAAGTATTTCTTTCAGCTATCTTCATTGCAGTTAATACATGCCGAAGATTTGTTTTCGGCCCTCATAATCGCGTAACGTTACGTTTCTATGACCTCCAATATTCCCGTCCTCCCACTTCGAGACGCCATACGCGCCGAACTCGACCGCGCCGCAGCCGAAGGCCGGGATGTGCCGTCAATTCGTACACTGCGAGCCGCCGTGCAACGCGGCTCCTTCACCGCGATCACCGCCTTCGTGAAGGAATGGCGGCTCGAGCACGCGCCAAAAAACGACATGAAGCCCGCAGGATTTGACGAAACCTCCGGCAAGGAGCTTGCTGACGCCGTCTGGCGCATACTTCAGCCCACTGTCGCCGCACGCGTCGCCGCCGTGCAGAAAACCGCCGACGCCCGCATCGAGATTGAGCGCACGGAAGCCCAAAAAAGTCTCAAGTACGCCGAAGAGATGGTGGCCGAAAGCGAGGCCATCAAAGCAACCGCTTCCGCTCAACAGGAAGAAATCGTCCGGCTGCGGGAAGAGAACGCTCGGCTGCGCGGCGCGCTCGAGGCTGCCGAAAAGTCGATCGAAAACGCAAAAGCAGACAACGACCGTCTCGCCGCCGCCCTCAACAAGGCGATTGAAGCCGAGGCCTTCGCCACCGCCACGCTCAACGCCTTCAAAACGATGTTCCCATACCTCAAGGAAAAGATGCCAAAAAAGCTCGCAAAGTGATCACACGCTTTGCGTTGTACAAAAAAATCGGCTCCCGTCAATGAAGATCAGGAGCCAGTCGTCGGATGGTGCCGCTTATCGCCGCGCGCGCGTTGTCTTCAGCCGCACGCCAAAGGGCACAAGCCACTGCGCATAAACGGCCTCCACAAAAGAAGGCGCCGTAAGAAGTCGGCACAGCTTGTCCGTAATCTCCTTGGGACTGCAGTTGGAGAACGTCCCCGCTTCGCAGAGATTCTTGGAATAAAGGTAGGAGATGAACTTGCTCGGGTCGTAGTCGATCTCTTTCTTCTTCTGCGCGTTGCGGCCGCTCAGCCAGTCGGCAAAGGTTTCACGCTGCTTGGCGGTGAGCTTGTAATTAAGGTTCGCGGGCGCGGCGTACGGCGTCACCGCCTTCATGTCAATCACGCTCGGATCGGTCTCGAGATCGAGAAGCTCCTGATGCGGGCCAGACGGCGTGCTCCTCGTAAAGCGGAAGACAATGCGCTCTACGCGACGTCCGACGCGCTTTTCTTCAAAGTCCACATGAATCTTGGAGTTGGGCGCCTGATTGATCTGCTCCACCGAAAACGAAATGACGCGGCGCTTGAAGTCGCCATAAGAACGAAGCACGTCTTCAGAAAGCAATCGGTCGCGCAGCTCCTGCACACTGATGTCCAGAACGCCCGTATCGTAGAACTGCATCAGCATGCCATAAAGGCGAATCGGATACGTGCTCGTGAGGCCCTGCAAGTCAGAGAGCTGATAGCGCGTGAACTGCTCAGTAAGCTGATCAAAGCACGGAATAAGCTGCGGGTTGAACACGAGACCGATGCGGCCATTCTTCACGTCATAGTTCGCCACCGAGAACCAGGGAAACTCCAACTGGCCAGAAAGCTGCTTCACGCCAGTGCCAGAAGCCGCCTTGATGTTCAAAAGCGACAAGTCCTCCTTGTCGATGTCGTTAAAGACGATCGTTCGAGACATGAGCTCCTTGGCAGCCTGCTTCAGCTGCGCGTAGGAACTCTTGGCATCGCCCCCGAAGCTTGCGAGCTCCGCGGCTGAGATGTGATACATGACAGATTCACGGTTACGAGGCGGGTTCTTCACAAGCTTCGCGATCGCCGTCTGCAGAACACGCATCTCAACGAGCGAGAACGGGAACGTGCTTCGGTTGATGACGTTCCGGTAGCGAACAACGAGTTCGTTGCCTCCGGTGTTTTTAGGCTGCTTGTTGTCGCTCACAGCGGCATTCCTTGTAGTGGTGTCAGGCAACTATTATGACACAGATCAACTATTGTCATGACAACGCCGTAAATCTGTCATAGTTCACCGCAAATTTGTCAGGCTCAGCCGCAAATCTGTCGGTCGAAGCCGTAAAACTGTCAGAAAAAACCGTAAATTTGTCATCCAGAAGACATTTTTTCTCACTAAAATCAAGGCATTGCACTGCTATACAAGGAAGAACAAGTTTTTACAAAAAAACTACAAAAGAAAGAAGCTTCTGTGGAAAACTATGTGGAAAAGTCGCCTCCAAGCGCCAACTTTTTCTTCTTTCAAAGAAGCATTTGATTAGCACTTTATTTTTAAAAACAACAAACTAAAGTCAGTGCCCCCCCCCCTCCGAAGGTAAAATGCTAAATCACCACCCATGACAACAAGACGAGCTACGACTTTCAAATTTTTAATGACAAAAAGCAGTGACAGCACCTCAACAGCACCAATAAAAATTCGTTCACCATTTTGCAGATATCTAACTAACTTTCAGTTTTTAAATATAAAAAATCAATCTTTTTACAACCGTAAATTTGTCACGAATGCTTTAGAGTACACATCCAGCCACCGTAAATTTGTCATGAAAGACTGAATTTGAGCTCTATCAATACCGTAAATTTGTCAGCGTTGACTCAAAAACCCATTGAAAATAAAAGAAACCTATTGATTAACGTTAGCTGACAAACCCTACAAAAACTGCGGATTCGGTATGCGAACTTTTATTCATATTGCCCTCACCTGAGCAATGTCTGACCGTAAATCTGTCATGGTCACTGGAGGGAGACAAGGATTTCCGCGCGCCGTAAATCTGTCATAGTTTGGAGTTGCGTCGCTGAAAATAAATAAAATTTCAATGATGTCACGAC
>CAVJBF010000104.1:6837-9437 GCA_963647785.1 Acutalibacteraceae bacterium
CCTCCAGACATAACAAAAAAAAAGACACACCGTAAATCTGTCAGAGTTCAGAACAATGGCGTCCTTGCAACTGCCGTAAATTTGTCATATTTCGAGGAAATACTTCTATCATCTAACTGATTTAAAACAAGAAGTTTTGCTAGAAGCATCAATGATGACCTAAGCGACGTCTTTCGGGACTGCGAAATAAACCGTATCAGAAGAAGACCGTAAATCTGTCATAGCTACGCTTTTCAATTTGTGAGAATCATCAAATAAAATACATAGAAAACATAAATAATCACAAAAAGAAATCGGTAATGGTATAGGCTAGCCACCACCGTAAATATGTCATGATTGAGCGATGAAGCTGTCAATTAGCCACCGTAAATTTGTCATGGATGATTGAACATCACTTCGATTCAACACCTGATGTCGACTGAATCCAGCGACAGTCGCAGATAAGACCGTAAATTTGTCATAGTTGCGACGCAGGACGCTTTGAAAACCGTAAATTTGTCATCGATGCTCAGGATCCATGACATTTCCTGCAGTGCGTTGCTTTCCAGCACTTTCAACGACAGCCTCAGTAAAAAATCCAATAGCTGAGTTCCAATAGCGTGGAGCAATGCTGTTCTTGCTTGCAATCACCCTGAAAATCACCAGCTCTGCACAGAATTAATGTCGGTCGGGGGTGCCAACATGTTGGCACCCTTTCGCCTCCCCCAACTTAACTATCTCAAATGCCTTCTATCTACTCCTTTCGGAGAATATTTCGCGAGAACTATAGCCATGGACTAATACCTCGGCAGGCAAGATGGCCCGACACTGGCGCCGTAGGAACGTTGATTACAGGCTTGAAGACGTCTCCATGACAACGGATGTCAGACAATGTCGCTAAATCATCTGTTCAGCGAAAAGACAAATAAGCCCCGAAAAACAAAACGCATGGAGATTCTTCCGTCATGACGATGTTCATCGCCTCAATCATTATTTTGGCCATGTGCTACAGCCTATTGAAAAAATACGAGACGCGGCTTGTATTGATTTCCGGCGGACTAGCGCTTGGTTGTTTGGCTGGCGATCCACTCACAGCTATGGATGCCTTCTCCACATCAATGATGCAGTCGAACGTTTTTGAGGTCATCGTTGCATGCATGGGATTTGCTTCCGTCATCAATCTCACCGGTTGTCATCTGCATCTTCTAGCGGTCTTTGTAAAGCTCTTGAAGCGGGCCGGCCCCTTCTTGATTCTTGGCGCTGCGCTCACGGCTATGATCGTCAATTCCGCCATCCCTTCTTCGGCGGGCACCGCAGCGGCTGTGGGCACTATCCTCATTCCTCTTCTCATTGCGGCCAAGGTGCCGACGCCACTCGCGGCCGCTACAATCATGCTAGGCCTTTGGGGCGGCAACCTAAATCCCGGTCACGTGCACCCGACGATTGTCAGTAACCTCGCCCACCGAACGTCGATGGATTTTGTGACGTCCGCCGCCTTTCCCATTGTCGGCTCAGTTGTCTGCGCGTCTCTCGTCATGATCCTGCTGACTTTCTACATGAAGAAGAAAGACATCGGCATGGGGGGCGCGGTTTCTGTCGATGAAGGCGGCATACCAAAGGATTTCAAGGCCAATTACTTCTTCGCTGTTCTTCCGCTTCTGCCTCTCATCCTGTTGCTTTTAGGCAACCTCAATGTCGTGCCTTGCCTCAAAATGCCGGTTTCGCACGCCATGATCATCGGCGCCGTCGTCGTCATGATTGCCACCCGAACGAATCCTCAAGAGGTTACTAAGAACTTCTTTAAAGGCATGGGCAACTCCTTCGGCGACATTTTCGGCATCATAATTGGCGCCAACATTTTTGTCGCTGGCATGAAGTCCTGCGGCCTCATTCAAACACTCATCGATTGCATGAGCGCTTCACCTTCGATTGCTAAGGTCGCTTCCATTTTCGGTCCGCTCATCATTGCTGTTTTGTCTGGATCCGGGGAAGCCGCAGCCATTGCGTTCAACAATGCCGTTACAGCCCACGCACCGCAGTTCGGTCTTGATATCATGAACATGGGCGTCATGACGGTGCTTTCCGGCGCCATAGGTCGCTCGCTTTCTCCCGTCTGCGGCGCCATGGTGATCTGCGCCGGCATTGCCAAGGTGAGCCCCATAACTGTGTCTCGCTGGATTTTCCTGCCGTTGCTTGCCGCCCTCACCTTCATTGTGTGCACGGTATATGTACTTTGAAGTTGATGTACTCCCCAGCCTAAAGGCTGAGGATTCTTGGATCAAACGCCGCCACCTTATATTCCCCTCCTGAAGGAACGGGTTTTACGGCGCGGGTGATAAACCTCCAACTTGAGCTGTTGCAAGTTCTTGTCTGGCAGACCGTCATTTCCATTGCTAGAAATGGCGTTTTTTTATCCCGACACTATCTTTTCGAACGTCATTCTGAAGGGGTGCCAACATGTTGGCACCCCTTCCCGTAACTTCAATTTGTGGCGGGATTGATAGGAAGAAAAGGATCATGAGGCATATTTGTGGGTTGACAAATAAGAAAAAATATGCCTTGGAGGCCTTCGGACATCGAAGGACGGCGCAGTCAAGGGAGACCGAGGAATAAATGGAAGG
>CAVJBF010000105.1:0-8977 GCA_963647785.1 Acutalibacteraceae bacterium
GCCAAAAGACATTTGTTTTAGCCTGTCAATGGTCAATACATTTAGCCCGTGTACAGTGGTTGCTGGTCGGTCGCCATGCATTCCAGCGCTTCGTTCACGACCTCCGCCTGAGTGCGGTTGTCCTCATCGCAGACCAACCGCATGCCCCAATAGTGCCCCGCCCGGTCCTCAGTGACATAGACGGCAAGGCCGTTGTCGAGGTCTGTGACCGTATAGTGTCCGGCCTTCAGGGCTTTGCGGAAATCGTCGCGGGAAAACTGCTTCATTCGCCGCTCCCCTTCTCTTCGCGCGTTATCTTGTAGCGCGCCTTAAAGAAACGAACCGCATTGACGAAGGCCCGAACCTGCGCCTCTTCCTCGAATAGACAAGCCTCGGAAGACTGCACTTCCGGCAGTTCCTCCATTGGATCTTTCAAAAATTGGATCAACAGGTTCACCGGGCTGCCAACATAAGCAAGAACTACTGCCCTTGCGCGACACGCCATGGAGAGATCGATAGTAACGTCCAAGCAAGCCCGAATTGGGGCCGAATGAACACTCCAAGCTTCCTCTAATGTGTCCGCCAATAATGCGAGCTCTTCCCAAGTGATGTTTACTATTTTTTCTTCGCGCTGGTTGACAAAAAGATACACCCCTTCCCCACAAGGTCGCATCCTGAAACCAAAAATGCCGTTCTTTGTGAATATTTGAAAATATCCTTGACCTATTTCTTGCATTTTGCCATCCAAATTTCAATCAAAAAACCATTGCAACGATTCTTCAACAAACGTCGCCGCGAATCCTGCAACGGATGGTACGGTCACACCGCTCTGAAACATTTCAACGGGGCGACTTTTCAATACGCCTTTCACATCATCCGCCGCTTGCCAATCTACCTCGCCTTCAAAAATGCAATTGTCTTTTGGGTTTTTAGGCCATACAACTGTCACTCTTACTACGACCGATTTTGGCTCATGTACCGGAATATCGATGACATGAATTTCGATCGGAACGTGATAAATGAGACGTGCCTTCTCGTTTTCGCAAGCTGCGTCCGTCGTAAAATATGTATCGCCATTAATTTTTGCACGAATTCGCATTTATCCTTTCCTCTTTGATTTCGTTGTTCAACAGTTGTTCGATGCGCTGAATCGTGCCTTTCAATACATTTGCCTCTTCAAGAGCGTCGTAAAGCGCATGGTGCTTCTTGAAGCCCTTGAGCCCCTGCGTGTTCTCAATCCTTTTAATCGGATAGAGACCAAAGCTCTTCAACGTGCGAATATCTCGCAATTGCCAAAATTTCCAAGGCAATTCGATTCCCTGCGCCTTGATCTGGGCGCCGAGGTGTCCAAAATCGAAGTCTGGCGAATTGCCCCAAAAGTAATCCGGCGCCTCTTGGTTCACTATGTCCACGAATGTCTGGAAGACATTGGGCGTCCTCTCCGGGAAAAAGGCGGCCTTACGGACTTCGCTGTCCTGCTGGCCCCACCACGATAGCGAGGCGCTGTCGGGATCGCCGATGCATTCCTTCGGATCGACGCCCAAGTAATAGGTCTTGATGTCTGGCTCGCCGGTGGTGGCGTTTTCCCGATAAGGATTAAAGTCCAAAAATACCATGCCAATGGTGAGAATAGGCGACGGGGGATTAATGCCCGTTGTCTCTATATCGACTACAAGATGTTTTGTTGACTCATAAGGCAGTCCAGCTAATCCAGCCATAAATTCCTCTCACACAAGAAGTAAAGGTATTAAATTTCACGAAATGATTTTAATGATTATCCCTACTCGAAGCGGGGACCAATTATTACCAATTGCTGCTACAAAGGCAGCGGCCTCTGATTTATCAAACTGTTTTATTTTTTACTGTAACGTGCTGTTGCATATTTAGCGAATCACTGCGTAACTGCACCTTTTAACGTCAGCCAATTCGTTGAGTTTACCCACGGGCATTCCGATGCAATAGTATTTGCGGGCCCCGTCCAAACGGCATATCCGCCAGCCGAAGTATTTTTCACAATACTGCCGGGGCTCAATGCCGGATTCCAGACTTCCGCCAAATAGGCAGCGTTGTATTGTTTTATCGGCCATTCGTCGAAATTCAATCGCACCACTGCGCCGGACATAAAGCTTGTGGTGCTTTCAATGTTTCCTTGAATTTCTTCATCCGTAAATGACGCAAAAGACGTAACGGCGTAGTAATTCCCGCCATAGGAAAGCAACGTACCGGCTTCGCAGTATTGGCAGGTTGCAGGCCAAGCTGCCGCTGTCGGGAAATCCGACGGAACGCCCGAGGAGCTTCCGCTCGATCCGCCAGAAGACTCTCCGTCCGTTGACGTCGCACCGCCGGATTCCTCGCCCCCCGTGACACCAGTGTCGCCCCTGACATCGGTGTCGCCCCTGTCATCCGTGTCGTCCCCCGGTGTCACCGGTGACGTGTCCGCATCCTCAATCTCCAGCTCAATGCAGGAGGGAACATAGAGCTTCGCCAAGTCCTTGTAGACCGTGCCCGATTCGATGCTTTGGAGCGTCACAGCCGTCCCGTCGGCGCTGATCGTCTCGTCAGCCGCCGTGAAGTAGAAACCGCCAATCCGTGCCCCTTTGGCCCCGGTCTCGTCTGCAAGGAGCTTCAGCTGGCTCACGGTCTTTACGGCGTCCGTACAGGTCAGCCCGGCATAGATGTACTTGCTGTAGGTCGCATTGATGCGCACCTGCGCTTCTGAAACCGCCACCTCTGCCGCCTTCTTCTCCGCCTTGCTTCGCAGGTCGTAGTACTTCGGGACCGCTACGCCCGCCAGAATGCCGAGGAGCGCCAGCACCGTCACGATCTCCAGAAGCGAGAATCCTTCCCCTTTTCTCATGCCAATGCCTCTTTGAGACGTGCCGCCAGAAACGACCGGCGGTTGACGGACGGGTTGTGCTTCACCGCCATGGCAAGCGCCTTCGGCGTTCCTACCAAGAGAAGGAGCTTCTTTGCGCGGGTGATTGCCGTGTAGATGAGGTTCCGCTGGAGCATGACGGCGTTGGAGGTTGAGACCGGCACAATGACGGCGGGGTACTCCGATCCTTGCGACTTGTGGATCGTTGTAGCGTAGGCAAGTTGCAAGTCCCCCGCCTCGTCGGCTTCATAGGCCACTTCCCTGCCATCAAAATTGACGATCATGCGAGCGTCGTCTTCATCGGTAGCATCGATAAAACCCACTACCTTCCCGATGTCGCCATTGAAAACGTCCTTCTGATAGTCATTGCGGCACTGCATCACGCGGTCGCGCTGGCGGAAGATGACGTCGCCGTTGCGGAATTCCTGTCGCGGCTCGCCGCACGGATTGATGGCTTCCTGCAACTTCAAGTTGAGCGCGTTGCAACCGATCTCCATCTTCCGCATGGGACAGAGCACCTGCACGTCATCGGCGGCAATGCCAAAGAAGTTGGGGATGCGCTCAGAAGCGTAGTTGACAATGGCGTCCGCCATGCGCTGGCGTTCCTTCTGCGCAATCTGTTCCGGCGTGTCGCCCACAGGCTTCATCTGGAGGAAATAGAGATCGCGGTCGTTTTGGATGTCAGGAATGATCCCGTCATGGATCTGGTGCGCCGCCATGACGATGCGGCTTTCCTGCGCCTGACGGAAAATCTTCGTGAGCCGCGCCACCGGCAGTACACCGCTTTCAATCAGATCATGAAAGACGTGCCCCGGCCCAATGCTGGGCAGCTGATCCTTGTCGCCGCAGAGCACCAGCCGCATCCCCGCAGGCATGGCTTTGAGGACCGAGGCCATGAGGCGAATGTCGATCATCGAGCATTCGTCCAGCACCAACACGTCGCCCTCCAGCCGCCCCTCTTCCAGTTCATCATCGGAAGAGCCCGGCTTCAAGCCGAGGAGCCGGTGCAGGGTCATGGCCTCGTGGCCCGTCGCTTCAGACAAACGCTTCGCGGCTCGGCCCGTCGGCGCCGCCAGCACTACCGTACGCTGGGCAAGCTCAAAGCCTTGGATGATGCCGTTCACAGTCGTCGTTTTGCCCGTGCCCGGCCCGCCCGTGACGATCATGATTTTGGAGGAAAGCGCCAGCTGAACTGCTTCGAGCTGCTTCACGTCGTACTCGAATCCTCTGGCTTCGGCCAATTGAACCAAGCGCGTCAGCGTAGCTTCGACGTTCACTTTCCCGGCCGGTTCCTTGGCAATCCCTGCCAGACGCGCCGTCACCTCTCTTTCTGCCGCCAAGAGGCTCGGCAGGTAATAACAGCCTCTATCGACACTTAGTATCCTTTCAGATACCATGCGATTGAGCACAGCCTCCCAGTCGTGTTGGTCAGCGTCGTTCAACACCTTGCCGAGCGCCTTGCGAATGTCGTCCTCTCCGGCGCAGCAATGGCCGTCGTCTTCCATATCCTTGAGGCAGTACTTCACGGTAGCCGAAAGGCGGAAGTAGTCATTGGGCTCAATGCCCATCGAGAGCGCGATGGCATCCGCCTTCAAGAACCCAACGCCAATGACATCATCCGCGAGCTGGTAGGGATTCGCCTTCAGCTGCTCGGCGGCTTTGGCGCCGTACGTGCGCACAATCTTTGTGGCGAGATTCGGCGTGATGTCGTACTGCATGAGAAAGAGCATCACCGACCGCATGCCCGACGTTTTGGCCCAGCCGTCCTTGATGCGCATGAGGCGCTTCGGCCCAATGCCCAGCACCTCGCGCAACCGCTCCGGCTCATTGGAGATCACGTCAATCGCCGACTTGCCGAACCGCTCCCAGATTGCTTCGCCAATGGCGGGGCTGATGCCCTTTACAGCGCCGCTGGTTAAATAAGAGTGCACCTCCGCGTCGGTCTGCGGGCGAGAGGCTTCTGAGCAAAGCACTTTGAACTGCCGCCCGTATTTCGGGTGCGTCGTCCAGTTCCCCCAGAAGGTTCTTTCCTGTCCGCGCACCGCGTCACACACGTCGCCGCACAGAGTGCAGCTTTTCCCGCCGGACAATTCACCCAGCGCCACGCCATAGGAAAGGTCGGCGCTTTTGAAGACAAGGCGCTTCACCCGCGCCCGCAGGGCTTCCGCGGGCGCAACCGACGAAGAGATTTTCCTCATAGGGCTACTTCAGACCGAAAAGAAGAGAAAACTCCGCCGTCGAGAGGTTCTCGTCAAACGGCAGGTATTCGCCCTTGGGCGTCTTGTAAACGCCGTAGGGCACCGCCCGGCATCCCGCCCGGCGCGCGAGCTTGGTGTTGGTCCATACGTCCTCGCGGCTCTTCATGGGAATGTTCATCGGGAGGTACTTGAATCCGCGAAAGTCCGCATCACGGAAGTGCTCGTGCTGCTCCAAGAGCTTCTTCCACGGCTCAGGCGCCGACAGAATGGCCGCGCCTTGCGGCTCCGAGTGGATATTCAAGAAGGCAATCGGGCACCAAATCAGGTTGACCTTCGAAAGGATCGGCTTCACGCGGTCAAAGAGTCGAAGGCAGTCCGGGCACTGCGAGTCAAAAGTGACGTAGGCCTTCGGGGCGCCTTCCTCATGCGGGAAGGAGAACCCAACCGCCTTTTCTTCAAAGGTCTCCCACATTTTCTTGCCGTCCCATATCACAGGAACGACAGCGGGGCTGGCAACGGCAACGCTGGACGCAGCAAAGAGAGTGGCGGCAACAAGCTGCCGGCGAGAGATGGACATGGCGAGGATTCCTCAAAAAAAGAAACAACGAATCCACTCTAAAGCCTTGTCCTGCCTGACTTTGCTGACTTTTTCGCGATTTTCGCGAAGGCAAACCGCTTCTGCTAATGGAACATGAAGTTCCTTCGTTTCGTCAAACCACTTTCTACCAACCGGATCGCCGAAATCATAATTTTTGTGAACAGGTTCACACCCCTTTCGCAAGATCATTGTTTTTAAACAAAACCCATTTTTGCCACGTCCCAAAAAAGTCATCCGAGCGAATTGAACTTGGGAAACAAGCTGTAACGATCTTGACATCCGAAAAAATTTCTCCCGCTCTTCGCCACTAACCCGGCGAAGGTCATTCAGAGAAACTTTTTCGAAGAGAACAATGGCTGAACCGATACGAATTCCTGTGCATGCCGACGAGCCGCCGCGCTTTCTGCTGTGGAGCGCGGACGAAGTGATCCCGCTCTTCATCTGCATTGGCTTCGGCATCATGATCCGCCAGATGATCCTCTGCGCCATCCTTGGCCTTGTGATCACCCGCTTCTACAAGAAGTTCCGCGACAACCATTCCGACGGCTTCATGCTGCACTGGCTCTACTGGCATGGTTGCGGCGCCTGCCGCTCGCGTTCTCTGAAGATCAACCCGTTCATCCGACGCTTCTTCCCGTGAAGAAGGACGCTTGACTGATGAACTTTTAGCTGACGACGGATGAACGCATGAACTTCAATAAATACATCGGAACGTTTCAGGGTTTGAAAACCGAAGGACGCTTCCTGCGTCTGACAACCGCAGTCCTTGCCTGCACGACGTGCTTCCTCGTGGTGACCCTCGCTTCCCGCCCCACCATTGTGACGGTGACGCCGTGGACCCTTTCAGAGGACGCTCAGGTGACGCGCAACGATGCGTCCCGCTCCTACATCGAATCGTGGGGCTTTGCCCTCGCGGAACTGCTGGGCAACGTGACGCCAGACAATGTTGGGTTCATCAGAGACCGCATCAGCCCGCTCCTCTCGCCTCGCATCTACCACGCCACGCTCGAAGGCTTGGTCGCCAACGCCAAACAGTTGCAGGAAGAGCGCATCACGATGCGCTTTGAACCCCGCCGCGTCACGTACGAAAAGACGTCCGGCAAGGTGTTCGTCAATGGCTTCAGCTACGTGCGTCTGGGCTCGGCGTTTGAAACGGAGCGCAAGGAAGAGCGCACGTACGAGTTCGGCATTCGCATCGCGAACTACGCCCCGATGATCGTCTCGATTGACACCTACGAAGGCACGGCAAGGACGCAGCTCGAAATCGCGCGCTCCAAGAAGGTCGAAGCCGCCAAGAAGGCGAAAGAAGCCCGCCGCGCCGCCGACAAGCTCAGTCAGGAAGGCGATTCTGCCGCCGACGTCAATCCGAGCATCACCACCGATTCTGACAAGAAGCTCTAATCATGAACCATCGTTTCATTCTCTCCGCTGTTCTCGCCCTCACCGCGGGCTTTGCGCAAGCACAGACGCCTGCGGCTGCGAATGCCGAAGCCAACGTGGGGCTGGGCGACATTTCCAAGCCTTCCTTCGTGAAGCCCACAAAGGACAAGGCGGGCAATCCCATCTTCCCCTCCGTTCCTTCTCGCTACATGAGCGACAAGGCAACGCCCGAAGAAAAGCGCGCTGCGCTTGAAACCATGCGCCGTCAGGCTGGCGCCGCCCCCACAACGCCCACGGTCGTGCGCCCCACGGGACAGGACTTCAAGGCGCCGGTGAATCAGGTGGTATTGAACACCTCCAACATCGTGAGCGTGAAGCCCGGTGAAAACGTCTACGTGCCGATTTCTCGCGAGCACCCGAATCGCCTGCTCACGCCCTTCAAGGACCCGCAGATCATCAGCACGTCGCTTACCGGCGGCCGCGGATCGGAATGCGGTGAAGTGTGCATCCGAGACGGCGTGATCTACATCACGACGGACACCTCGTCCCCAGTTACGGCCTTCATTACTGAGAAGGGACAGGAAGACATCGCCTTCTCGATCACGATGATGCCGCAGGCCATGCCGCCGCGAGAGATTCGCTTCAAGCTCCCGGAAGACGTCGTGGATCAGCTTCGCACGAAGACGGGCAACCACTCCAACCGGCGCGCTGAGGCGTGGGAAACGGCCCAGCCCTACGTGGACACGATTCGTCTTGCCATGCGCTCCATTGCTTTGGGGAGCATTCCCAATGGCTACAGCTTGAGAAAGATCGCGTCAACCGATCCCGTGCCTGTTTGCCAGCATCCGGGGCTCGCGGTGGACTTCCGCAAAGGCCAGCTTTTGGAAGGCTTCAACCTCGACTTCTACGTGGGCGTTCTCGCCAACGTGTCGGACGGGCCCGTGGAGTTCCGCGAGCAGAACTGCGGCAACTGGCGCGTGGCTGCGGTCACAAGCTGGCCCTTGAAGGTCTTGAAGCCCGGCCAGAAGACGGAGATCTACATCGCCGTCAAGCATGAAGAGGAAGCGGACGTCGAATCCGTGCGCCAGCCCCTCATCACGCGTGAGTACAACTAAAGGGGGCGGTCATGGCAAATCTTTCCAACGCCTGGGCCAAGCTCTCGCCGCGCGGCAAGCAGATTGCCGCCATCGGCGGCGCTGCGCTCGTCGTTCTGAGTGTCATCACCTTCATCACGACAAGCGATGAATCCGGCGTCGTTGAGTTAAAGCACAAGCAGCAGGCGTCTAAAAACGACGCTGTGGTGAACGTGCTCACGAACAATGTTTCCAAGAACGTCGGTCTGGACGTTCTCGCGGGTCGCTTGAAGCGCCTCGATGATCGCGCCGCTGCCTTGACGCGTCGCGTCGAACAGCTCTATCAGGAACGCGCCGCTGACCGTCGAGACAACGCCGTCATGCGCGAGTGGAACGAAAAGCTCGAAGCTCTGAACAACGAACTTGCCAAGGTGCGCGCGGAATACCGTGACCCGAACTTCCGCCGGGCTGCGCCCACGGTCGTCACGCCTGAGAAGGCGGGGGCGCCGGGCGAAACCGTCGAAATCATGGACGATCCCTTCCAAGTTCAAGAACAGGATCGTTATGCCCGTGAAGGCTACGGCAACGGCTCGGGCGGCGGAGGCGGTGGCTCCGGCGACGGCGCCTCTGGCGGCTCAGGCGGCGGTTCCGGCAAGGGAACGGGCGCGGGTGGCGGCTCTGGAAAGGGCGGCAAGAGCGCCAAAAGCTCGGGAAGACTCCGCATCAACGTAGTGAGTCAGGGGAAGTCGTCGGATGACGTCGCCGCTGAACGCGCGGCGGCGGAAGAAGAGTAAGCTCCCCATAACCCATACGGCCAATTTTTAAAAATTATCAGAATGGAGACTACGAAAACAACCGGAGTCCTCCATGGCTT
>CAVJBF010000106.1:0-8790 GCA_963647785.1 Acutalibacteraceae bacterium
ATCTCGCGCGAGGCGCGCGCGTCCCCGCCGCAGATCCCCATGAAGTCCGCCCAGTAGTACTCCATCGGACTCAGGTTCGCTTCATCCAGAAGGAACACGAAGGGAAAGGCGTCCGGGGATCCCGCCTCTTCAGACAGAAGCCGGAACGCCTCGTAGCGACGCCGGTCGCTTGCGCTGAAGGACTGCGTCAAGGGGTTGAAGTACCCCAGGAAGTCGCGCTTGGAAGTCCACCCGCGCTCCACGGGCACCGCAAGGAACCGATCGCACGAAGCGGCGCCTTGCCACGCCGGGGCGTCTGAGAATCGAGGCGCCAGATCCGTGAGGCCCAGCGCGTCCGCAAGGATCCCGCAGGCGGACGTCTTGCCGCAGCCGGGTTCGCCCGAAAAGAGCGTGAGGAAGTTGTTCGCAAGCGACACGAAGAGGTTCACCGTTTCGTCGTGCGTGTAGCCGCGCCGCGCCTGAAAGGCCCGAATGAGATGACGGCGTGTTTCAGCAGGGCTCTTTCGCACGGCAGAGATCGCCATCATCGCCGCTACGCGGGCCGCGAAGTCCGGAGCATCCATCGCCGCCGCGGGAGCGCTCCTTTCTTCGCCGTCAGACGCTTGAGGCAAGTCCGCAAAATAAGGCGACAAGGCGTGCTGCGAGATGGCGGTCTTTGCATTCGTCACGATGCGCGCGAGCTCCCCGTCCCAGAAGGCCTTCTTTGCCTTCCCGGCGGCTTCCGCCGCGGCGACGTCGCCTTCGAGCTTCGCCATCTCATCCCGGAGCGCCTTGCGGCGGTCGGCAAAAACCTTCTCTTCGGCGGCAAGCGCCGCCCGATGCTTCGCCTCCACCGCCTCACGCTCACGCGTGAGGTTAAGGGCCAGCCCCTTCAGGGCATCCGCATTCGCCACCGCCTTCACCACAGCGTCCGTCACCGGTTGCTCCAAGGCCGTGCTCTCTGCTTTCAGCACCGTGACGAGCTTTCGCACCGCCAGATCGCGCAATTCGCCCGCGAAGCGGTCAGTCTCGCCCAGCGTGTTCAAGAGCGCGAGAAGGCGCTGCTGACGCTTGGGGTCAGCCAGGACGTCCGAGGCCGCAAGCAGCGCGCGCACGTCGCCCGCAACAGGCAAGGTCGGAATTTCGCGTGCAGCGACCTGCAACAAAGAGCCGTCTCGCACAAGGTCCGTCGTGACCTTCGCCGCGCGACCGTCCGCAAACGCAATGCGACAAGGCGCCGAACCGCCGCCCGAGGGCACCTCGAGCGTCAAAATAGCGTCTGCGGCAGGCCGCCGCAGGGGGACGGCAGAGAGGTCCTTGAGATTCACCTTCGGGAGGTACAGCCGGTTGCGGCCGCTCGCGCGCAGCTTGAAAGGACCGGCGTAGCCGCCCTCCACCGCCACCAAGGCGCTTTCGTTGTCAAGCACCGCGCACTCCGCAGAGCACCCGTCCAGGGTCACCTCCGTGTCAAAGGTGAGGTCAAAAGCCTTGTCCGCAGGCTCCACGAGAATCGCGCCCCCAATCGCCGACAAGGGCTTGAACTGCTGCCCCGAGCGTGCGTCGATCGCCACCGTGAAGTCGGGATCACCCGTGCTTCGCAGCTCGCTGCGATCCACCGTGAGGTGATAAAGATGGTCTTCTTTGAGGGAGACGGAGTCCTTGGCGTTGGCAAACCGAAGCGACAAGGCCCCGAAGCGCGGAAAGAGCGCCTCCGCTTCCTTCGCAAGGAGCCTCACCCACTTCCCCTTCACCTTGAGCGCCGCCATTTCAAAATTCACGTGCCCCGCGCGGTGGCGGATGAAGCCAATGTATTCGCGGGGGTAAGGCACGTGATCCAGCTTCGGCCTTGCGTCGTTGCTGTAGGCAGAGAACGACGCCGCAACCGGCGCGGACGCCGCGGGTTCGGCCGCGGGTTCGGCCGCGGGCTTCTCGTCCGTCACCGCAGCGGCCGGCGCCGTCTGAGGCACAATGGCTGAGAGCCGCGCCGCCATCGCCTTCAAGCGAGCCTTCTTCACGCCGGCGCGCGACAGGGCCTCAAGCACTTCCATGGCTTCGGCGCAGGAGCCGTCCGCGAGGAGGCAGTCAAAGGTGCGCTCCAGCGTGTCCGCCCGGCTCGCTTTCTTAGAATCCTTCAGGACGATGAGCTGCCCCACCTGCGCGCCGATGTAGGTGAGCTTCAAGCCCATCATCACCTGCATCAGCTGCCGCAAAATGGCCGCGTCCGTGAACTCGCGGCGCAGCATGGCGCCTGTCAGATATTCAAGCGCCTGCAACCGGTCGCCTTTTTCCATGAGTGCGGCCGCTTCGCGGCGCACGGCGTTGCGCTGCGCCTCGAGGGTGTCGCCCCAGCGGGCGTCGTCCGCGGTCCAGATGGGAAGGCGCCCTTCTTTTGCCTCGCTCTCGCGCTTTGCGACAATGATCTCCGCCTCGATGGCCTCTGCCTCGGGCGTCCCGGGATGCAGCTCCCAAAAGCTCTTTGCCTCCGTCGCGGCATCCTCCGCAATTCCCGCTCGACAAGTTGCCAAGCAGAACTCGCGCGCGGTCTGAACCTCCTTTCCCGGAGGCGCCATCTTGCGAGCCTGCGCAAAGTACGCCTCCGCCGCCCCATACCACTTTGCCCTCGTGAGCGCCGCGCCGATTCGGCGGGCGAGCTCGCAGGAGCGCTCTTCGCGGAAGGCGTCCGCCCACTGAGCAACTTCGGCGAGGTCCACGTCGCTCGCGGGCTCCGATGCTGCAGGCGCTTCGGTCGCTGCCGGATCGTCAGACGATGCCGCAGGCTCCGACGACGCTTCCGAAGCGTCGTCTTCGGGCGCCATGTCAAAGGCGGCAAGCATGTCCCCGGGAATCGGGAAGTAGCTGTTGAAAAGCCGCACCTCGGGCGATCCTCGCCACATCACGGAAATGCGCGTCCAGAGGTCGCGGCAGAATTCGTCGAGCGTCTTCTTTGCGGCTTTGTGCAGCTCCTGAATCACGATGTCGGTGACGAGCACCGACGGGAGCTTGTCGTGCACGTCGCGAAACACGTCGGCGTTGCCGAGCCGCTCCTGCTCCTTCAGCCACGCGTCAAACTCAGGGGAGAAGAGGCTCTCCCCTTCTGAATTGTCCGCCGGAAATTCTGGCGCCCCGTAGGTTTCGTGAAAGTAGTCGGACAGCTTCCGGCGATCGGCGAGCATTTCCTCGCGGCTCGAGTAGGAGACGGACTTCGAAATGGGCGGCAGCACAGTGCGAAAAAGCCCTTCGTTGTTGGAGAAAAGCTGCGAGAGCTGCCCCATGCAGATGGGGTTCCCCCACCAGGACGTTTGTCGAAAGCCCTTCGCAAGGCCGCGTTTGTTCAGAACGCGAAAGCAGCTGCTCAAAAACTGCTTCTGTCCCGACTGATCCATAAAAAGCTTCACCGCGCGAAGAAGTTCGATGTCCATGTCCCGTTGTCCTTATGCTATCCGGCGGACGCTGCCTCCCCGCTTTGGATGGGGTGAATGCGGCAGGCCGGCGGATTGTCTTCAATCGTTGTTGTTTTCAGAGCGGGCGGCGGAGTGCTGCGGGCCCTTCGCGGATTGTACGCGGCGAAGGATGGTGGAAAGCTGAACACAAAAAATGGATATCATTGCCGGCAACGCGAATGAAAGTCGCCGACCTTCTCATCCAGCGTCCAGCGCTTGCCATAAACCGTTGCAGAAAGATCCCGTCGCTGCCCGCCTCAGCAAAACCAGATCGTTTTCCCGCATTGACGTCGAGCACAAGCTTCAATGTTTCCTAGTAGTTAACTGGCGACTGTCGGTACATGATCAAGCCTTGGCAACGGAGTCGGCAACCTGGGGCATCGCGTCGATTCCTCCCATCGTTTCCGCCGAGAGGCGCCTCGCGTAAGCAAGGTAGTCCGACTCCGTCCAGCAGCAAAAGATGACCGTTCCCTCAAAGGAATGCGCCTTTACAGCAGCAATGGCCACGTCAGCTGCGCGATCGACGGGATAGCGGTGCACGCCGCAGCTGATGCAGGGGAATGCGACGGTCTGAAAGCCCTCGGCCTGCGCGATGTCAAGCGCTGAGCGGTACGCGGCCGCAAGCTTCTCGTCTTCCTTGTCCCAGCCGCCGAGCCAGACGGGACCCACCGTGTGAATCACGTGCCGAGCGGGCAGCCGGTACCCTTTCGTGAGGCGGCTCTCGCCCACGGGACAGCCGTCCAGGCCGAGGCATTCGTCCAAAAGCTCATGCCCCGCCGCGCGGTGAATGGCGCGGTCCACGCCCGCGCCGCCCAAAAGCGATTTGTTGGCGGAATTGACGATGGCGTCCACTGCGAGCGTTGAGATGTCGCCCAGCATGAAGCGCAACGTTTTTCTAGAGTCAGTCACGAAAATCCTCCTTGAAATATGGATTCGGAGGATACTGCGGGAATACGTCAATCAGTGACGCAGCCAAACAACCATTGCAGCTCTCGTCAAAGCGGACGCCGTCCACCCTTGTCACCGCCTCGCTCAAAAGAGCGCCTTCCTTTTCACATCTTTCCGATGTTAACTTCTCAAGAACTTTGCTCTCGAATACGATTTCCTTTTTAATCATTTGATTTTCAACCAAAAATCAATTTCAGTCGAGATCAAAAAAAATTATGTCTCGAAATATCTCGAGAATCGTTAGATTTTGATTTAAAATCAATACATTACACCGGTTTTATAGGTTCGAGATCAAATTTTTTGAGAAGCTCACGTCCGAGGCTCGCGAAAGACGGCGGTCAAAACTCAACCATGGCTTGAATGGACAGGCCCGAAAAAACGATCGCCAGTTTTTTCAGGTTGGGCCATCCATCAAAATCACCCGATGACAAATAGCGATCGAGCTGCTGGTGCGCCTTGTCTACAGCCTTTGCAACGGCGCCCTCGGTTAATTCTGATTTTTTCAAATACTTGAGTTCCATCAGATAGCTGGCTCCGGAGCCTTGCACAGGACGGAGAACCAAATCAGAAATACCGGCGCCTGTTGCCTCCGCATCCATCCGAACCGAGTAGTCAGTGGTAAGGCTGACAGCAAGCTTTATCGCGGTCTGAATGTTGCTTTCATTGAAATGGGTCAGCGCATGAATGCCTGTGCCGTCCCGCAAATGCTTCATAACCAGCTCAAGCAAGGGACGGATGTCGCCCTGAGTCATCGAGGCGACTGTCGATTTCACTGACGACGCTTGCAGGCCGAAGTTGATGGTGGCGATGTACTTCAACAGGTAGTTGAAGAATTGGCTGCGGACAGCTTTGTTGGGGCAGACCAGATGAGTCGCATCCTCTGATGAATAAGTCAGGTAGCCGAGGTAGTAAAGAACCGCCAGCGTATCCTCGTTGCTGAACTGGTTTTTCAAATTGAGGTTGATCGAATCGCCGAACCCGCCAAACTCAAGCTGTTTCCCATCGGAAATCCCCCGCACGACCTCACTCACAAACGTCGGATCCCCCAGCTCCAGAATGCGGCTGATCTTGCTCAAGTCCGTGCCGACGGCCTTGTCAAGAAGCGTCATCGGCTCCTGATGGGTCTGAACAAGACTGCGCAAATAGTAAAGGCACATGGATGAATTGAAAACGGAAACGTCAGAGATGGGACTGAACCGATAGCCGTTGTAGCAATCCTTCATGCGGTGAAGTATTTCAGCCGGCGATTCTTTGACTGCTTCGGCGTCCACGCATTCGTTAATGATGTTGGACAACTCGTCGGCCGTGAACCCCGTAATATCGGCGTACCTTGGATCTTGAGAAATGTCCGTGGCGATGGAAAATCCCGAAGTCATCGAATCCAGGGAAATCGTTGTCACGCCCGTGATGAACACCCGCTGCACGAATCCCGCATCGGCCCGTGTCTTGATGGCCGTGTAGAAATTCTTCAGCAGGCCGTCTTTGCCCGTGATCTGACGAAAGGTTTCCGGATCATTGGCCAGAATCGTATTGGCGAATTGGTCGTATTCATCAATGATGATGTAAAGCCGGTCGCCAACAACAGGCCGAATCAGGTTACAGAAATCACAGAAGAAATCAATGGGATTGAGCTGATTTTTCGCCAAAAAATCCTTGCTTTCGATCGATGGGTAACGGTGAAAAAAATCTTCGAATCCATCACGAAGATTGCGAAGAAAGAGTTTTTCAACCGACTCTGGCGAATTAGACGCAAAGTTGAGCCTTAAGACGCAATATTTTCCCTGTCGAGCCGTCTTGTGCTTGAAGATGTACGTGCTGGTGAAGTTCTGGTCAAATGAAGAAGCGGCAGATTCGTCGTAATACGCCTGAAGGACATTCGTAAAAAGCGTTTTTCCAAAACGACGAGGCCTTACAAGAAACGCATATTTGGTGCCATCGGCTTCGAGCCTTTCGATAAAGCGTGTTTTGTCAACGTACACATAGCCTTCTCGGCGAATGTCGGAAAAGGAGGCGATCCCGTAGGGAAGAAGTTTCGGGGAGCGTGCAGAAGGCATGATCAGAAGCCTTGAGATTTGAAGAATTTTGAATACGGAAATTCTAGGGCATCCAAGAAAGACAAGGGATGGGATAGGACGCCAGCGGGAGCGAACGATTGCGGAGAGTCGCAGGCTGACAGAGCCATGCCGCAACAGTCGCTTGACGCACGGTCCCGCGTCGCCTGAGCCGCAGAGAGGCGTGCGATAATCCTTCGGTGAGGATAAGAAACCATGACTGATTTCAATGATCTGCCCACGCTTCCTTTGGGCGCTTCTGACTTCAAATCGCTTCGACTTCGAAAGCAACTCTATGTCGACAAAACCGCGTTGATATGGCAGCTTGCCCGTCGTTCCGAAAAGTTCTTTCTCACTCGTCCTCGCCGTTTCGGAAAGTCGTTGCTCGTGAGCACCTTTGCCACGCTTTTTCAAGACGGGCTGACCCATTTCAGCGGCCTGGCGATTGAAAAGCTGTGGCAAGACAAGACCTACCATGTCGTAAAAATTGACTTCTCTGAAGTAAAAAACTTCAGAAACTTCGATGAATTTGCTGAAAAGCTTGACAACACGCTAGAAGACGCTTTCGCGCTGACAGGGTTTCGCCGCAATGCTTCAAGCGAGAAAAGTCTCGTGCAGCAGCTCTCCTTCTGGCTCAAGACACAACCCAACAACTCGCTCGTTCTGCTAATTGACGAATACGATGCACCTCAAACAGCGTGCTTGAATGACAAAACGCTGTTTACAGACGTTCGCACGCGGCTCGCTGACTTCTATGCCATCGTCAAGTCCAACGACGCCTGCTGGCGGTTTGTGTTCATGACGGGCATCGCGAAGTTCAACCAGACAGGGATCTTTTCAGAGCTCAACAACTTCACGGACATTTCGCTCGATCCGCTCTTTGCCCCGCTGCTTGGCTACACCGATGAAGACATTGATCAGTACTTCGCAGGATACGTCGACGCTGCTGCCAGGGCGGCGAATCTGCCCCCCGTCGAGCTGCGCCGCCAGCTTCGTGAGAATTATGACGGCTACTGCTTTGACGAAGATGCCTCTGAGCATCTGTACGCGCCTTGGTCTGTCCTGCAATTTTTCAGCCGCCCTTCACGCGGCTTTCAAAACTACTGGATGGAAAGCGGTGGCAAGCTCACTTTCTTGCAGAAATATCTGCATTCTCACTCACTCAAATCACCGGAAAACTACGCGAGCGAAAAGGAAATCTTCATCGATGACCTGAAAGGATCTTCTGACTTTGACGGCATCAATGACTTGGTCCTTCTCACTCAGGCTGGCTACCTCACGATCAAGCGTCGAAACGTAGAGTCGTTTTATGTCGGATATCCCAACAAGGAAGTGGCCGACTCGCTGGGCTCGCTCTATCGCCGCTTGCTTTTGAAGCAGCGGTCGCTGACCGCTGTCGGAGCCGACAGCCTGGGGAAAGCCGCCTGCGACGGCAACGCGGATTTTCTCTTTGACCAGGCCAACCACGCCTTCGCCGGCATTGACTACCAACAGCATCCCATCGCCAACGAAAAGCACTGTCAAGCTTTCCTGCAGATCTTCCTCGCCGGGCTCGGCCTTACCGTCATCCCAGAGCAACACGGCGCTCTGGGGCGGAGCGACCTTGAAATCGATGCGCCAAAGCTGCACTGGGTGCTTGAGATCAAGTACCTGCGCAAGGGCGAGTCCATGGACGCGCTGCTTGCGAAAGCGACAGCGCAGCTCAAGGAAAAGCTGTACGGCGCGGCCTCGCTGAAGCCCGTCCTTCGCGTCGCCGTAGTGTTCTCTGAAGAAAAGCGGCAGTTCGTGCGCTGGCAGCTGGTCGACTGACATCTTGACAGCCCGCGCCAAAAGGTGTCTAATTCGTCCTCTCGATGCTTCTGAGCCCTGCGAATGCAGAGGTCACAGTTGTCTCAGAAACCGTCGATCGAATGGGAGCGTAGCTCAGTTGGTAGAGCAGCGGACTCTTAATCCGTCGGTCCAGAGTTCGAGTCTCTGCGCTCCCACCAGAATTTTTGAAACCCGTTGAGGCCAAAGCTTCGACGGGTTTTGCTTTTTCCGCCGGCGTCTCAGAGTCTCAGAGATTGAGCGCGGTTTTGTGCAATGGCGGAAAATTGTCTCAGGGACTCCTTGAGATTGACTGCGAGCTGGGATTTCGGGCCCATCAAAACGAATTGGACGCCCTCAAGCCCGTCTTCTCAAAGCCGTTGCTTGGAGCATGCGGCAACAAGGCCTGTCGCCGGCAAGACGTCACCAACTGTTGCACCGTCGTCACGGCGAACAGACATCTTCTCTTCCGATCGCCGTCCGCTCAACCCGCCGAAACGTTTCAGCACCGTTTTTTTAAACCTGCCAAACTTGTCAGACCCCCGGCAGGCTTGCTTCGCTCTCAG
>CAVJBF010000107.1:0-8737 GCA_963647785.1 Acutalibacteraceae bacterium
CTTGCCCCGTGACTCAGTAGGGAATCCTCGTCCTTTAGGGCGAGGAGGAAGTCAAAATGCCGATCTCACGCCGAGGCGATCCCGCCCGCAGCCTGATGGCGTCAATCTTTAACACTTTAATTGACAGTTTTACAGTTCATAAATATCATTCCGTTGGGGGCCGATGATCGGCTCCTTCCGTGAGGCTTCTATGGAAACCGCTGCTTCCCGCTTTTCGTTTGACCAGCTCGCCCAGTTGTCCGGCGTCGCGCCGCGCACGATCCGCTTCTACATTCAGATGGAACTCGTGCCGCGTCCAAACGGCAGCCGCCGGGGCGCCTGGTACGACGACCGGCACTTGGAAACGCTCTTGAGAATCCGACGCCTGACGGAGAAGGGACTGTCGCTTGAAGCCGTGCGACGGGCGCTCACGCCCGCCGCGGACGAAGCGGAGGCTGACCGCGAGGCGGCCTCGCCTGCGATTTCGACGCGCACGCACCTGCGGCTCGCACCAGGGCTTGAGCTCGTGCTCGACCCGATGCGCGCTCCGCTCTCGCCCGCCGCGCTGAGGCGCTTCGCCCAGAACGCTCTCGAAGCCTTTCGACGCGCTCAAAACGACAGTGACGATGTCACAAAGCCCGGAACGGAGATAAACCATGACATGGGTGCTGAAAAACCGCAAAACTGACGATGCCATTCCTTTAAAGCGCCTTGCCGTCAACGGCGCCGTCGATGAACTTGCGCTGCGCTGGACGCTCTCGCAGACGTTCAAGAACACGCGAAGTGACGCCGTCGAAGCGATCTACACCTTCCCCGTCGCCTGGGCGTCCGTCGTGACGGAGTTTGCTGCGGTGATAGCGGGCGAGCGGCTCGTCGCGAAGGCTTTCCTCAAAACCGTTGCCGAAGAACGCTACGAAAACGCCCGAGAGGCAGGCAACGCGCCGATGATGGTCGAAACGAGCGCAGATGGCATCGCCACCGTAACGCTCGGCAACTTGAAGCCCGGCGACGAGGTGACGCTCGAAATCTCGCTCTTCACCATCCTGCTGCCGCAAAACGGCGCCGTGCGCGCCACAATCCCGCTTTGCATTGCCGAACGCTACGCGGCAGACTGCAGACAGGGCACCCTGCAGCCCTACGAACACGTGTCATCCGACCTTGCGGCCAACTATCCCGCGACGGCATGCTTTACTGTAAAAGGCGTGCTCGCGGACTGCACCGTATCCGTCCCGTCCCATCCCGCGGCCGTGAGCCGCAAAGACGGCGTCCTCACCATCAACGTGCTCCGCGCCGCAGCCGACCGCAATCTCGTTCTGGGCTTCGACGACGTGCCGGACGTGAACGGCGCCTGGGCCGCAAAGGATCCGTTCGCCAGCAGCCTGTGGGCGGCGATGCTGGTCATCACGCCGCCTCGGCGCAGCGTGCGCCATCCCCTTCAAGTCGACCTTCTCATCGACTGCTCGGGCTCCATGGCGGGCGTCGGCATCGCCAAGGTGCGCGAGGCGCTCGCGTCCCTCACCGACGTGCTCACGGAAGACGATTGCGTGACGCTCACGCGCTTTGGCTCCGCGCCAGAGCGCACGATCAGCGCGCCGCACGCTTTCACCAAAGCCTTCCGGCGCCGCTCCTACCTCCCCGTTGTCGAACGACTCGACGCTGATCTAGGCGGCACGGAATTGAACGACGCACTCCGCGTGGCCGCACGCGACATCCCGGTGGATGCCGCCCCCGAGCGCCGCCGCCTGATTCTCCTCATCACCGACGGCGAAGTCTGGAACACCGAGCCCGTGCTGAAGACAGTCAAAGGGGCGGCACCGGTCTTTTGCATTGGCGTGGGCGACAACAGCGTCGAGACGATTCTGCAGCAAATTGCACAGGCAACGGGCGGCCTCTGCCGGCTCGTGACGCACGCTGAAGACATGACGGACGTCATCTCGAGCCTCATCGGCGCCGCCCGGTGCGACGCGGCGCCCCTTTCTGAAAAGGGCCCGATCTTGAAGAACCTTCGCCGCGATTGCGTGCTCTGGCATTCGCCTGTCGATCCCGTGCAGCACGCGGGATGCGCCGCGAAAATCCTTCTGCGCCTCGCGTCAGCGCCTGAAACGTTCCTGTCGGCCCGGAAAGTGCAGGCTCTCACCGGCGCCTGCTGGCTGACGACGGACAATGCCAAAGAGTTCGCGCAGGCTGCAGCCTTTGCGCAATGCGCCTCCTGCACGGAAGTGGACGAGGACAATTACATGGAGGAGACTGAGGCCGAAAAGCTCGCGCAGGAGTACGGCCTCCTCACGCCCGGCACGAACCTTCTTCTTGCGAAGGAGCGCGACCAGGACGAACAGAGGGTGGCGGAGACCATCGTGAATGTACCGCAGATGGCGCCGCTCGATCTCGACAATGACACTCTTAGGTATTCGAGCGACAGCATCGACTACTTCCGCTGCCAAATGGATGATGAGTATCCGCATTACGCTGACGTCTGCGACATCAAGAAGCTTCCTGGCACAAAGGAGGAATGCTTCGAGCTGGTCGATGACTGGCTTGAGCGCTTCGCTGCGCTTGACACCGCTGATCGCAAGACCTTCTGGCGCGAAGCGTTTGCCGATCTCTCGCTGCCGCTCACGCTGCGCATCAACGACTTTGTGTTGAGCCGCCTGCCGCTTCTCTCCGTGGATGATCGGCAGACCTTCATGCCGGCGCTCCTCGTGCTGGCCTTCCTCTCGCCGGAATCCGGCGTGACGCCAGAGGAAAGCGAACGTTGGCAGAACTTCCTCGAAGCCGCCCAGGCCGAAGCACAACGCCTCATTACGTTGCACTACCAGCACGAGTCCTTGCCGGAATTCTTCGCAACAGAGCTGCGGGCGCAGTTTGAATAAGCAAAGGCTGGACAAGACAAAGAAGCCGCGGGCTCGGCAGGACTCAGACCGTCAGGCTACGCGGCTTTTGTCTGACTTCCCGCGGTCAGAAACTTGCTCCCTGCTCTGGACCAGCGCATCCGCTTCGGAATCAGCAACCGCCGTGAATCCCCGATTCACGGGACTCTGCCCGCATTCCGGCGCTCACCGACGCACTGCCAGACCGTTTTGATTACGCGCTTAGCGTCTAGAGGCTTGGCAAGATGCTCCGTCATGCCAGCCTGCTTGGCTGCGAGGCGATCCTCGGCAAAGGCGTTGGCCGTCATGGCAATGACGGGCACGGTCGCTGCATCGGGCCGATTCATGGCGCGAATCCTGCCCGTCGCCTCGTAGCCATCCATCACCGGCATCATGATGTCCATCAGGACGGCGTCAATCGCAAAAGGCGCACTCTTGGCGAACGCCTCCACGGCCTCCTGCCCGTTTGCTGCGACAATGACGTTCGCCCCCGCCTCCTCCAGCACGAACTTCGCAATCTCCATATTGAGCGCATTGTCTTCAACCAGAAGGATGGTCATCGCCTCCACGGACGGGATCTTTTCAGCCATCGCCTCCGTTATGTCCGCGGGGCGACTGCGATCAATCTCCAGGGGAACCGACACGTCAAATGTGCTGCCAACATCTTTTTCGCTATGAACCGTTATGTTGCCGCCCATCTTGTCCACAAGGCTCTTGACAATCGACATGCCGAGTCCCGTGCCACCGTATTCCGACCGGGCCGTCGCCGCCTCCTGCGTGAACAACTCAAAAAGACGCTCCACGAATTCCGACGACATGCCAAGACCTGTGTCGCGGCACTTGAATTCAACCAAAGCGCGGTTGTCGTCCATCGGCGTCACGCGAAGCGCAAGGAAGATCTTGCCACCCGCCTTGTTGTACTTCACAGCGTTGGAGAGGATGTTCATCAGGATGCGCTTCAAGTGCACGGGGCTCCCCACGAACTTCGTGACGGGCGCGTTGCAGTCCTCCACGATTTCAATGCCGCGCCGCTCCGCCTGTCGCTGCACGACGGCCAAGGCGCCGCGGACAACGTCGTTCAAGTCAAAGGGCGCGTGATCCAGAACGATTTCGCCTGACTGCAGCTTTCCCATGTCGAGCACGTCGTTGACAAGCTCCAAAAGCACCTGTGCCGCCTCTTTGGCTTTCGTACAGCACTCCGCCTGCTTCGCCTTGTCATCCTGATACTTTTCGACGATGTCAATCATGCCAAGGATGCCGTTGAGCGGTGTGCGAATGTCGTGGCTCATGCGCAGAAGGAAGCTGCTTTTCGCTTGATTCGCCTTCTCCGCCTCCATGCGCAGCGCCTCGTTGCGCATGGAGGCGTCAATGCATTTTGAAAGCGCGATGCCGTGCACCACCTTGTCAGTGCACTCGATGCAGACCGTCTTCGTCTCCGTCCAGTGTTCTTTTCCGTCGTCTCCCTTTTGCCGGTGCTTGAGCGAAATTTCCTTTTGGCCTTGACGGAAGGCGGAGATCACCGCCTCCCGGTTGAAAAGCTGGCGAAAGGTCTCGGCCTGCGCCGCGTCGGGGATGGTGTTCATGCCAAGCTGCAGAAGCTCCGCCACCGTTCCCGTCTTGTCCGAGATTGTGTTCATGGCGCCGTCGTATTCGATGATCTGGTATCGATCATTCAAATAGTCGATGTCCATGGCGACCGGATACTCCACGCCCATCGCCGCTGCAAAAGCCTGCACCTGATGACCGAGCCGGCGCTCGTCCTGCAGGTTCTGCACATCATCTTCGAGCCGCCGCTGCTGGCTTTCATTGAAAAGGCGACGGTGCTTCGCGATGAAGTAGGCGGCGACAGCGAGCAGAAAAAAGCAAAACCCCGTAGGCAGCGTCTTCTTCCAGACGTAATCCGATTTGTCCCAGCCGGCCATGGGCGCGAGTTCGAGCCTCCACTCATTGCTTGCGATTTTGAACGGATGCGACACAACCTTGGCCGGCAGTTCCGCCTCGGAGCGGTAGACCAAGACGAAACGGCGACTATCGGGCGAATCTGTCTTTAAAAGCCGGTAGGCATAGCCGAATTTGGAAAGGGCGTCGAGCGTGCCGGAGAAAATTTCGGGCACACGAATGATGACGATCGCAAAGCCCCAGAAGACCTTGCGGCCGCCTTTTTCCAAATAGACCGGATTGCGGATCGCGATGCCGGCGCCGCCCTGCCGCAGCTGAAACGGCCCTTGCAGAATAATGACGTCATGATCCCGAGCGTAGCGGGAGGTATTGCCGCGCTCGTCTTCGCGGTGTATGAGATCGATGAGGCCGCCCTCATTGCCCTGCGCGGGATAGATGTCCGTCACAACGCCGCCAGGCGCCATCTGAATGCTCTGGACGTAGTCCGACATCAAGTTACGGGCAACAGTGAAGCAGTCGGTGACGGTCCCGCCGCTTATGACTGCCTGCTCCATCACGTGCGTGATGCCGATAGCGCGCTCAATGTTTGAAGCGAGGTATCCGGAATAAGCCTTGGCGTTCAATTCCGCCAACGCATTGACCTCCTCCGTCTGGCTGCGTTTGATGGAATTTCCCATGAGAACCATGAGCAAAATGCCGACCAGCATGATGAGAGCCGGCACGCTGAAATCGTGGTTTTTGATGGAGAGTTTCATGAGCGAAGACAAGTCTTGGACTGCATCGGAAGGGGCGCCGTCCGAGGGCGTTCGGTTCGCGAATTTTAAGCGAAGCGGCCCTCCATGCCCGCCTCACGAACTCATCGTCGAAAAAGAGCGCCGCGGCGGACGTGAAGGCGGTGGATTTCACACCTGTCACCGTCTACACGTTCTGCGCTGAGAAAACGCTTCTCACGGACGGGCGCCTGCGGCAACCAGTCACTCTTGTCGCCCGCCATGAAGAAGGTTCTCTACTACGGCCCGGTCCACACCACCGCTGACAGCTCCCGACGACTAAAGTCGCGGGGTTCCGAGTTACTTCAGAGCTTCTGCGACCACCTTATCTCGTCCTTTCGAACGAAGAGTCTGCGAATCGCTACTGACTCGGTTTCATCGGAAATTAACGGAGCTATTCCGCAAAGGGAATGCACTTCATCGGCCCGGCAGAGCAGAGGTACTGCATCCTGGTACCTGCCATGTGCTTGCGCTTCCGCCCGTTTAACGCCTTTCTCGCTATCACAAATCGGCGAAGCCCTTTTACGACATGCTTGGGTCAATAGGAATATACCGCGCTTTCGCGCGGAACGCGATTCCTCCCCATGACTAAAAGTCAGGGGCTTCCTCGCGGCTTTGTAGTGACAGCCTCAAGCGGGCCCAGAAACTCACCGTCAAGACACAGCTCCAGCCGTACGGGAAGCAAACGGCATCATTGAAGCGGCGCCTGGCAAGGCGAAGTCCACGATCTACGCCAACCTGGGCGCCTTCATCGACAGGGAATGCCCTTACTTCGCGAGCGCTGCCTTCGCCGCCTGCTCGCCCGCCACACGGCCGAACGTGAAAACGTCGGCGATGGCGTTGCCGCCCAGACGGTTCGCGCCGTGGATGCCCCCCGTCACTTCACCCGCTGCGTAGAGCCCCTTCACAGGCAGTCCCTTCTTCGAGAGCGCCTGCGCGTTGACGTCGATATGGATGCCGCCCATCGTGTGATGCACAGTCGGCACCTTGAGGCAGGCGTACCACGGACCTTCGGTCATGGGCGCGTCGTCAGTGTTGGTCGCCGAAAAGCCGAAGCGATCCTTCGAGCCTTTGTTGCGCGCCACGGCGTTGTACTCCTCAATTGAAGCCTTGAGATGGTCCGCCGGCACGTTGATGAGCGCGGCAAGCTCATCAAGCGTCTCCGCCTTCTTGATCCGCCCAAGGCTCAACATGTCCTTCATCGTAAGGCCGAAGGAATCGGGCTTTGTTTCGTCCGGATAGCGCAGGTGGTTCATCACGAGCCAGAACTGGCCGCCTGGCTGCGCGAAAATCGCCTGGCAAAGCGTGTCGCGCGCCGCGCCTTCAGAAACAAAGCGGTCGCCGTTCGTATTGATGAAGATGCGGTTTCGCCCGGAGGTTGCGATGTCCTGCATGAGGCCCGTGCTCGGCGTGCCGTTAGGATGCAGCTGAATGTCGGAGAGTCCGATGATGTCTGCGCCGGCCTTCTGGGCAAGCTTCAGGCCGTCGCCCTGCGCCGCGTGATAGATGTTCGTCGTGCCGATGCGGCTGTCAAGCTTCACGGACTTCCAGACGCCGGTGTTGACCTTCTGCCGGAAGCTCACGTTGGCGCCGAAGCCACCGGTGGCAATGACGACGCTCTTTGCGCTTACGGTGACGGGCTGCTTGCCTTTGTAAACAGCCTTCACGCCCTTCACCGCGCCTTTTGCGACAATAAGAGACTTCGCCGGCGCATCGGTGAGAATCTTGACGCGATCGCCATACTCAGCCAGTCGCTCCTCGAGAACATGCGTGTACGCCCAGCCCGCAGGCTCGACGCCGTAGTGGCTGCGCTGTCCCAGCGACCCCGTCGCTGCGCCAATCTTGTCCTTGAACTTCACGCCGTGCTTTTCCAGCCATTCGAGCGCATCGATGGAGTTGTAAGCAAGGTAGTGCACGAGCTCGGGATTGCCCACGTAGTGGCCGCCGCGCATCGTCGCCTCAAAGAAGATCGGGAAGGAATCCTCAATGCCCTGCGCCTTCTGCCGCTTGTCGTCCACAGCGTTGAAGGCACCCCCCGACACTTGCGTCGAGCCGCCGAGATAGCCGAGCTTTTCGAGAATGACGACTTGCCGCGCACCGTTTTCAAGCGCGGAGAGCGCCGCCGCAAGCCCCGCGCCACCGCCGCCCACAACGGCGACGTCGGCCGAATAAAACGCGGGCTTGGAGGAAATCTTCACGGCAGACTTCGACCACTTTGCGAGATCCGCGTCGGTGGCGCCCGCCTTTTCAAGAATCTCCTCCATGCCGCTCAAGAAAGCGGTGCTCGTGAAGGAAGCGCCCGTCACTCTGTCGACGCCGATCGATTGACGCGCTTTCACTTCAGCCGTCAGCTTCGCGAGCGCAACCTTGCCGACGCCAAGCGTCTCAAGGTTCTTCGCGTAATCAATGTCCGTGATGCGGCCGCCTGAAATCGTAACTTTCAGCGTCATCGGCGCGTTGTGCCCGATGACCTTCGTCTCGTAGGTGCCGTCCTTCAAGGCGGCGGATGCCGTTCCGGCGGCAATCGCCGCACAGATCAATTGCTTTTGCATATTGCAGTCTCTCTCCAAGTTGAGCTACTGCAAGGCGCCTTGCGGTTTTGTATTCGATCGTGAAAAGCAGTGTAGACATGCTGTTTCGCTCTGTAAAAATGCATTTATCTACTCCTACGAATATCTTTCTTGCATGGATGCTCGTCACCTTCGAAATCTCTGGCTCTTCAGCCTGCTTGCCCAAGAAATGAGCTTCACCAAGGCGGCGGCGGTGGCCGGCATGTCCCAACCGCTTTTCTCCCGCCACATTCAAGCGCTGGAAATTCGTCTCGGCAAGCCCGTCGTAAAGCGCCTGCCGAGACGAATCGAACTCACGTCGACGGGCCGGGCGCTCGCGCCGCTGGCAAAGCGCCTGGCAATGACTCTCGAAAACTACGAAGCCGAAGTCGAAAAGACAGCCTCAGGCGAATACGATCAAGTAAACCTTGGGTCCGTCAATTGGGCAATGCATCTCATCCTGCCGGAAATCTGCACCCGCATCCGGCGCCTGCTCCCCCACCTCTCGCTAAAAGTACACGAAATCAGCAGCTCCTATGCCGTGGAAATGCTCAAGCGCGGCGATCTTGACTTCGCCTTCTGCTACGTCTTTCTCGATCGCGATCCTGAACTTGACTACCTTCACTACAAAGCCGCGAGGAAGCCCCTGACTTTTAGTCATGGGGAGGAATCG
>CAVJBF010000108.1:0-4938 GCA_963647785.1 Acutalibacteraceae bacterium
TGTGCAGATACTTTTGCAGCAACGATAGGCTGCCGCCGCTCTCCATCCAGTAGTTTTCGAACCCATCTTCAGGGCTGCTGAAGAAATTGAGCACGGACCACGGCGCGTAGAGAGGCGTTGAGACTGTCTCATCAAAGCAGTAGCCAGCGTAATTTTCCCGAAGCCGACTTCGCAACACCTCGTGCGGCAAGTTCAACACCTTGCCGGCCTTTTCGACATGCTTTGAAAAATACTGGTCAATGTCTTCTTCTGTGAAGCCGATAAGCGGCGCAAAGAGTGGATCGAGTGAAATATCTGTAAATTGGTTGAATTCAGAGGAAAAGATTCCCGGTGGATAAATTTTGGTTATGCCAGTCACAAACACAAAGCGCCAGCAGGCGTCGTTCGACTTGACGATGGCATAGAAATTAGCCAGTCGTTTTCCAACGCTTTTAAAAAGCGCCTCGTCGTCCAGACACGCTGTGAGGGGGGCATCGTATTCATCGATGAGCAACACCAGTGAACCGTTTTGCTGGTCGTCAAGCCAGTCGGAGATTTGATCCATCCATTCCGACTCAAGGGTTCGATCAAAAACGAAGCCGCTTTTAGCAAAGGAGCGAACGACTGATGAGCACAGAGATGCCTCAAACTCTTCCATGCTATTGAAATTCTTGGCTTTGGAAAAATCCAGTTCAATGACGTTGTAGGTCTTGTCCTTCCAGAGTTTCTCTATGGCGAGTCCGGAGAAGTCTTTTAGACCATCTCGAAAGAGCGAAGCAAACGTGCTCACGAGCAACGACTTCCCGAAGCGCCGCGGACGGGTGAAGAAGAACTTTTCCGCTCGACGGGCGAGTTGATAAATCAACGCGGTCTTGTCCACGTAGATCTTCTTTTGGAGTCGCAGCGTTCTGAAGTCAGAAGTGCCCAAAGGCAAAGCGGGAAGTTCGTTGAAATCAGCCATGGTTTTCCATCCTCATCAAGGCATTATCGCACGTCTGACCAGGGGCGGCTGATTTCTCGTGAAATTCAATGCATTAGGCACTGAGCCAGTCGTCATGCTCGAAAAGAAGCAAACCAATTGAGGAGGATTTCACGAGAAAGCGCGGCGTGGAGTTCAAGCGAGATGCCGCCGCATCACTTCGAGCAGTGCCGCAAGATTCACGGGCTTGGCAAGGTAGTCGGTCATCCCGGAGGCAAGCGCCGTTGCGCGGTCTTCGCTGAAGGCATTGGCGGTGAGCGCCACAATGGGCACGGCGGCGGCATCGGCCCGGCCGCAGGCGCGGATGGCGCGCGAGGCGGCGAGTCCGTTCATGTCCGGCATCTGAATGTCCATCAAGATGAGGTCGTAAGTCCACAGGGGCGAGGCGTTGAAGCGCTCCACGGCCTCCCGGCCGGTGTTGGCGACGTCGATCGCAACGCGGGTGAGGCGAAGAATCTCGAGGCCGATCTCGCGGTTGAGTTCATTGTCTTCGACGAAAAGCACGCGCCGTCCCGAAAAATCGGCTTTGCCAAAGGCTTCGAGCTGAGAGCGCGGCTCAAGCGACCGGCTGCCTTCGGTGAGGAGGCTCTTCACGAGCGCTTCAATTTTCGAGCGATAAAGCGGCCGGGTGAGACAGGCGGTGAAGCCCGCTTCAAGCGAACGCTGCTCCTCGGCCGCCGCCAGATCGCTGCTTTCAAGGCGCACAAGCGGCACCGGGCGCCCGGAGGCAGCCAGGAGCGCTGCGGGGGTGAGAAAGGGCCCTGCGGCGTTTTCGCTGTCGTCCACGATCACCAGGCGGATGGGATTCTCTTCACGCGACAGAAGCCGGCAGGCTTCGTCCGGCGTGTCGGCAAGGAGGGGGGCAAGCCCTGCGTCACGGAGGAACGCCCGCAGGCTGCGGCTCGCGTCGTTGTCGGGCCCCGCCAGAAGCACCGGGACGTTTTTCAAGGCAGGATCGGCCGCGAGCGCCTGCTGAGCGCGCTTTAAGCGAAAGGCCGCGGAAAAGGTGCTGCCCCGGCCGGGAGCGGACGAGACCTTGATGTCGCCGTCCATGGTCTCGATGATGTTTTTTGTGATCGACATCCCGAGCCCGGTGCCGGGGATGCCGCGCGTCTGGGCGTCGCTGCTTCGTTCAAAGGGTTCGAAAATCCGCGCGAGGAAGTCTTCCGTCATGCCGCAGCCCGTGTCGCGGCACGTGAAGACGTATTCCGAGTAGTGGCGGGACGCGGAGGGCCGCTCTTCGAGCGTGACGTCGATGTCGCCCCCGGCGGGCGTGAATTTCACGGCGTTGCTCAACAAGTTGACGAAGACCTGTCGCAGCCGCAGCGCGTCGCCCAGGACGGCTTCATGCGTGACGCCCCGCACGACGGCGGAAAGCCGAAGCCCGGCCGCCTTCGCCTGCGGCGCCATGAGGCTTGCGACCGCCGCAAAGGTTTCCGTGAGGCTGAAGACGTCTTGTGCGAGGTCGATGCGCCCGGATTCGATGCGCGAGACGTCGAGCACTTCATTGACGAGAGCCATCAAGTGGCGGCTCGCGCCCGTGATCTTGGCGAGGCAGTCGGCGACGCGCCGGGCGTCGCCGGCGTGCCGCCTGGCGATGTCGGCCATGCCGAGAATGCCGTGCAGAGGCGTGCGGATGTCGTGGGAGATGCTGTTTAAAAACACCGACTTCGCGCGGTCGGCGCGAGCGGCGGCGTCGACCGCGGTCGCCAGGGCCGCCTTCTTCTGCTGCTCGCGCCGCACAAGGTCGTCCACGTTTCTCAGCGCGAGCACGAAGTCTTCGCCTGTCTCGGGCTTCACGAAGACCGCGTCGTAGTATTCGATGCGACCGTCGGTCACGCGGCGGTGGCGCAGGCGCAGCGTGCGCTCCCGCCGCAGCGCCGCCTTCACGGCCGCGCCATCGCAATAGGGCAGAAGAATCGGCCGGTCCTCGGGGAGGACGCTCGTGTCCACGTAGAGCCGGAAGCCCGTCGGAAAGTGATTCGTCTGCTGCACGCTTCCGATCACCGCCTGCTGCGACGCGGGGGCGAGGTTGCGGTAGAGCTTCCCGGTGAGCTCGGGCCACTTCACGTGCCAGACGGTGTTGCAGTCGCGGGAGAGGCCGTTGATGACGAGCATCTGCTGGTCAAGCTCCCAGCGGCCTTGCTCGAGGGAGGCGTTGAGGTCCTCGAGCGCGCGAATCGTCGCCTGCTGCCGCCGGCGCAGGCGCGAGGTCTCTTCAATCGCCTGGCGCTCGCGGTCGCCCGCGGCGGCGAGCTTTCCGGCTTCTTCGGCGAGCGCTTCGTCCACGTGCTTTTCGGCGTCGATGTTCGCTGTGAGGCCGTAAAAGAGACGGCCGGGACCGGCGTTCCCCGAATCAAAGCGGCCGCGGGAGCGGTACCAGTGCCAGGTGCCGTCGGCGTGCTGCAGGCGGAATTCCGTGTCAAGCTCGGTCTTCCCGGTGGGGTCGAGAACGGCGCGGCGAATGCCTTCCTGCACGCGGCTGCGTTCGTCGGGGTGCATGCGGTCGCGGATTGCTTGAGCCGTGCGCGGCATGTTCGTTTCGTCGTAGCCCGCCATGCGCCAGAACTCTTCAAACCAGCGGATCTGCACCGTGTCGCCGGCGTCGTCGGCCACAAGGCACCAGCGCGCAACGCCCAGGGGGGCGTAGGCCGCGAAGAGCGCGGCGTCCGTGCGGCTGGGATCGCCCGCGAGGAGCGTGATGTTTTTTTCTTCCGTCACAAGGCGTCTCCAGAAAGGGCCAGACACTGAGAAACCACGGCCGCAAAGGCGGCGCGGTCCGCCGGCTTTTCCAGCCAGATCGCAAGGCCCGCTTCACGCGCCGCTTCGCGGTCTTCAGCGCGAGTGCTCGCGCTCATGGCGACCAAAGGCAGGGTCTCCGCGTCCGAGCGCAGCGACCGCCGCAGAAGCCGCGCCGCTTCAAGTCCCGTCATCACGGGCATTTCCAGATCCATCAGCACGAGGTCATACCAGCCCGCCGGGTGCGATTCATAGAGTGAGAGCGCTTCGCGGCCGTTGGCTGCCGTCTCGACTGCGAGGCCAAGCGACGCGAGGATCTCCGTCGCAATCTCGCGGTTCAATTCATTGTCTTCGGCAAGGAGCACCCGGCGCTGCTCACGTGGCTGCTCGACATCGCTCGCCGACGCTTCTCGCCCTGCGTCGCCTCCGGCGAGCGCGGCAAGGAGACCGCTGCGCAGCGTGCTGCGAAAGAGGGGCTTTTTGAGAAAGCTCGTGATGCCGGCCGCAAGCGCTTCCTCCCGGTCCGTCGCCATGTCGTAGGCGGAAAAGAGAATGAAGGGAACGGCGGGGCCGGCAAGCGGCCGCAGCCGTCGCGCCGTCTCCACGCCGTTGATGCCCGGCATGCGCCAGTCGATCAAGACGACGTCAAACGGGCGGCCGGCGGCTTCGGCTTCGCGCCAGGCGACAGGCGAAGCTTCGCCCGATGTTGTCCAAAGGGCTTCAACGCCCAGATCCCGCAGGGTCTGCACGGCGCAGGGGCCTTCGCTCGCGTTGTCGTCGACGAGGAGGACGCGCTTTCCCTGCAGCGCCGCGGGCGAGTCGCAGGGCGCCTCTCGTACGGGAAGCCGGAAGGTGGCGGAGAAGACGGAGCCTTCGCCCGGCCGGGACGCCGCCCGGATGTCGCCCGCCATGAGAGCAAGGAGCCGCTTGGTGACGGCAAGCCCCAGACCTGAGCCGGTGACGCCCGCGTCGTTCATCGTCTTGGCGCGCAGGAAGGGCGAGAAGAGGCGCTGCTGGAAGTCCTCCGTCATGCCGATGCCGTTGTCTTTGCAGCAAAAGAGAAAGGACGCTTCGCCGTTTTGGCAGTCCGTTTCCGTGAGGGTCATCGTGACGAGGCCGCCCGCGGGCGTGAACTTGACGGCGTTTTCCGCGAGGCTCAGCATGATCTGTGACAGGCGCACCGGGTCGCCCGTGAGCGTTTCGTGAAAAAGACGGTCGGCGGTAAAAGAGAAGGCGAGCTG
>CAVJBF010000108.1:4948-8676 GCA_963647785.1 Acutalibacteraceae bacterium
TCAACGCCCCGGTCGGAGACCGCCTCGCAGAGCGCGGGAAGAGGCAGGGCTTCGCGCGTGAGGGCGAGCTTGCCGGATTCAAGCCGCGACAGGTCGAGCACGTTGTTGATGAGGGAGAGAAGCTCGCGCCCCGCGTCGGTGACCTTCTGCAGCGACGCCGTGACGCGCTCGGGGTTGTCAAGGTGCTCGGACGCGAGGGCCGTCATTCCGGCAATGGCGTTCATCGGGGTGCGGATGTCGTGGCTGATGGCGTTTAGAAACTGGGTGCGGTCGTCGCTCGCCTGCCGCGCGGCGCGCAGGGCGGCTTCAAGCTGCGCCTTCTCTTCGGCGTCCTTCTTCACGAGAGCGTCCGCACTGCGAAAGCCGGCGACGAAGTCGTCGCTGCGGCCGGGGTCGGCGAGCGAAATCACGACCTGATACCAGCTCGCTTCGGCGCCCGAGACGCGGCGGTACACAAATTCGTAGAGCGGCCGGCTCGAGATCTGCTGCCGGATGTTGTCGTAGGCAAGCGCCGCAATGAATGCCTCGCGATCTTCGGGAATAACGCAGCGGTCGGCGTAGAGCCGGACAGCGGCCGCAAGATTGTTCGTGCGGGCGGCCGCCGGAATGGCCGGCTCCGCAGCGCTTGAGCCTTTGTTGCGCATGAGGCTCACGGTCATCGAGGGGACATGCACGACCCAGACGGTGTTGCAGTCAAGACTGAGCGCCTCAATGACGCGCATGCGCTGCACGAGGCGGGCGCGGTCCGTTTCGATGGCGGCGTGCATCGCCTGCAGGCGAGCGAGGTCTTCATTTTCTTTTTTTCGCAGCGCTTCAAGCTCCGCTGTTTGCTTTTGCAGCGATTCATTGACGCGCAGCATCGCCTCGCGCCGCTCTGCGAGCATCGCCTGGACCGCCTTTTCGTTGTCGTTGCGAAAGAGCAGGCCATAGAAAAGATGCCGGCCGGATGCGCTGCGATCGCAAGCATGCCGCCCCACAGCGCGGTACCAGTGGTAGCAACCCTGCTCGTCCTTGATGCGGTAGACGACGTCGTAGTTCGTCGGGCCGTTTGCGTCCGAGAGCGCCGCCCAGAGCGCGCGGCGGATGGCGACACGGTCGTCGGGATGGACGATGGAGAAGATGAAGGCGATGTCCTCAGGGAAGGCGGGCGAATCGTCGCCGTACCCCACGAGGCGCCGGAATTCCGGACTCCAGTGCATGTTGCCCGGGCGTCCCTCGTCATCGACTTCCATCGCCCAGCGCGCGGCGCCGAGCTTTTCGAAAACGGCGAAGAGATGCCGGCTCCCGTCGTCGGGGAGGGTGCTGCTGAGGGGAAGATCCAAAGTCAAGGGAGACATGGGGCGAAGGCGCCGCGGCAGAGCGAGGCTGAAAAAATGGTTAAAACCAAATGACTATTAGAGCAAAAACGGCGCCTGGATGCAACTTTTTCTGACGCTTCCTTCGGAACGCCGTTCTGGCGCAATCAGGCAGTCTTTTGCGCTTTTGGGCCTAACGGCGCAGGGGCGCCGGATTGCACAATGCCCCCTCAGAACGCAACAGGGGGAGGCGAGCAGTTCGCCTTCCGCATTTCGGAGAAAGAATCATGACGACTCTCATGACCCGCAAGGACTTCCTCAAGGCGGCCGCGGCGGGCGCCGCTGCCATTGCTGCGGGCGGCCGCGCCGGCCCGGTGGCTGCGGCGGACAAACCGGCGGACGTGTATTTCACGCCCGTGATCGACGCCGCGCACCTTGTGAAGCTCTACGAAAAGATCAATGCGACGCTTACGGGCAAGATTGCAGTGAAGCTGCACACGGGCGAGCGAAACGGCCCCAACATCCTGCCGCGCCTCATGGTGGCGGAGCTGATGAAGCACATTCCGGGCGGCACGATTGTGGAGACGAACACCCTCTATCAGGGCGATCGCTACACCACCGAGCAGCACCGCGAAACGCTCAAAGTGAACGGCTGGACGTTCTGTCCTGTGGACATCATGGACGAGGAGGGGACGGTGAACCTCCCGGTGAAGGGCGGGCGGCACTTCACGGAAGTCTCCATGGGCGGCCACATCGTGAACTACGACTCCATGCTGGTTCTCACGCACTTCAAGGGACACGCCATGGGCGGCTACGGCGGCTCGATGAAGAACATCGCCATCGGCTGCGCCGACGGCCGCATCGGCAAGCAGCAGGTGCACGGCGTCTCGGACGTGAAGCTGCCCTGGAACGAGTGGCCCGCCAAGGAGCGCCTGATGGAGAACATGGCGGAGTCGGCAAAGGCGGTCTGCGACTATTTTGGCCAAAAGATCGTCTTCATCAATGTGCTGCGCCGCATGTCCGTGGACTGCGACTGCGCCGGGACGGCGGCTGCCGAGCCCACGATTCCCGACATCGGCATTCTCGCTTCGACGGATCTGCTCGCCATTGATCAGGCCTCGATCGACCTGGTATGGGCCAGGCCTCAAAGCGAGAAGCAGGACCTTGTCGAGCGCATCGAGTCGCGCCGCGGCCTGCGCCAGCTCTCCTACATGAAGGAGCTCGGCATGGGCACCGACAAATATCGCCTCATTCGTGTTGACTGATGTGAGTGAAGCAGCGGGCTGCCGGGCTGGTCTTTCCTGCGCCGGCGGCCGCTGGCGATTAAAGGAGACGCACCATGCCCACCCCCTCAAAGATCACTCGTCGCGCTGCGATGGCCGCTGCGGGCGCCATGGCGGCCGCGAGCCTGCTGCCCGATGCAGCTGCGAGCACTGTGAAAACTGCAAAACGAGAAACAACGATGGACATCTTTGATCCCAAATTTCCTGTGGGCGCCCCAAACGACGCCTACGCCAAGTACTTTTCCGGCAAGAGCTGGCTTGCGATGCTGACGACTGAAGGCGTGGTCACCGCCAACGTCACGTTCGAGCCCGGCTGTCGCAACAACTGGCACGTTCATCACTTGGGCGGCCAGATACTTCTTTGCGTCGCCGGACGCGGCTACTGCCAGCTCGAGGGACAGCCTGCTCGCGAGCTTCATGCGGGCGACGTCGTCTACATCCCGCCCGAGGTGAAGCATTGGCACGGCGCCGCGCCCACCAGCTGGTTCTCGCACATCGCCGTCGAAGTGCCGGCCGAAGGGCGTTCAAGCGAGTGGCTGGAGCCCGTGAGCGACGAGGACTACGCAAAGCTCGCTTAAATCGTGAGTCCAGCCTCGGTTGCTCGCAATCGCTTCGCCATGGGCCTCTGCCTGGCGAAGCGGAGCTGCCGGCAGTCAACAGCACGCGCCTGTTGTGTGACGAGCGCCGAATTGGCGCACTGACAGGACGGCCGGCGGTGAAGCTGCCAGGAGGCTGGTTTCGCCCGAAGAAGATCAGAAAACAGCCACCGCACCGATTTTCAAGCCCCGATAAACCAGCGCCACGCGCTTCAGGTTCGGGGCGTCACAAAGCGCTTCGCCTTCCGCATACCGCCTTGCCTGCTCACGAGCCGCTTCCAGTGCTTCCGCTACGGTGGCGTCTTCTGCGCTAGCCGAAAGGTGCTTCACCTCGATCACGTACGTTGGCAGCGCCTTGTTCTCGCGGGGCGTTAAGAGAAGATCCATGAAACCAGAGTCCTCGCAGCGGGATTCGCATTCGAGTTCGCCACGGTAGTCGGTGGAGAACCACAGTGTGGCCGCGAGCATGGTTTGGAACACTTTTTCGTTGAGTTGCGCATGCATGTGCACGCCGCTGTCTTCCATGAGACGCTGGTTGGAAATCTCCAGCCAGG